>CAYYIJ010000090.1:0-8385 GCA_964471945.1 uncultured Chlorobiaceae bacterium
AATTCATACCTTCCAGAATGATTTTGTGAATATCACCATGATGGTAAATAACTCAAGCCGTCCCAAAAGCATATCTGAAGATAAAACCCATTTACCAATTATCGGAATGGAAGAATAATTCGCCATCGGTCCAACGACGTTTAATCCCGGTCCAACCCCTCCCATACAAGAAGCAACTCCGCTCATTGCCGAAACGAGATCGACTCCGATTATCATTAAAACTAATGACGAAACAGCAAATGTCGAAATATACAGAACGAAAAAAGAAGCGATTACGGAGAGTATCTCCGGCTCAACAACTCTGTTGTTGAATTTTATCGGGATGACAGCTTTAGGATGAATGATTCTTTTAGTCTCTGTTAAAATGTTTCTCAACAACAAAAATATCCGAACGTTTTTTATAGCCCCCGATGTGGACCCAGCGCACCCGCCGGGAAACATTAGAACAAAAAGCACAAACTGAGATGCGAAAGCCCATACTGCGAAATCAGCGTTTGCAAAGCCGGTACAGCTTGAAATGGAAATGACGTTAAAAAAAGAATGCCTGAAAACATCCGCGAAATTTTGTGCCGGCAAGGTTAGTGTGTTCACCGCGGTTACGAACGCTATCGCGCTTCCGACCAATAGAACAAAAAATTTGAACTCGCTGTTTTTAAAATAAATCAACACATCTCCCCTCACAGCCGCATAATGCAAACTGAAATTCACAGCAGAGAGAAACATAAACGTCCCTATAACATAATCAATAAACGGCGACTTGTAATATGCGACGCTGGCATTTTTTGTTGAGAAACCACCCGTCGCAATAGTTCCGAACGAATGGCACAACGCATCAAAGACCGACATTCCTCCAAACAGCAGCAACACAACCTCAGCAGCAGTAAGCAAAACATAAACACCCCACAGCAGTCGTGCAGTCTCGGCAATGCGTGGTGAGAGCTTATCCTTTGTAGGTCCGGCTGCCTCAGCTCTATAAAGCTGCATACCCGCGACACCCAATAAAGGAAGAATTGCCAAAGAAAGAACTATAATTCCCATTCCTCCGATCCAGTGTGTCATGCTTCTCCAGAATAAAACTCCGTGCGGAAGTTTTTCAACGTCAGTTAAAATCGAAGCTCCGGTTGTTGTAAAACCTGAAATCGTCTCAAAAAAGGCGTCTGTAAAAGAAGATATACTTCCCGTTAGCAAGTAAGGCAACGTTCCGAAAAGCGCAATTGCAACCCAGCCGGAGGTTGCAATCAAAAATCCTTCTCTTATACCAAGCTCTAGTTTTGGTTGTTTAAAAAATCTCCAACTTCCAAACCCGATAACCGTAGATATACCGGAAGAAATAAAAATAGGAATTAGGTCGTTGTCGCCATAATAAATTGAGAACGGGATTCCGAGAAGCATTGCCGTACCCGAACACCCTACTAAAAAACCGAGTATAGACAATATGGATCTATAGTTCATTGTAGGTCAAAGTGAATAAATTTAAATGTATAGATTAAACCTTCCAGTACACACGAGTAAATATCACGAGTACGGTAAACAGCTCAAGCCTGCCGATGATCATGCAAAAACTTAATACCCATTTGCCGACAATCGGGATGTGAGAATAGTTGTCGATAGGTCCAACACCGCCAAGCCCAGGTCCTATATTACTCAATGATGCTATTACAGCCCCCATTGCAGTAACCTTGTCAAGTCCTAAAACCGTCATGATGACTGTTGAGCCGACAAATGTCGAAATGAAAAGGACGAAGAATGCAAGTATATGGCTGATGATTTCCGGCGGTACAATTTTCTCGTTGAAACGGATCGGCACAACGGCTTTGGGATGAATAAGTTTCCGCATTTCCGCTGCGC
Source organism: uncultured Chlorobiaceae bacterium (assembly GCA_964471945.1). GTDB lineage: Bacteria > Bacteroidota > Ignavibacteria > UBA10030 > SZUA-254 > JASEHD01. The sequence goes on from CAYYIJ010000090.1 coordinate 1,849, forward strand.
CATTCCTGAGTAAAATTACTATCCTCATATTTTTTATTCCGCCTGCCGTTGAACCGGCACACCCACCGACAAACATCAACAGGAATAAAACAAACTGGGTTGCAAGGGGCCAGAGTTCATAGTCTGCGGTTACAAATCCGGTCGTCGTTAGTATGGAAACGGTTTGAAAAGAACTATAACGAATTACCTCAAGAATTGAAGTATAGTTACCGTGCCACAGAAGGAGGCAAGAGATGATTGCGATGGATAGAATTGTCAGCCCAAGATAAAATAAGAACTCGGTATTTTTGAAAAACAATTTTGTATCGCCTCGTAAGAAGCGGAAATGAAGCGCAAAGTTTATGCCTGCGATAAACATGAATACCGTTATAACAACGTCTATGTAGGGAGAGTTAAAATGGGCAATACTTGCGTTCTTCGTTGAAAATCCTCCGGTTGCCATGGTTGTAAAAGTATGGTTTAAGGCATCGAACAGGGTCATCCCGCCAATAATCAACAATAACGTTTCAACAGCGCTAAACAAAACGTAAACCTGCCAAAGCACTTTAGCAGTTTCACCAATTCGAGGTTTTATTTTGTCGACAGTTGGACCTGGAGATTCGGCTTTGAACAATTGCATTCCACCAACTCCCAAAATGGGTAAGATTGCTATGGACATAACAATGATCCCCATCCCGCCAATCCATTGTGTCATACTTCGCCAGAATAAAAGTCCATGTGGGAGCGCTTCGACATCTTTCAGAATTGAAGCCCCAGTGGTAGTAAATCCTGAGACGGTTTCAAAAAATGCATCTGTTATAGATGGTATATATCCTGAGATTAAAAATGGAAGAGAGCCAAAGATACTCATTGCGAGCCAAGAAAAAGTTACAATTGCAAAACCATCGCGGATTCCCAGCTCGATAGAAGTATTCTTAAAACTAAAGTATAGCGAGGCACCAATACCCAAACATATCAAAGAAGAAATGACAATTGATATTGTGGAGCCATCCGCATAATAAAGGGAGAATGGAATAGCGATAAGCATCGCTGTTCCAATAAAAATTATAATTAAACCGATTATAGCAATAACAGATTTGATGTTCATAGTATTTTACTTATTGAAAAATTTTTCTACCTCAGGAATGGCTTGAGGTAAGGCAAATACTACAACTCTATCGTTCGGATTAATTTTCGTTGACCCAACTGGAATATTCACAGAATCACCTTTGATAATACATCCAACGATAGCCCTTTCAGGGAATTTCACGTCCATCAATGATTTTTTAGTAACTTGTGAACCTTTTTGTGCAACTAACTCGATTACTTCAGCATCAACCCCATGAAGAGTAGCAACAGAAAGAATTTCACCTTTGCGAATAAATTTTAAAATAATTTGGGCAGCAGAAAGTTTTTTATTGACCGCAACATCTAAACCGATCGTTCCAGCCAATGCAACGTAGTCGGAATTTTCTACAAGTGCAATTGTCTTTTGAACACCTAAATGCTTTGCCATCAAACAGGAGATAATATTCGTTTCCTCATCTTCTGAAACTGCAATGAACACATCCATGTCCATTATACCTTCCTTAGCTAAGAGGTCGATGTCGGAACCTTCACCGTGAATAACGAGTGTCTTTTTCAGCTGCTCGGCAAGCTCCAGCGTACGGTCTTTTTTCGATTCAATAATTTTAACACTATATTCTTCTTCGAGAAGTTCGGCTACCTTGCTGCCAATTTTCCCTCCGCCAAGGATCATTACATTTTCTACCCTCTCTCCTTCTTTTCCTGCCAAGCGTAACATATCCTGAACATATTCTGTCTTGCATACGGCGAATACCTGATCATTTTTTTTAATCACATCGTTGCCGGTAGGAATTATTGTGCGTGCCCCCCGGCTTATTGCCACAATCCGAAATGTTAATTCTCCAGACTCAGTTCCAATATCACGAAGCATTTTATTAATAATTGGACTATTGATATCGAGACGAAGACCAATGATTTGAATTCTTCCTTCTCCGAACTCGAGTACATCAGTCGCAGTTGCACGTTTAACTAATCTTTCTATCTCGTCGGCAGTAATTAATTCAGGAAATATCGAAAGGTTAACTCCTAAATGTTCCGGTTTTACCAAAACATCGGGAGAATTAAACTCGGAATTACTGATGCGGGCAATCGTTCGCTTCGTTCCCATTTTACTCGCTATCTGACAAGCAAGTATATTTATCTCATCGTATGGGGAAACCCCGACTAATAAATCAGCATTTTCAGCCCCCCCCTGAGCGATAAGCTTTGGGCTAACGCCACTGCCCTCAATTGCAAATACATCTAAATTTTCATTTACTCGTTTGACTCGATTTTCATCATTATCTATGACGACAATATCGTGATGTTCTTGAGAGAGGATTTTGGCAAGATGAAAACCAACTTCACCTGCCCCAATTATTATGATTTTCAATTATTTTCGATAGAAGTGATACATATATTGATGAGGAACAATTTCCGTATTTTTTTGATAAATGGCAAATTATTTATCTTGCATTTAATAAAAAATTTTTGTACTCTTAATAAAGTTACTTAACTCAATTTACAAGTTATTATCAAATAAGGAAAGTTGTATGAAACTAAAAAATATTTTTGTTCTTCTTTTCATTATAATAGTTGCAGCTTCATTAACATATGGGACTACTGACGAAACTGCAAGTGAAAAGAAAACACCTGAGAAAAAATCTTGCTGTCCGAAAGATGCAAAGATGGCTTCAAATAAAACGAAAGCTGAATGCTCAGATACAAAACATGTCGATAAGAATTCGAAAGATTGCATAACTAAAACGAAGGATGAATGTAAAGATGCAAAGCACGGCTCGATGGATTGTTGCAAAAAAGATGGAAAAATGTCTAAGGATTGTTCACCAAGTGAAAAAGGAAAGTGTGACAAATCTAAAGCTGAAATGAAAGATTGCCCCATGGGTAAAGCAAAAGAAACAAAACAAAAAAACGATTAGTAATAGATATTAAATTTAATTTTTAGCCGTCCAAATTCATCTGGACGGTTTTTTTTATCACCTTCCAGAAGAAATGTTATGAAGTATATTTTGATTTTATTTATGATCGGTTACCTATTTATCGGGTGTCAAAAAAAGGATAATACTGATGTAGCCATTATCAAAGTTCCAACGATTGTCTGCGATATGTGTGAGAAGACTATCAAGAAAGCAATATTTTCAAATCTTGAAGGTATCAAAGATGTAACATTCGATACTGAAGGAAAAACCGTATCTGTAACGTATGTTCCCAAGCAAACAAACATCGAAACAATTGAGCAAACTATTACCCGTGCAGGTTACGATGCCAACGATCGCAAACATGATCCCGAAGCTTATGAGAATCTTCCCGAATGTTGCAAGCATCAAAACTGAAGATAGGTTTCCATTATTTCCTCATCATGCTGTTCCGCTTTCAGCGGGATAAGCATCTATACAACGGAAACAGGTTTGCAAGGTTTTGATTCCGATCCCGCCCACAGGGTGGAACGGAATGACGGTTTTCTTTTTAGATACACCTTTACTCCAAGATAAATGATGAATATGAAAATTGACCCAGTATGTTTAATGGAATTTGAAGAAAGCGTGGCCGCTGGCACAAGCGAGTATAAAGGTGAAACATATTTCTTTTGTGCTGAAGAATGTAAAAAGAAGTTCGATACTTATTCAGCGTTGTATCTTCTATCCTCTATTCTCTATATTCAACATTTTGTAATCCAACTCTTATAAAAACATCAACCCTTTTTATGACCGTCATACTCCCTATTAAAGGTATGCACTGTGCAAGTTGTGTTAATCGCATTCAAACCCATCTCACTAAGTTAAACGGTGTTGACAAGGCAAGCGTAAATCTCGCAACAGAGTCAGCAACAATATCTTTCGATGAAGCGATTGTCGATATAAAATTAATTAAAACTTCCATTGAAGAGATCGGTTACAAAGTAGTTGAAGTTGAAGAAGATACTATCGAAGATTTCAAACAAAATATAGAGACCGAAGAGATTCGATTAATAAAAAGAGATTTGATAATCAGTCTAGTTCTTACGCTTCCGATCACGATCATCAATATGTTTTTTGCTCATTCATATCCATTTTTGAATTATGTGCTTTTTTTACTAACTGCACCGATACTTTTCTGGGTAGGCAGAAGATTCTTCATCGGTTTCTGGAAAATGTTAAAACACTTCTCTGCCGATATGAATACATTAGTTGCACTCGGAACTTCTATTGCTTTTGTTTTCAGTACGATAGCAACATTCTTTCCAGAAATATTTTTAACGTTTGGTGAACATCCAGCAACTTATTATGATACCTCAGCAGTTATCATCACGCTTATTCTATTAGGTCGTTTTCTTGAATCGAATGCTAAAGGAAAGGCATCTGAATCATTAACGAAACTCTTTAACCTCCAAGTTAAGACAGCAAGTGTGATCCGTGATGGAAAAGAGACCAATATTCCAATAAAATATGTTCAAGTGGGTGATTTACTAAGGGTTCGACCTGGTGAACGGATTCCTGTAGATGGCGTGGTTGTAAATGGCAGATCCTTCGTCGATGAATCTATGATGACTGGTGAAAGTATCCCTGTTGAAAAACAGATCGGAAGTGAAGTAATCGGTGCAACTATAAATCATTCAGGTAGTTTCACCTTTCAAGCGAAGAAAGTTGGGAAGGATACTCTCTTTTCTCAAATTGTAAAGATGGTGAAAGAAGCTCAAGCTTCTAAAGCCCCGATCCAACGTATCGCCGATAGAGTTGCCTCGATATTCGTTCCTTCGGTATTAACAATAGCCGTTTTTACTTTTATCGGATGGATGATTATTAGTCCCGAGGCAGGTCTCGCACATGCGATATTCAGCACAATAGCAGTTTTGATCGTAGCATGCCCTTGTGCACTGGGATTAGCAACACCAACAGCTATTATGGTTGGAACTGGAAAAGGTGCGGAGCATGGAATCATAATAAAAAACGCGCGAAGTCTCGAAGTTGCGCATAAAATCGATACGGTTGTTTTGGATAAAACTGGAACCATTACAGTTGGGAAACCAACTATCAATTTTATTTATCCAATCCAGTCCTTTTCCGAGGAAGGATTACTACACTACGCTTCGTCCATTGAAAAACTATCTGACCATCCTCTTGCTAGAGCAATTGTTTATTATGCAAAATCTAAAGGAATCGATTCTGAGACAGTCCAAGATTTTGAATCGATTGCTGGTCATGGTGTAAAAGGAATTGTTAATGGTAAACTTGTTAAGATTGGGAGTTTCAAATATTTAGAAGCTACATTTAATCTGCAAAACGGGTATCAGAGAATGATTGATCAGTTGTTGAAAAATGGTTGTACACCAATTTTTATTTCTATTGATAATCAACCCGCTGGTATAATCGGAGTATCAGACGTGATAAGAACAAATTCAAAGGAAGCATTGGATCGGATGAAGAAAATGGGACTGAGTATTACAATGATTACCGGTGATAATAACAAAACTGCTTCCATCATAGGGAAACAAGCTGAAATTGAAAATATTATCGCTGATATGCTCCCAAATCAAAAAACAGATGAAATTAAAAAACTTCAATCTGAAGGCAAAGTTGTTGCAATGGTAGGAGATGGAATTAACGACGCACCCGCCCTCGCCCAAGCTGATCTTGGTATAGCGATGGGCACCGGTACCGACATTGCCAATGAGACTGGCGATATAATTCTTGTTAAGGGAGATTTACAAAGTGTTAATATTGCAATACAACTTTCAAAGCGGACGATGAAAACCATACGCCAGAATTTTTTCTGGGCTTTTATTTATAACATAATTTTAATACCATTAGCTGCGATTGGCAAACTCGATCCGATGCTTGCGGCTGGAGCGATGGCACTGAGCTCGGTTTCGGTTGTTACAAATTCACTGCGGCTAAAGCACTAATAACCTTAATAAGGCGGCTGTCATTCTTCATCCGCTTCGGCCGGATTTAGTCTTGATCAACCTTCGAGATGTTGTGAAGATTTACTTCAGCAGGAGCATTTTTTTTGTGGCGATTTTATTACCAACTTTTAATTGGTAAAAATATATGCCGCTGGGATTAGTCCCGGAATTCCAAGTTACCGAGTATTCACCCGGCTGTTTAACCTCGTTGACCAAGGTGGCAACTTCCTGCCCTAAGAGGTTATACACTTTAAGTGTAACCTGTTGAGATGCTGAACCAAGTTCAGCATGACGATTTTTGGATTCAGCATGACGATTTTTGAATTCAGCGTGACGGTTTTGTAGTTCAGTATGACTTATTGATCCGTCATCCCGAACATCTAACCCGTCATCCCGAACCTTTAGTCCTGAATTCATTTCAGGATCATGTTTCGGGATCTGGAACTTAATATTAGTCACTGGATTAAACGGGTTCGGGTAATTTTGCAGCAACGCGAATTCACTAGGAACTAGGAACGAGGAACTAGTGGCTAATTCCTCAGGCGGCGGCGGAGGCAATTCGCTTTGCTTTACAATATTAATCCGCGAAC
>CAYYIJ010000091.1:0-8322 GCA_964471945.1 uncultured Chlorobiaceae bacterium
TTTTCTTAGCATTTAATTTATAGATAAATATCTCATGTCATCAAAATCAAAACATCAACAAAAAGCACAAGTTAGTTCCAAAGCATCGTGGTTTGATAATCTATCATCTATGAAAAAAGATACACTTTGTATTTTGATTTTGCTCGCCTTGGTCTATATTCTGTTTTTCAAGATTATCACGTCGGATATGATTTTTGCAGACTCTGGTGATACAGCGGCTGCCCATAGCTGGGGAAAAGCATTCGAATTGTTAAAGGAACAAGAACAAACACCTCCACATTGGATACCTTATATCTTCAGTGGGATACCCATAGCAGCTGCATTGATGTTTCCCCATAATCCGAATTATTTAGAGATCATAACACAGTCCCTGTTCAGATTAATTTTCCTCAATGCCGAGATGTCGTGGATGGTGCTACATTACTTTTTAATGGGTGTTTTTATGTACTTGCTTGCGCGACAAATCGGATTTTCACATTTACCATCTCTGTTTGCTGCAATCACTTTTATGTTCAATCCTTACGCTATTGGTCTCGCACAGGGTGGACATGGAACGAAGCTTATGACGCTGACATTCATTCCACTCATATTCATGCTGACGTACGCTTTATTTCAAAGGATAAATCTATTAACTATTGGTTTGCTTGCCGCGGCTCTCGGTACAATGTTCCTGAATAAACATCCTCAAATCGCTTTTTATGGATTACTCGTTATCGGTTGTTATGTGTTATATGAAGTTGTTCTTACTGTACGGAAGGAACCATTACCGGTAATAAAAAAGATTTTGTTATTCTTTCTCGCTTTAGGAATTGGATTCGCAATATATTCATATGAATTCTTACCGACTCAAGAATATTCTGCATATTCAATAAGAGGCACTGGAAGTGGTGGTGAAGGTACGAGCGGTCTTTCATACGATTATGCTACCAACTGGTCATTCCATCCATTCGAGTTGATGAACTATTTTATCCCGTCGTTCTTTGGTTTTTCAACTCCCTTCTATTGGGGATGGATGCCATTTACTGAAAGTACGGTATATATAGGGATTGTTCCGATTCTTTTAGGCATCATAGCCATTATCTACCGACGTACGAAACTCACATGGTTCTTATTGACAATCTCCCTTATCATGTTCTTTATCTCGTTCGGGAAACATTTCGGAATCCTTTATAATTTATTTTTCGATTATTTTCCTTATTTCAACAAGTTCCGAGTTCCTGTGATGATTTTGCATCTTATTCCGGTCACATTCGGTATTCTGGCAACAATAGGATTGACGGTGCTTGCTGATATGCAAAGCAATACGAAGACGTTTAATCTTGACAAACTACGCAAGGGGCTCTTTATAACACTTGGTATTATCGGCACAATACTACTGATCGGTTTCATTGGTAACGATCCTGTATATTCTTCACTTTCTGATGTGATGTTTCAACGAAGTGAAGATACACAACAATTACGACAACAGTATGGCGCGCAGGCACCGCAAGTACTTGAACAATTGAAACGGATGAGGTTCGATCTTTTATGGAAAGATTACATAAAGTTTTCTTTAATTAGCGGCGCGAGCATCGGTCTCATTATATTATACATCAAACGAAAGATGAGTTTTACAACGCTGACTGTAGGATTTCTAGTTGTTCTAATAATTGATCTGGTAATTATTAACACGAAATTCATAGACCCCAAGCCAAGAAGTTTGTTCGAGGAACGTTTTCAACCCGATGCAACAGTTAAATTCTTTAAAACAGATACGACTCTATACAGAGTATTTCCGCTCGGACAAGACCTTTTTCAAGACAATACTTATATGTACCATCAGGTGGCTTCGATCGGCGGTTACAGTCCTGCTAAATTAAAAATCTACCAAGAATTATTAGAATCTTCTCTTTACAACGGTCCTGATCCACAATTCCCTTTAAACATGAATGTCGTTAACATGTTGAATACGAAATACATTGTAGCTAAAGGTAGATTACCGGAAGATAAATTTACGATGGTATATGTTGATCAAGCCAAAAGTATCGTAACATTTCTTAATCCCGACTATCATCCGCGAGCATGGTTCGTAGATACAGCGATTATTATTCAATCGAAAACTGAAACTTTTTCTTATATGAATTCACCTTCTTGGAATCCAAAAGTAACCGCAATTCTTGAAAAATCACCAGCCGCAGAAGTCACAAAATCAGATTCTGTCAATGTTGTCATCACGAAGCACGAATCTGGGAAAATTATTCTTAATACTTATTCAAGTAACAGTTCATTGCTTGTTCTGAGCGAGGTTTTTTATCCTGCTGGATGGAAAGCTTTTATTGACGGCAAGGAAACCGAGATATACAAAACAAATTACGTGTTACGATCTATCGTTTTACCAGCAGGCAATCATAATGTTGAATTCCGTTTTCAATCATCCACTTATGAGATAGGTTTAAATATCACAAATGGAGCTTGGATAGTAACGGCAATTCTTATTTTCATCGGTTTGATACAGATACCGTCTGTCAGACAGAAACTTCCCATCAGAAAAAGGTAAACATCGCAAGATAAGAAAGGGTAATTAATAACTGCTAGAGACATCTGAAATATTATAAAACCATACCCGTCATTCCGAACTCCCGCCTGCTGCGGGCAAGTGTTTCGGAATCTAAACGATTTTAGACTCTGAAATGAATTCAGGGTGACCCTTTGGGTGATTTTTCAGATGTCTCTGCTACGAAAATAGTGTAAGTTTGTGTTTATCCACCCCACGCGTCATGCCGATATGCTTTTGCTCGGCATCTAATCATAACCAACCGCGGATTGCCCAGTTCATATTCCGAGCCGGCTAGCAGAGCGGTATTGTAGTAACTAATAAAAAAGGTCGGTGGTGAGCCGACCTTTTTTTTATTCGGGAATGATGTTAGCTTACATTTCTTCCATACGCGTACGATATGATCGACGGACAGCTTTGATCTTTTCCATCCGTTTTATCACCGAAGGTTTAGTAAAGTAAGCCCGTTTCTTGACTTCTTTTAAGATGCCAGAGCGTTCATACTTTTTCTTAAATCTGCGGATTGCGCGGTCGATGTTTTCATTCTCTTGTATAACAATTCCGACCATGCATTTCACCTCCCTTCGTAGCCGTTACTCATGTAGTACTCCTATTGTGTTATCAATCTCAACCGGTGTTTCCGGTTTAATGTTTTCTATCAAACGACGTTGGCCGAGCTTTGTGAAAGAAACAATAATAGCTTGGTTTCCATCAGAAGTTTTTATTTTACTCAACACCTTACCAACATCATTCAAATCGTTATGGAAAATTGCTTCACCAATCTTGAAGCTCTGCAGCGGATTATACAATGTCGCATTTGCCGGATCAAGCTTATCACATTTTTGTTCATCGGATTCCGAGACTTCAAATAAGCTTGTATGATGACATCGGGTGCATCGGAACCAAATTTTTCCCTGGATTCCTTCCATCACTCCAACCCTCTCCATGCGTGTATCCTTATGGCAGTAACCACAATATCGGTCAGAATATTTTGTACGAGTCATTCTAACTCCCTAAATTGTTGTAAAGATATTTGAATAGTAAATGATTAGCTGAGATGCGTAAGGTTCTGGCCACGCAGACGAAAGATATTTTCAATATGCGCTCACTTTATGATATGACTTGATTAGCATCTCATTATTAATATATGCAATTCTTTGATTTTTGTCAATGTTTTTTTTTATTGAAATAAATAGTTTTTTGAATTTATGCTTTAAATAGATATATTTAACATAGTTTTTTTATAAATTTGGACGAAGGGCCCTTAGCTCAGTTGGTTAGAGCAGCAGACTCATAATCTGCGGGTCGTAGGTTCAAGTCCTACAGGGCCCACTGAACAGATAATCTGTTGAACCTCTTATTTTCGTTGTTCTTGCAAAATTTGGTAAATTTTATCCCTCACTTCACGTACTCTGATATCTTTCGAGTTTGTACTTAGATAAACGTCATAGTTGCGGATTGCACGTTGATAGTCTCCTAAAACCGCAGCAACATCACCTGCATACCTAAACAGCAGAGGCTCTCGCATTCCTAAATCGATTGCAGCTGTATAATGCTGATCTGCTAATCTAAATTCTTTCTTGCTCGAATATAAGACACCCAGATTAGCATGTGCTTTTTGCATCCCGGGGTTTAGTTGAATCGCTCGCTCATTATATTCGATTGCTTTAGCTGTGTCTCCTCTATTTGCGTACTCAACACCTATGTTGGAATAGATACCTGGATCAGGGCTGTTGAGAGTTACTGCACGTTTCAGCATTTTAAAATATTTCTCCCGATCGTCTAATCTTCTGTATATATCTGCTATATTGCCAATGATGCGGGGATTACTTGAATCAATTTTAAGAAAATCCTCATAGTATATTCTGGCATCTTTATATCGTTGTTCGCCAAAGAAATAGTTTGCAAGTGCTTCGTTGTAACTCAATTGAGTTGAAAGTGATAAAAGTTTTGGACTGTTGAGGATTTTCATTCGTGTAAGATGACGATCTAAGTCTGCATTCACTCCTATCCATCCAATCCAATGAATAAAAGTAACTGCTACAATAATTAAAATTATATTACGACGTGGATTTATGTTAACCGGCTGTGTAAAAAGATAGATCGGGAGAATCATCAATGGGACAAAGAAACTAGACAATAGATCCCAATCTCTTGCCATTCCTAATGCACTATTAACTATCCAGGTGAAGGTTTGGCCACACAAGGCTGCGGTCAATAGAAATAATAAAGTTTTATCTCGCCACCATTGTTTCTTTTCTAATGAAAATATGAGAATTACTGTTAATAATAATCCAAATGGAACAATCAAAAGGTGTACATTCAACCAATCGAGCAAATGAAAAAAAGAAAACATCGGATATGGGAAATTTCCACCGATTGCTGTAAATAATTGGAGAAAATCCACCGTACCGGATTTGAGGTGGCGGGTCATATCAATCAAATTGAATCCAACTAAATATAGAACAACACATCCAAGTATTGATGCACCTATGAGGAAAAGAACAGCGTGAAATTTGTTTTTCCATTTCAAAATAACCAATGATATAAAACTTGGCAGAAAAACCAAGCTCCCGAGATGGAGCATTATCATAATAATGAAAACGAAAATTGGAAGAACAAAAGGAACACGTTTTTCTAAAGCAAACCACGCTGTTATCAGGTAAACTGTAATAGTGATATACAACAAAACATAATTCTCGATGTAACCAAAAAAGAATTGGCTTCCCGCACCTAAAAATAAAAAACATCCTAATAAAAATTTTTCAATCAATGAGAGATCTATCGACCTCATCGTCCAAAATATTAACAAAAGATACAGCCCCAATGCGATGACATCAATCGCGAAATACACATTATATGGATTTGGGGCAGACGCAAATGGATGAAATGTAAGTGCCAATTTGTAAATCCAAAACATGAGTGGCTGATTCCGGAAACTTAGACTAATCTCATCACTTCCTATTCCCAGATGAACGGAGCGTAACAGGACCGCGCCATCTCCTAAAAGATGGAGTTTAACGGGAAACGTATACACGGCTGCAATCAGGGATGCTAAAGTCAGTATGAATGTAACAACTATTGGCAGTCTTCTGATATAGCGAAGATATTTATCGAGAGATTCGATTATTTTCTTTTGGACCCGTGGAAATAAAAAAATAATTATACATATTAGTGCTGCAATTTGGAAGAACGGTTCATAGAAAGAATAAAAATGAATACCCCAATTGAAATGCGATGGTTCGATGGAACCCCAAATTTGTAAAAGAATGAAAAAGCAGCAAAACAGAATAATTATTTTAGCAGATAGCGACATAGAATCGTATCAAATATACAATAATCTTTTCATGTTACGCAACATAATTTTCTCCCGTTTCCTTAATAAGTTATAACCTCTTGTTTCTCGTTATGATTTTAAGTAACTTTTATTAAATTATGAATAAATTGTTAATAAGGTAAACTTCAATTGAAAAATGGTAAAAAAAAAACAATACTATATTTCAATCTCTTTACTTGGTTAGGGGGTGGTGAATATTCTGTACTTCATCTTGTGAATAATCTGAATCATTCTCGATTTCATCCGATACTGTTATTTAATAAAGACGGTGCTTTTGTGGAAAAAGTAAGAGCGACTGGTGTTGAGACTGTAATTATCCCATTTGCAGTAACGAGACCACTTTCATTACTCAAACCTCAGAATATAATTAAAAACTGGAAATCATCCATACAGATAATGCGTTTGATACGGAATCGGCAAATCGAGATTATACATTGTAGTGATGTGTACGCTCTCCTGCTTTTATTTCCATCGTTTTTACGATATAGGTTGAGGGTGATTTTCAATCTGATAATTTTCTACGGCGCAATGCGATATCGGTTTTTTAATCTGCTTGCTATTATTTTTGTGGATCGGATTGTGGCGACCTCGAATATCATCAAAAACGATTTACTCAAAAAAACTTTATACCTGAAAAAAAGAACCAATGTTATTTATAATGGAGTCGACTCCTCGGTATTTTATCCACGAGATAAAAGTGAGAATGTTCAGGTTCGCATAAAACTTGGTTTACCCTCCGATAAATTTCTCATCGGCTTTATTGGTCGATTCGAGGTTTGGAAAGGTCATCTAACATTTCTGGAAGCTGCCCAGATTCTCCTCAAACAGCGTAATGATTTATTTTTTCTTATAGTAGGTGGAGCGATCACACAGGAGGTGGCTCCGCAGGTCTCTCGATACCGTGATGTTTTTTTTGAAAGATTCCATAAAGCAAAACTTGCAGACCACATGATGATACTCGATCACCGCGATGATATTGCCGATATCATGCCGGCTTTGGATGTATTTGTATGTCCATCTGATTATGAGCCATACGGGCTTGTTGTACTTGAAGCTTACCAATGCGGTGTCCCTATTGTTGCAAGCAATACAGTTGGCGCAACGGAAGTTCTGAAAGGTGAAGAGTGTGTCTTTCTTACTGAGCCAAAAAATCCTGCTTCATTAGCTTTGAGAATTATTGATGCTATCGAATATAGAAATCAGCATAACGGTTTACAAAAGGAACGAAGCCACCTTGACCTCTCATGGAAGTCGTATGCAGCTAAGTTCGAGGAATTATATTCATCGATTGCATGACAGAAAAAAATCATTTAGATAATAAACCGATAAATATTTTGTTTATCAATCTTTATACTGAGATGGGCGGCGGTGAATACGCTCTTTACAATCTGCTAAAAGGGATAGATCGGACAAAAGTAAAACCGATAATGTTATTCAACCGACGGGGAGACTTTGTTGACAGAGTTGAATCGTTAGGAGTGGAAACGGTTATATTTCCATTTCAAAATGTAATGTTGAAAACGCTTATTTATCCAAAAAGATTTTGGAAACTTATCCACGACTCGATAACAATTTATAAGTATCTAAAGAAAAATAAACCGGATATAATCCAATGCAGCGATGTGCTTTCATTGATGATGATTGCACCTTCCGTTGTTCGTTTTCGACTTCCTGTCTTATTTAGCTTGATCTTCTTTTACGAATGGTCGAGGATGCTTGTGTTCAATCTTCTCGCATTTATGCTGGTTAAGAAAATCATTACGAATTCCGTGGAATTGAAAAACGATTTGATGCGTAGAACTCTTTTTATGCCGAAGAATATCGATGTGATTTATCATGCGGTCGATTTGTCACGCTTTCATCCTCTGAAACAAGACGAGCCAAATCTGCTTCACAAAGAACTATCTCTTCCATCTAACATCAAATTAATTGGAATGATTGGACGATTCGATCCATGGAAAGGTCATATAGTTTTTCTTCGCGCGATAAGTGAGCTTATCAAGCAGCGATCCGATGTAATTGGTATCATAATCGGTGGACAATTGTTTCTCGATGTCTTCACGCCGTTTCAAAGATATTATGAGCAAGTGATGAAATTATTCCACGATCTTAAACTCGAAAGTAAAGTTTTTTTCCTTCCTCATCGTGATGACATTCCAGAGATTATGCGCTCGCTGGAAGTATTGGTTTGTCCATCTGAAAGAGAAAACATTCCGCTCACTATCTATGAAGCCATGGCGAGTAAGGTGCCAGTGGTTGCCTCGAATGTTGGCGGCATACCAGAACAAATCGAGCATGGCACGAATGGTTTTCTTTTCGAAGCAGGTGATCATATCGACCTTTGTAGAACAATACACAAGTGTTTAAATTCAAATAGAGAAATATTAACAGAAGCCGGATTAGAAAAGTTAAATAAAAAGTTCACTATAGCACTGTATGTCAAATCAATGGA
>CAYYIJ010000092.1:0-8257 GCA_964471945.1 uncultured Chlorobiaceae bacterium
TATGGATACTCAATAGAAACCGTCCACACATTTGGAGAAGATGCAGCAACTGATGTTATCGGCATCCGACCGAGACCGTTATCAACTCGCGACCAAATCCCACCTGCATTCGTTGTTTTCCAGACGGTATTCGCTGTCGTGGCGAGCATGACACTCTGATTGTTCTGAACAATCGTAAACGCAAGTATGTTTTCACCAATAAGCAGGTGGCTTGTCCACTCACCACCATTATTAGTGGAAACGAAAATGCCATTATTCGTGGCAACCCAAAGATCTGCATTGTTCCGAATGCGGATGCTACGGATGCTGGTAACAGATGTTGGTAAAGCTACTGTTGCATCCCAACTGTCGCCGTTAGTGGCTGAGCGAAATACTTTTCCAACGCTCCCCACGGTCGCTTCTGTACCAACGAAAATGAGAGGGCCAGCATCCTTAATTGCAACCGATCGCAAGTTGTATTTCTCCATATCGTTCGTTCCACTGATGATTGTGACCTTTGTCCAGTTAGCGCCAAGGTTGATAGATCTCCAAGTGCCTCGGCTGGCGAGTACGGTGCCTTCTGCCGCACCGTTCGGATCCGCTCCAGCTGCCCATACATGCTGACTGCTTCCACCGCTCACAGGGTACGGTCCGATATCGTTGATGTTCGTACTAGTAGGATATGTAGTTGGGGAAAACCAACTGGCGCCGGCGTTGGTACTGCGCATGATTGATGTATTAGTACCGTTAGCTTGCCGACCTAGAAACATATAGTCGGTTTGCCCTGAGATTGGCGACACCGTAAGGCGAAGGGGAGTGCCGGCGTTGGGGAGGGCATCTATCCAATCGGTTGTTTGTCCTCCACTAGTATTCAGTCGGATGGAACCACTGACCCCCACAACCACATTATTTGGAACATCCAGTTTACATACAACCACAAGTGGTGAGGCAAGTTCGACTTTTGTAGCAGTCCACAACGTTCCGCCGTTAGTTGATTTAAATAGAACAGACTTGTCGCACGCATACAGTGTCTGTCCATCATTACTTACTGCGATGTCTCTGACATCGCGTGCTTTCGGCGGTCCTTGTAAAGACTGCCAGGTTTGAGATATTGCTAATGTTGAAATAATTAATATAACAACACATACAGCAATAACCCGATTAAATATTTTTTTAAATCGTTTCATGTTATTATTCCTTAAATTGTTATACACGTGAATTAGATTTTCTGATTTGTTCAATCACGAGTGTATCGAGGATGAACTGATGCGGAATCAGATACTGCACCGTTTGTATGATTTCGTTTCTTTGATATTTCTCCTTTCAATTTGTTAAAAAAAAATATATTCTCAATACTACCGGCTCATCTTTCGTAGATTCCTGTAATCTTCGCTGTTGCTATTATTCTGCCTTCGAGATTTTTTTCAAATGCAACCAAGCTTGTATTGGCTGTGAGATCGAGCTTTTCTACATCGAGTGCGTAGATTGTCACAACGTATGGATGGGGGCCTGATCCTTTTGGTGGCTGTGGTCCTCCGTAGCCAAGCTCGCCATAAGAATTGTATAATTCTTTCGTTCCTGAGAGCATCTTTTTACATGAAATACCTTCGGGCAACGATGTTACTTCATTCGGGATGTTTATTACTAACCAGTGAACCCAGTTCCGCGCAACCGGATGAGGATCGACAATTGAGAGAGCGAAAGATTTCGTTTCTTGGGGCACATCTGTCCACGTAAGAGGAATCGAAACATTTTTCCCGCCAATTACACCAGAGTGAGCGTACTTAGTCGGGATTGGCCTATTATCAGCAAATGCAGAAGAGGAGATAATCATAGCGTCAACCTCTTAAAAAAAATTATTTTATTTTTTTTTTGTCTTGAAACTTGCGATGGCTCGGTCAACAGTTTCGTATGTATCAAACACCTTAACAAGCTGGGTGATAACAAAAAGGTTCTGTACTTTTTTCCCAACCCGAGCTAATCGCAACTCACCACTTGCGTTACGCATGGTGGTTAATGCAGCAATAATTGTCCCTAAACCCGAGCTGTTCATATAATTCACACCGCCAAGGTCAATTACTACTTTCTTCACTTCATCGTTGACCAAGCTGTGTATTTTATCTCGGAAATTTGCAGTATCTGGCTCACCCAGTAAATCACCTTTCAGTGTTAAAATTGCGACCTCATTGTCCATTTTTTCTTTAATTTGCATAAAAAAACCTCGCTAATAATTGATGTATAAAAAAGTTATGCTCAATCATACGAAAGAGTTTATTAAAAATCAAATCATTCGATTTTTACAAAGTTATTTTGTAGATTCTAATAACATTATGGCACAGAAAACAATAGTCATTCTTGGTGGCGGTATAGGTGGAATTGTAACCGCTCGTGAACTCCGCAAGCATCTCGGGACACAACACCGAATAGTACTCATTGATAAAAACGCATACCACACATTCCAGCCATCCTATCTTTGGTTAGTTATAGGATGGCGTACCCCGGCGGCTATTACTAAACCTTATTCAGCATTAGAAAAATATGGTATAGAATTCATTCAGGCAACCGCACAAAAAATATTTCCTGACCGCCGCATAGTTGAAACTGAAAAAGGAATACTTGAATATGATTATCTTGTCTTAGCGCTCGGAGCGGAATTAGATTCACAAATTTTACCGGGAGTTGATAATACGGTTAATTCTTTTTACACGTTCGAGCAGGCAGTGGAATTGAGCAAAGTCATTCCAATATTTTCAGGAGGCACAATAACAATTGTGATCACAGGTAATAACTATAAATATCCTCCCGCCCCTTACGATGCTGGTTTTCTACTCGCATCGTTTTTTGCAAAACGTGGTTTAACTAACGTGAATATAAAAATTTATACACCAGAAAAACAACCACTTGAATTTATCGGACAAGAAAATAGCCATACTTTGGAAATGTTATTGGAAACGCACGGCATCGAATTGTTCACTAATCATACCCTGATAGCTGTAGAGTCACCTACAAAGACAATAACATTCGCTGATACAATAAAAACTAATTACGATTTATTGATTACGATACCGACATGTTCACCACCTAAATTATTCACGAATTCAAATCTTACTACCGATACTGGTTGGATTGAAGTAAATAAAAATAAGCTGCAAACCTCAATTCAAAATATTTATGCTTTGGGCGATAATATTAGGATTAAACTTGAAGAAGGTATCCTACTGCCAAAAGCTGGTATTTTTGCAAACAATCAAGCGGAAATTGTCGCATACAACATCGCACATGAAATAATGGGAAACACACAGAGTAAAGCTTTCTCTGGATATGGATTTTTCTTTATTGAAACGGGCAACTCACGTGCAGTAAATATCCATGGTAATTTTTTCACCAAACACTCTAAGTCATTAACTATGAACGACCCAAATGTTACATTTCATTGGGGAAAGGTTGTACTTGAAAGATATTGGTTGTGGCGCTGGTTATAAATTGAGAATGGCGAAAATCTTATCAATCAAGGAACTTATCTTGGTCTAAAGGATGTTTTATTATTGTAACTCATCCTTTAGCGTATATTGAATATTAGCGAAAGAGATAAGGTGGATCGGGTAAGGATGAGTTTTCAGCCGTTGTAGTGAAAACTGCAGCGGTTTATTATTTTTTGCTTATCATGCAATTTTCTCGTATATTTTCTTCCATCTTATACATTTTTTCCATTTAAAGGATTTTTCTTCATGCCGTTGATGACCAAAATACGTGAGAACATGGCAACTTTTTTCTCAATTTTCGCTGGTGTATTTGTTGTTTACATCGTATTAGATTGGGGAATGGATATAACTAGCAGAAAACAAGCCAGTAACATAGCAGAATCTCAGGAAGTAGGTAAAATCGATGATCATCCGATCACATATAAAGAGTTCTCCGAATTACTACGCCGGGCGCTCGATAATCAAAAAGCCCAGACTGGTACTGAACCTGACGAGAATCAACAACGGTCGATCCGGGATCAGCTTTGGAATCAATTGATCGAACAAAGATTGTTCGATGATCAGATAGAACAACTCGGAATAATAATAACCGATCAAGAAATAAGAGATTGGGTACTAGGAGAAAATCCGCCAGATTTTTTGAAACAGCAATTTACAGACTCGATTGGGGCATTTAATCGACAGGCATATGAATCAGCAATCATGGATCCAAAAAATAAACAAATTATAATACAGGTTGAAAGTGCCTTAAGGAAACAACGCCAGCGGGAAAAACTTCAAAGTCTGATAACTGCAAGTGTTCAGGTTGGCGAAAGCGAAATCCATCAGCGATTCACTGACCAAAATATTAAATATCAAGTCGACTATGCTTTATTTGATCCAAACATTCTTGTTAAAGATGATGAAGTTCAAACATCCGATGAAAATCTTCAACGATATTACAATGATAATTTGGAAGATTACAAAGTTGAAGCCACGCGTAAATTAAAATACGTACTCTTCCAGGAAATCCCATCTCAGTCCGATACTAACGATGTGATAAGCGAGATGGAAGATATTCTGAAACAAGCACAAGCAGGGAGCGATTTTGATTCTCTCGCAAAAATTTACTCAGAGACTCCCCCATCCGATCTATATCGTGGACACGGTGCATTCAGTCCAGAAATAGAAACAGCTATTTTTAATGCTAAAGTCGGTAACATCTTGGGACCTATTAACGATAGAGATGGTTATCATCTGATAAAAATAAAAAATTTCCAGCCAGGAAAAGAAGAATATGTTCATGCGAGCCATATATTAATTAACATTGAAAACAACGATAGTACAGGAGCATTGAACCAGGCAAAAACAATTTTATCTGAAATAAAAAGTGGGAAAGATTTTTCTGAGCTTGCACGCATTCATTCGAAAGACCCCGGTTCAGGGGCAAAGGGCGGCGATCTCGGATGGTTCGGTAAAGGGCGAATGGTAAAGCCATTTGAAGAAGCGGCATTTAAAGCACGACCCGGACAAATTCTCGGACCGATTCAGAGCCAATTTGGTTACCATATTATCAAGGTTCATAGTAAAGATAACCGCGAAGTAAAAGTAACTGATATTCATTTAACGATTCGTTTGAGTCCGAGAACTCGTACTGAAACCTCACAACGTGCTCAGGATTTTTCATACCTTTCTAAAGAAGGATCATTCGAAAAAGAAGCAAACCAAAACCGATACACCATACTAGAAACTCAACCCTTCCAACAAGATGCGGTTATCCCGGGTATTGGGATGAATAATGCTATTAATAAGTTTGCGTTTAAAAATAACCTTAACGCAGTTAGCGAACCGTTCTATATTCAGAAGAATTACGGTGTCTTCATGGTATCCGAAGTGAAAAAAGCTGGAGTTCGCCCATTTGATGAAATAAAGCATGTCATCGAAAACCGACTGAAGCACGAAAAGAAAAACGAAATAGTTAAAATTATTGCCACCGAACTGCGTCAATCACTTAAATCAACCGACAATTTACAAGAGGTATCTGTAAAAAATCCTAAAATAAGCGTTAAACATTTAGAACCGTTTAGTTTAAGTGGGTTCATTCCAGAGATCGGACGAGACCTAGGGTTTATTGGTGGTATTGAATCATTACAACCCGGTGAAATATCTAATCCGATCATCGGATCAAGAGGTGTATATTTAACAAAAATAATTTCAAGAACTGACTTCGATACAACTGCTTATAAACAATCAAAGATTTCATTACGCAACCAAATCCTTATAGAAAAAAAGAATCGCTTTTTCTCAGAATGGTTTAACGAACTTAAAAAGTCTGCTGAGATTGTTGATAACCGAGATATGTTCTATCGATAGCTTGATCTGAAAACTATGCAAATAGGAATTAACACATGCGCTACCTCAGCGCTTGTATATTGCTAATCTTATCAATTGTCCATTTATCGATCGCAGAAGAAGAATCCCGGTCTTGCCTTTTCTTATATGGTTCATATACAACGTCATCAAAACTATTTCACCATCCTGACGACGCTGATGAGTCGGTACGGAATCAATTTTTTCCACTCGACAATATCATAAGCTCTGGAATAGATTTACGCTATTCCCTTATCGAAGATTATCTTCAAGTCGGTTTAGGCATCGAGTATATTTCAAGAATTGAAAATTTTACGATCCCATTCGGGACATCGAAAAGAATTCCCGTTACCGATGGCTATTTTGTTTTTCCACTCGAGTTAACGTGTTATTCCGCTATTCCAACAGAGTCAGATAACTGGAAATTCTATTTTGGTGCAGGGGGTGGGATATACAACGGAACTCGTACGTATGAGATAGCAAATGTAAAATCCATAACAATAAATAAAAAACTTGGATGGGGCATTCATATCCTAACAGGCGTACAACACAGAATATTTAGAAGAATTTCATTGCGGAGTGAAATAAAATTCAGAGATATACAATTCGAAACAACAACTAAATTCGCTATGGCTGAAACCCAATTCGATGGCGAAACGATACATCTGGAAACAGTACCTTTTACTTCTCGTTCTAATATTGATGGGATGACGATCAACATTGGCATAGTATTGCAATTATAATGACTAAGAAAAACAATAATCTAATTTACTTAACCGGTTTCATGGGAAGCGGAAAAAGCACAATCGGTCCGATTCTTGCAAATACTCTGGGTTATTCGCACATCGATATTGATCAACAAATTGAACGCTTGATGTTCAAATCAATAACCAATATTTTCTCTGATTTTGGTGAAAAATATTTTCGTGAGATTGAACGATCCCTCCTACTTGAATTAAGCGACCGCGATTCTCATGTGATCTCTTTAGGCGGAGGAACGATCACAAACAACACAAATCTGAAGATAGTGAAATCGTCTGGTATCTTGATTTACCTAAAAACCGATGTAGAACAAATTTATCACCGGTTAAAATTTAAAAAAGATCGCCCCCTAATTCAATCTACGAACAAAACACTTCTTACTGATAATGAACTCCGTTCACGGATCATATCATTGCTAGCAAAACGGGAACCTTTCTATAAAAAGGCAGATATCGTTATCACTACAACTAAACAGCGAGTAGGAATTACGATTGATGAAATCGTTTATCATTTAAAAAATTTTATCAAATGAAAAATATCGTAAAACAAACCATCAGGTTGGATGCAAGAAGCTATCCGATTTATCTCGGAAATGGAATCATCAATCGCCTGACGGAAGTCGCTTCAACACATGAAATTCCTAAAAATATTGCAATAATTACTGATCGACACGTCTCTGCTCTTCATCTGAAATGTGTTGTAGAGATACTCAGAAAACATGGTTTTCAAATCGTTGAGGTCTTGATTACCCCAGGTGAACGACAAAAGTCAATTTCTACAGCAACTAAAATTGTTACCAAGCTCGTTGAATCAAACGTTGAACGCAAATCTGCCTTGTTTGCTTTGGGAGGTGGTGTTGTTGGTGATATTACAGGATTTGTTGCTGCAACTTATCGCCGCGGGGTTCAATTGGTTCAAATACCGACTACATTATTAGGAATGGTAGAAAGTTCTATTGGCGGAAAAACCGCTGTGAATCACCCGTTGGCTAAAAATGCTATCGGTGCTTTTTATCAGCCAAGATTTGTATTCTCCGATGTACAATTCCTGCGGACGCTTCCAAGCCGAGAAGTTATTTGTGGTTTAGGTGAAGTTCTAAAGTATGCAATACTTGATAAAAATATATTTAATTTCTTTTGCGAACATATCAATAAAATATTGAAGCTCGATTTGGACCTTACTCAGGAATTAATCTCACTCTGTAATGTATATAAGGGAAAGCTAATTGAAACAGATGAATTCGAAAGGAATCCCAAAGGTGGCAGGATGGTTCTAAACCTTGGACATACGATCGGACACGCATTGGAAAATCTATCAAAATATAAACTACGACATGGTGAAGCAGTTTTGGTTGGATTAAAATGGGAGCTTCTAATCGCGAGGGAGGTACAGATCATCAGTCGAGATAATTTCGACCATTTATCCTCGCTGCTTGAGCGTATCGTTTATCGTCCCAATTTAAATTTCCTCAATATTGAATCACTTATCCAACAAATCTTTTCAAAAGGAAAGAAAGCTCGTTTTATTCTTCCTCGGTCCTTTGGGAAAGTTTTCATCACAGACAAGCTCAAACCTTCGTTAATAAAAGCGGTCATCAGGAATCAGCTAAGCAGATAACGGAGAAGAATTTCGAAACTACCTGCTATGAAAATAGGGGCGAAAAACAGGAGTTATGTCCTGCGGCT
>CAYYIJ010000093.1:0-8103 GCA_964471945.1 uncultured Chlorobiaceae bacterium
GCATATCCTTCGTGGATAACTTTATCTAATCCAGATTCAGATAAACCTAAATCCTTTAAAAAATCTTCACGCTCCTGATAAGGCATATCAGCAATCTCTGCTTCCATCTCTGCATCAACAAGCACTGTTTTCGCATTCTTATTTCGGGCAATTTCTTTTACTGCTTTTACATAGTCGTCCTCATGTGTCAACCCCTCTTCACCAACATTGGCAACATACATAACCGGTTTAACAGTGAGGAGTTGGAGGATGTTAAAATGGTTTTTCTCTTCTTCAGGAACAGAGAACGAACGTGCAAATTTCCCACCTGCAAGATGGTTTTTCAATTTATTGTAAAATTCGACTTCCTGTTTAATCTTTTTCTCACCACTTTTTGCCTTCTTCTCAGCCTCAGAATGTTTTTTTTCTACTGTCTCTAAATCTTTTAGTAGCAACTCTGTTTCAACAATCTCGATATCCCGTTTCGGATCGAGTCCACTCTCGATATGACTTACGTCATCGTTTATAAAACACCTTACAACATGAACAATAGCATCTACCTCGCGGATATGTAAGAGAAACTGATTTCCCAACCCCTCTCCATTGCTGGCGTTCTTCAAAAGACCCGCAATATCAACGAATCCGATAGTAGTTGGTACAACTTTTGGCGATTTGAAAATTTTGGCTAATGTGTCGAGCCTCTGATCTGGAACAACTACAACACCAGTTTGCGGCTCGATCGTAGTGAAAGGATAATTGGCGACCTTTGCCCCTGCGGCTGTGATGGCATTAAATAAAGTTGACTTTCCCACGTTGGGAAGTCCAACAATTCCACAATTAAAACCCATGATTATACACCTCTAATGGATGATTAAACTACTTAACCAAAGAAATGTAAATAAATTTATTATGATTCCCAAGGAGAATTATCTTGCAATCCTTACATTTATATTAGGTTTGAACGCCAATACTTTTTGCCCAGCAGGTGTATTACTATTTAGCTGCCGACGGATGGTACGAAGCTCCTTCATCTGAGTATCCAGCCGCTCTATATTGTTTATAAGCATTTTCAGGAAAATATCCTTTTTTTCTAAGGGAAGGTTTGAATTGTCGAGATGATACATCGCAAGTCGAATAACACCGAGGGGGTCGTTGATATCATGCACTAAAGATGAGAGTGCTGAATTGAATTGTTTTAGTCTCCGCTGAAGAACATTATACTCTGATGCTTTTCTCCTCAGCATTGCTTGTTCGATAGCACTCATAAATGACCAAGAAAAAAGGGGTGTATCGATGTCGGCAATATTCAGCATATCATCAACGCCGATTGTTCGATACTTTCGTGCAACACGCGCTTCGCTTTGTTTTGTTAAGATAAAAATGGGAGTGACACTATTATGGGAGCGAAATATTTTTATTAATCTAATAACGATCCTTGCCACAACTTGCTCCCCAAATAATATAACATCGAAATGATCAATATCATCGGCGAATGTTGATTCTGAATTTTTAATACTCGCTAACGAAACGATAAATTTATCAGTATCGACAGTCGATAATTTATTTTTCAATACTTCCGAATGTGAATTGATTTTGTCTACATAGAAAATCTTAAGTGGTTTCATATTGAAGGAGCGAGGCGTTTCCGAGCAACACCACCATTGAGCAGCACTCTTAGTTCTTGACGTATTTCGCTTGCACTTTTTCCTTTTTCCCAAATATCGTCCGCCACACTTCCTGCAAGCTTTTCTCGCGCATATGCGTCGATGAAACCTGAGTTAACAATGATTTTAAATGAATAATCCTTTTTCCGATTCTTTAATAGTTCAAGCACCTGAAAGCCATCAATTTTAGGCATCTTTAGATCTAAGATAACAACATGAGGCTTTTTCTCACCAATCAGTAATAAAGCTTCGTAACCATCATCTGTTATGATAACATTAGCAGTGGGAAATTCGGTACAGATAATTTCTTTTAAGGCGAATGCGTAGTTAGCTTCATCATCGATAATCAGAAAAGAAGTTTGTCGTTCATCAACAAAATTAAAATTGACTTCCAATCCAGCTTTTACCATGAATTCCCTCAAATCACCAGGCCAGATGCGGTAATGCCCGCCGTATGTCGTGAAAGCTTTTAGTGCATCTTTATAAATCCAGTTCAATACTGTCTTTTTACTTACATGACAGATTTTTGCAACCAACCCGACATTCATAGGATTTTTATGCACCATCGATTGCTTTAATCCATTCATACTTTGACGATATTCGACCATTCTCTTTTAATATTATTGACCAAACAATTTGATAAAATATAGTATGAATCAAATTAGTAAGGAGTGACATCAGTCACTGATTGAACAAGCAGGAGGAAAATGCAAATTGATATGGGAAAAATATTATAAATTTTTAATAACTCTGACCACTTTCCAGATAAACATTATATCACGTTTGCGGACGGTCACAGGTTCAAAATTTGAATTAAGTGGGATTAAATGAACATACTGTTCATCAATTTTCACTTTCTTTAAGACATCTTCGTCATTCACTCGAATAACACAAATATCACCATTACGAACTTCCTGGTGTGGACTGATCACAACGATATCACCATCTTCAATTTTAGGCGACATGCTCTTTCCTTTTACGATAAGTGCGAATGCACTCGAATCTTTAATATTATCGACTGTTATAAATCGCTCGACGTGATCAGGGTGGAACATTGCGGCAGTTTTTCCAGCGGGAACAGAGGATAATAACGGGATCTCGAATAATTTTATTCTATGCGAAGATATTTCTTGATTGAAGGGAATTATTTTTCCATGGGGTGGTGGAACGGGATACATCTCTCCTTCTCCTGTCAGCAGCCATTCTGGCTTGACACATGTATATTTCGCTAATCGTAAAAGGTAATTGCTATCAGGGACTTGCAACCCCTTCTCCCAGCGTTGGAGTGTTCTTGCAGCAACCCCAATTTTTACTGATAATCTGATTTGATCATACTGCTTATTTTCTCTTGCTGTTCTTATTCTATCTCCAATTGATGTTTTCATGAATGCATTCTCTATAATTATGCCATTAATGTCGATATTAATATTTAGTAAGACAATTATGTCTTATCAAAGATAAGATATTAATATGAAGAAGTCAAGAATAAAAACAACTATTTTAGAGATGTAATTAAAAAACTAGTATCAGGCAACGCTGGGAAAATTCTCAGATAAAAATCACCTGTTTCTGCCTGTTCAGCCATCAATCCAAAATCTTGATCCTCCATTTGGTAATTGGAAACAAGTCGAGTGATCTCCTTAACAAGTATGTTTGTCATCTGAACGCCTAAAAATCTTTGCTTCCCCGCAAGATATGAACTGTTAATAATCGGTATAAGAAATCTTGGAAGGTTTTTTATCTCATCTGAATCGAATTGATTTTCGATTAGATCAAATGCTGGCAGTTTCGGTGTGAACCAGGCAGGTACCAACCCGTCCCATCTAAACGATGAAATGTCAGAGGCAATTCCAGTCTCAAATGTTTGGTGAAGAACTGGTTGCAGCGGAATTCTATGTGTCTGTAATGGTTCCCACCTTCTTTCTTCTTCATCTTCAGTTGAAACAGAATCTGGTATTTTTTGATCTTTAAATAAAACTGCTGAGGTTATGCGTTTGGGGGAATCCAGAATCTTTGAGACTACTGTCGATCCTCCATTATGTTTAAGCTTTTGAAAGAAATCCTTATTAGTACTATCCAGAACTTTAATAACGGTCATGGATTTTTTTGAGCCAAATAAAGTTGACCAATTTCCTGTACGAGTATCGATTGTATCGTTTTTTTGGCTGGTAGAATTATACAAGACAATCTTATATGAATCTACATTTTGAGATGGGAAATATAGTCGACCTCCAGAATCAATTCGCACAACGCGAGGTGATACTAATCCGAAACTGCGGTTCACTTGCTGAGATATTTTTTTACCGGTTAATTCAAGCCCCTTGTCAAAAGCAGAAACAAGTTTTGAATATTCCCGTGCTCGCCACCGGACTTTTTTAGATAATTCAATATATAACCAATGACCAAACCCAACACTATCATTCGAGAAAATTCCCTGCACGTTCCATCCACCGGCTAATCGTGCATAACCTGAGTCGTACATTGCGAGACCACAAGAATAACCTGCTGCACGCAAGGTATCGCGCAACGTAAGACTTAGCTGAGAAATACCCCATTGCTCATCAGATGTTCTCCCATTGCTTATAATGATATCGGTATTACTAATTGGAAATGGAAATTTATTTTCATCGAAGCTATGAAGAGAAAGAGAAACATAAGTAAGACTCGAAAGTGATTCGTGCAATTGATGGAAGATACTACGCTTTACTTTCCCGACATCAGCAAGAGATTTCCCAGGAACTGTCCATTTACTCGTACCAGCAATTAACAGCCATTGACCTTTGAGTTCACGAAATAACTGAGCCCCTACATCGAGAACGTGTGGGTCATCAATGGGATGGTTAATGTGAATTAAAAGCCGTTTTTTACTGTTCCGATTAAATATATAAGTTCCCCATCCATATCGAATCGGATATTTTTCTCTTACGATATCATATATGTTTTCTGTAACAGCATCTTTCAAATGGATTAACTCATAATTATATTTTGAAAGAATAGTTTTGCAGCTATCGAATGATCGAATGCGGAAATAATGAAGCACCTTACGCCATTCAGAAAAATCATTTTCATCGGGTATCACATAGATATCAGATTTTGGAAGAGATACTTTATATTCTGTCTCTGCAATGAAATCTCGAAAATTATCCGACT
This sequence comes from uncultured Chlorobiaceae bacterium, assembly GCA_964471945.1. Taxonomy (GTDB): domain Bacteria; phylum Bacteroidota; class Ignavibacteria; order UBA10030; family SZUA-254; genus JASEHD01. Next base: position 4,794 of record CAYYIJ010000093.1, read on the forward strand.
GCATAGTTTGGCTATATACTTTGCCGGGTAAATGACAGTTTAATAAAAACAAAAGTGCATAAAATACAATATTTATTCTGCAGTACAAATGTTATCCTTAAGATTTAGACTTGGTGAAGTCGTATGGAGGAGTTTGTTGTATTAGTTTCTTCTTATTCAAAATACAAAGAATATTGGGTGAAAGTCAAGCATTTAAATCACAGCATCTATATTTATTTTAATCGTCCCTTTTCTAAAACAACAATGGTGGAAAATTAAGACAAAAACATTGAAAATACAGTAAAAAATGTAAAAATTTAGGAGCTTAAAATGGCATACTCATTGTGGTTACTTTCCTATAGCAAAACAATTGAAAGGATAAGTCGTGAAACAAATTTTTATATTAGTAACATTAATCTTTATCTTGTTCACTTCAGGCGGAGGTACGGCAGAATCAAAACCGATATATCAAGGAGCACTACCCGCCACTGCGGGCGAAATTTTTTATTCATCCCTCTCGCGGCATGGCGAATGGTTTGATTCGCATTGGGGACTTGCGTGGCGTCCCATCCGAGTAGCACACGGATGGCGTCCTTATCTCTACGGACGGTGGGCGTGGACCGACTATGGATGGTATTGGATTTCATTCGAACCATTTGGTTGGGCAACTTTTCATTACGGTCGCTGGCATTATGATGATTATTATGGGTGGATATGGATACCGGATAATGTCTGGGGACCTGCATGGGTTGAATGGCGATATGATGACGACTATATCGGTTGGGCACCACTATCTCCGTATGCATCTTTTCACGTAAGCATCGGTATCACATTTATCAACCACTGGGTAACTCCGATTCATTACTGGAATTTTATACCTTGTAGAAATTTTACAGCTTCTCGTGTGGTTGATTATGTTCAACCGATTGAAAGAGCGAGACGAATCCACGGCAGCACACGCTCTGGGGCATTAATCCGTAATGAAGATAATCGTATCATTAATCGCGGTATCGATAGAGAATTCATTGAACGAAAAGGAAATACACGTATTAACAGAGTCGATATTGTTGAAAAAGACCGAGGTCAGGGCGAGCGATTTTTAAGAGATGGTGGTCGTGAACGCATCGAAGTATATCGTCCTCGTTTTGAAGCTAAGTCACGTGGAGATCGCGATAAAGTAAATGAACACCCACAAAACGATCGTGGAGCAGCGCGTGAGACAATGAAAGAAAGAAGTCCGACACAGCGAGACGCTGCATCTCCCAAACGCGAACGAAATATTGATCGAGGCAGAGAGACAATACAAAAACAAGCCCCTCGCGAACGACGTAATGAACCATCCCAGTCGTGGCAACGTAACCCCCAGCGGGAAGACCGAAGAAAGAACATTGAAAAAAGAGATGAAAACAGACAGCGGCAACAAGGACAACAACTTGAATACCAAGAGAGGAAGCAAGATAACCAAAGAAGAAGTGAACCAAGAATACGCGAAGATCGTGATAAACGGCAAACCCAAAACCGAGAGCATCGCAATGAATCTCGTGGTGGACATGAGAGACAAAGAAAACCTTAATACCTGCAAGTAACTCTTAAAGGCGACCAATCTTATTTATACAGCGAATGGTCGCCTTTTTTAATTTTACAAACTAAACCAGTAGCTTGCTTTTAAAAGAAAAACGTTTGAAGCTGGGACCCGAAATGTATCCATGAAATCAATATCAAACGGAGTGAAGTATTTTTTATTTTTATTGTTACGAACGTGCGACCAAACAAAATATAGCGTGCTGCCGGGTAAGTATTCCCAGCGAAGTACAACATTTGCATTGAGCGATTGCTCATTAAAATCTGGCTCCCTAGTGTAATGGTCAGGTTTTATGAATTCAGATGTTCCCTCAAGCTGCCGATAATCGGCAAAATGTCCTTTTGCCAGAAACACTTGACTATTAAATTGAAGCGTTAACCCCCTTGCGAAAGTAATTGTGCTGCGCATTGTGAAGTTATGAGCATCAGTATCTCTATCACCAAAACTACTTTTCTCAGTTCCTGATACTATGATTGAATCGAACCAAGCTTCTTGTTATAGCGGTTTTACTTGAACTTCAATATCTGTTTCGATTCGTTTTTTCAACTTACTGTCCCAGTTAATTTCTTGACCAACCTCAATCACAATATCATTCCTTTGATCTGAAGAAAAATAAAAACTTGTTTGGTAATTTTTGGGTTTCCGATAATTACCATTTCCCCTGGTCTCACGGTCATCATATTGTCCGAAATCAATGAGAGAATGCAAGAAAACCTGAAAGGGAATAAATATTCTCATCTATTATTAAATTCCAATCATACGCATTTGAAAAAGTTGGATAGCGAGAATCCTTTAGAACTGAAGTTAAGATCATCCCTACATTCGAGTTGTCTATGATATCTTGCTTCAAACGGATAACGTTATAACATCCCCGGACCAAATCTCCCCCCGAAAGTTGTGAACCTAAGAATTTGTGTTCCTTCAATGAAAAATGGGCGCTTTTCTGGATAAAAGGTTTCAAACGTAGAAAGATTCAGCACCGCTGGGTCTGCTTCCACTTGTCCAAAATCTGAATTGAGGGTTGCATCCAAAGTAAAGTTACTGGAGATACCGTATTTAATATCAACGCCAATATTTGGTGCTGGTGAAAATTTATTTTTCCTTTCAATAATTTCAGTGGCAGGCTCGTAACTTTGTTTGGTGGTAACAAATGGCAATATTTCGACCGGTCGTGGTTCGGGAAGGTTTTCCAAGCCATTTAAATGACCGAATCGCGAAATAAATCCATTCATACTTTTAGGTGTGAATGCCCAGCGAGCCGATTCATTTTTACGGCTGATGATTCTGATAAAATTTATCCCTCAAATATCCGTGTTTGCAATTCCCATTCGGGGTCCCACGACTCATCCTCACTGTTACCATCATCATATTGCAAGATATCGACTTTCACACCCGCCGCATTGAAAGTAAACTCATAGCATGTTTGACTATCATGGTATGAATCAATCCGTATAGAGCCGCGGTCTGATTCAATTTCGTTATCACGACGTGTTAATCCCTAATCATGAATTAGAAAATGTAATATTGTTTCTCGCAAAGAGCGCTAAGGTTCGATTTTTGAACACAACATTTGCTTTGCGACCTTGGCGAGCTTTGCGAGATATATTGTTTTGAATTTTTCATTTGTAAACTTCGCAGCTACTATTGAATTTTTCAGGATAATTTGACTTTCATTAACTCACATAGTATATTTTATCACCGTCTCCCAATACGGATAATAGAAGGAAAAAGCTATGAAAAACGTCAAAA
>CAYYIJ010000094.1:0-7955 GCA_964471945.1 uncultured Chlorobiaceae bacterium
TTGAACACAATAATTCCTTTGCGACCTTGGCGAGCTTTGCGAGATGTATTGTTTTAAATTTTTCAGAAGTCTCTGTTATTAATGTTTTTCCGAAAGTATTATCTTCTCCGCTGTAATCGGCATCGATTTGATTCTGATTCCTAAAGCATCGTCAACAGCATTGGCAATCATTGGAGCGGCGGGAATCATTGTGTGCTCACCAACTCCTCTTGCACCGGATGGTCCATCGTGCTGAGGAACTTCAATGATGATCGGTACTATCTCATCAGGAATATCCATTGAAGTCGGGATTTTATAATCAGTAAAGTTTGCGTTGATGAGCTTGCCCTTTTCATCGAACCGCATGTCTTCATACAATACGGTTGCAAGACCTTGCACCAATCCGCCGGTAATTTGTCCACGTATTAAATCGGAATTGATTGCTCTACCGACATCGACAGCGAAAACAATTTTCGGTATTTTTACTTTACCTGTTTGCTTATCGACTTCGATCTTGACGGCACTTGCACCGACTGTATAGTGGACATTTGGATGGCCGCCCTGACTTGTTTCAGGATCGCTTAGTGCTGAAGTGAATTCAGGCATAAACATCCCTCGCCCTAAAATCGGACCACCACGGAACGATCCGTCAGGTTTTTGAATTCCCGCAATAATAAAATCTTTCAGTTGCAATGAAAAGCTTTTAACATCCCTCGATTTCACACGTTCACTTTCAAGGTAAAGAGATTTTCTATTCAACCCGAGTGCCCGCTCGACTAAATCGAAAATTTGTTCACGTGCATCAATTGCAGCGCTTTCAACTGCTCTGCCGCATCCCCATGTTACGTGCGAACCGACAGTCTGCCATTCGTAAGGATTACGATCAGTATCGGGAGTTTCGACGCGAATCTTTTCTATTGGAACTGTGAGAATTTCTGCGGCGATCTGTGCCATAACGGTAAGAAGCCCTTGACCGATTTCCATGCCCGAAATAAGAATGTTGATGCTACCATCCTCATTGAATTTGAGGAACGCAGACGACGAAGCGTTTGGAGGCATTGCTGGTGCTTTCCAGAATAATGCAAAACCTTTTCCTACTGATTTATTGGGATCGCTGGATATTTCCTTCTTTCCCCATTCAATTTCTTTCGCGACTTTATCGATTGCTTCATGCAACCCGTTTGCATTCATCTTGCCGCCGTAATTTAGTATATCACCTTCACGGATTGCATTTTTACGTCTCAATTCTACCGGATCGATTTTCATTTTCTTTGCAATCTCGTTGAGATGAGATTCAAGTCCGAACAAAAATTCCGAATATCCGAATCCGCGATACGGTCCACCCGGCGGAAGGTTTGTATAAATGCAAAATGAATCGATTTTAACATTTGGAATATTGTATGGACCGGAGGCGGAAAGTCCCGCGGCGTTTACGACATTTGCACCGTACTCGACATATGCACCTGCATCCCAGTTCAATGTATTATCCATCGCGATGATGGTGCCGTCATTTTTTAGACCAACCTTTATCCGAGCAGTTAAACCTTGACGCTGGTATGTATTATAAAATTCCTGTGCTCTCGACCAGAGAACTTTTACAGGTCTTCCCTTTACTGCCGTTGCAAGTGCAGCACCAAGAATTTCCATCGAGACGCCAGCTTTTCCACCGAAGCCGCCGCCAATAAATGGCGTTATTACTCGAACATCTTTATGCGATAAACCGAGGGGTGCAAGCGCTTCGGCAAAAAGATTACGCTGCGTATATGGCGATTGCGAAGCAGTCCAAACTGTGAGACGATCTGAATTATCATACAAACCGACTGCACCATGGACTTCGATTGCACAATGAGCATAACGAGGAACAGTGTACGTATCTTCAAAAATGAAATCAGATTCCTTAAAACCTTTTTCTACATCACCTTTTCTCACTTTCCTTAGATGTGCAATATTTGTATCTCCTTTCGGGAAGAACCACGGGACGTGCTTGTAATGCCTTAGCTCAGGGTGAATGAGAGTTGTCTTTTCTTTCAACGCTTGATCGACATTGAGGATTGCTGGTAGTTCAGTGTAATCTACTTTCACCAACATTGCCGCTTTCAAAGCTGTTGCTGCATCCCTTGCTATCACTGCACCTATCTGTTCTCCGACAAATCGCACACGGTCTTGAGCAAAGATGAATCTATCGTGCATATAAAGTCCGAATCGGTATGGAAAATCTTTTCCCGTGACAATCTTAACCACACCCGGTACTTCTTCAGCTTCACTTGTATCGATTTTGTTGATGATTGCATGTGCAAATTTACTTTCTACTATTGCTGCATATAAAAGATCGGGACCGAAATCGAGATCGTCTACGAATTCTGCAGCGCCAGAGACTTTTACTTTGCCATCTATTCTGATAGCCGGTTTACCGATAAATTTTTTTTCTTCCATACATTAATCCTTGTTTCTTGGCGCTGCTTTGCTCTCTTTGCGGTTAAAAATACAACCGCAAAGGACGCAAAGAAACGCGAAGAAAATTATTTTGAAACTCCGATAATCGCATCTATGATTGGAGTATATCCGGTGCACCTGCATAAGTTACCGGATAGTGCTTCTTGAATTTCTTCTTTCTTCGGTTTTTGATTTTTCGCAAGTAGCTCTGTTGCTGAGAGAATCATCCCCGGTGCACAGAAGCCGCATTGAAATGAGTTATGTTCGATAAATGATTTCTGAAGGGGAGTCAATCCGCTATCCATAAGTCCTTCAAGTGTAACAACATCCATCCCTTCAACTTCAATGGCAAGTACAAGGCAACTACGAACGGTTTTGCAGTTTATCATTACGGTGCAAGTTCCGCAATCACCTTTGTCGCAGCCGCACTTCGGACTTTTTACACCGAGCCGATCTCTCAGAACTTCAAGTAGAGTTTCGCTTGGCTCAACTTCGATAGAGTTTGTTTCATTATTTAATTTAAACTTTATTTCTTGTTTCATATTGTAAAATCCTTTGCGATCTTTGCGCCTTTGCGAGAAATTTATCACGCCAAGACGCTAATGACTAAATTACACTTGTCCCATAATTAGGACCGCAATTATTCAATCTGCTTATCGCAGCGTTCAATCCTCTTTCGAACATCACCTTTGCCATGTGCATCCGGTATTCCTTCGAGGCACGGATATCGGTGATCGGTTTGATTTCCTCTTCGATCAATTGTTTTGCTTTCTCAATCAAGGATGATGTAATGGATTGTCCATTCAGAAGTTGCTCGATCTTTTTTGTACGAACTGGCACCGGCGCCACAGCACCAAATGAAATTCTAAATGTTCTATCACTAAATGCAAGTATCAGCAGATTCACCTGTGCGAGATCTTCACCGGTGTATCTACCAAGCTTCACCCAACAGCCGGCATGTTTTACCTTCGGATAGGGAAGTGAAATACTTGTTACTATTTCTCCTTTCACTAACGCTGTCTTCCGATTACCGATGAAAAATTGCTCAGCGGAAATTGCCCTATTCCCTTTCGATGATGCAATGTTTATACCTGCATCGTAAGCACAAAGCAACGGACCGCTATCCATGCACGGTACAGCTGAGCAAATATTTCCGACAACAGTCGCTCTGTTTCGTATTCCGACAGACGCTACTGTCTTTGCAAGCTCAACGATAACCGGGAATTTATTCTGAATAATTTCCGATTCAATCAAATCGGCGAAAGTGACACCTGCGCCGATTTGAAGAGAATTGTTTTCAAAAGCTATTTTGTTTAGACCATCGATTCCCTTGATATCGACAACGATTTCCGGTTGGATGACATTCTCTTTCAGCATGTCGATGAGGTCTGTGCCGCCGGAAAGAATCGTAGTGTTCTTTGATTGTGCGAGAATCGTTAATGTCTCGCTCAGACTTTTTGGTTTTGCATAATCGAAATGGTGTATTATAGCCAAGCAATTACCTTATTGATATTAATATTTTCTTTTTCTTCATCGGTTACAATGTTGAGAAATATTTATTATTTGGGAATATTTTTGTCTAAGATTTTCTTAACAAAATCTGGTAAGGGGGTCTTCTCTTTATTTGCAAGAGCTTTAATTTTATCATAACCCGCAACTTCAATTTCTGCCCAGAGGATGTCGAGACGCCGAACTGAACGTAACGCAATATGTAGGTAGTTGTCAGGATTTCCCCAGTAACATCGGTTGCAGATGTTTGGAGTTTTCTCCCGTTTCCAATTAAGGCAATGTTCACATGACCAAGATTTTGCTCTATTACAGGATCCGCAAAGCAACATGAACTCTGATAAATTTCTATTTAACAAAATATCATCTCCTGCAACTTCATATGGAACTCTATGATCTATTTGAAAGTACCGCAGTTCAAAGCTGCCGTTACATATAGCACACTTCCCATTTTGTATCTTTAATAAGTCTTTCTTAAAGTCTTTTGAAAAAATTATTCTTCCGCTTAATTTATTTTGCTGAACTTTAGTGAAGTCCCCAAATCGATATGCGGCAATTGATCTACCTTTCTTGTCTTTTACTCTGAATGTCTCCAGTGGCAAACCAGATTCACGAACATCTCGAGCAGCACGTGGAGGATGGTTATAACCATATTTCGCCTCTAAATCTTCTGTTGTTATATAGCCATGCTTTAATAGATGCTCAATTACGATCTTTGCTCGCTTATTTGTAATTGCATTGGCTATTTTAAGAAATTCTTTTGGTAGGTATATATTTTTCATTCGATTACATTATAAACATTTCTGTTTGATATGTTAATTCTTGTTGATGAATGTCTTCATAATCCATATCGAGTTTATCTATCACCGCTTTGGATAAATATAGTGATTCAAAAGTAAGGTGTTTACGCTTTAGTAAAGTGGCTTGAGATGATCTGCCAGCGTTTATTTCAATCTTTTCCAGTCGTAAATCTGATGGCAACGGTTTACCAAAAATTTTGTTATCAGTCCGCCCATCGTAACTCAGTATAAAAGGAATTTTTCTTTCAGTGAGTTTGTATAATGAGGTAATAAAAGTTTCAGAATTAAGGTCTTGGAAATAACGGAATCCCCCGCTCTCAAAAGTCCCTTGGTATGGAGGATCCATATAAATGAGGTCATGGATATTAGCTTGACTTAGAATTTTAGTATAATCTTGGCAAGTCAGAATTACTCTATCTTTAAAAAGATTGGACACACCAATAATATCTTGCTTCATCATTGAAGGATGCCTTCCAAGTCGGCGATTGTCTGGGCTCTGGTTAAAATCTCCATCAAAATTATATCGAACTGCTGCCTTAACACACCGTGCAAGAAGGTATAAAAGATAATCAGTTCTCTGAGTTTTATTGAATTTCTCTCTAATTTCGTCGTAGAACTCTCTCTCATTTCCGTGTTGAGCGTTCCAAAGTTTAGTATATTGCCTTGCAATATCCTCTGGTCTTTCGATGATCAATCGCCATAAATCGATAAGTGGTTTGTTTATATCATTTAAGTGAAATCGTTTGCATTTTTTCCTGAGAGCAGCCGCAATTGACACTGCAGCGGAACCAGCAAATGGCTCGAACAATGTTTGTGTCTCTGAAGGAATATATGACAAGATCTTGTGTGCAAGATTTCGTTTACTTCCTTGATATGGTATCGGATGTGGAACTCTCATATTACATCAATTTCATTCTCATATTATACATAAAGTGATCGACTTTCTCAAAGTGTATGAGCAGATTTTTTGCACAAGAGAGCTTCTATCTTCAATGGATTCTCATGTTAATTATGTTTAGCTTTTTTCATTTGGTGGTAAAAATGCAACGATGCGGCAGAATGCCGATTCAAGTTCGATTCCCTTAATCGGGAAGCATCCGATCCAGCAGCGCTTGTTGCTGAGTTTGTTGATATCGCCGCCTAAGTTTTCAGCGTGAACTAATTTTTTCGGGAACAGTTTCAAATGCATAACCTGATAATATTCATCCTGCGGGAACATTTCATCCCATGATTTCACTTTATATTTTTTGATCAGTTTTTCTTCTGCTTCTTTAAATCTTGCCGGATGCCACTGACGGATAATCGTGTTCATCGGATGGTCAGCACTTCCGCAATCAACGCCGATCCATTTGATTTTCATTTCGAGTGCCCATTTATGGAAATCGGGTCCGGGCCCGGGATGTTTAACAAAGTAGCGAACTTCATCGGAATCTTTCTGATCCCACGCAAATCGGTTATAGCCGGTGTTAATGATGAGAATATCACCTTTTTTGATTTCAATTTTTTTCATCAACATTTCAGGAGAGTACAAATCATAATCGTCAACTTCTTTCGATATATCAACTACAACACCCTGACCTATCCATTCTTTCATCGGCACATTTCCAATTGACCGACCAGATGCATGAAAATGAATCTCGCCATCCATATGTGTGCCGACGTGATTGCTCGTGTGAATAATTTGTCCGTTTGCGCCTTGTCCCATATGCGCACCGGCAATTCGTTTGAAGTATTGAATTCCAAACGGCATATAGCTGGGCCACGGCGGCGTGTGGATGCTGAGGCGTTGTGTGAGATCGTACACCTGAACCTTATCCATGAAATTAAGAAATTCTTGAGTCTTCATTTTTTATTCCCTTTTAGATTGAATTTTGTTTGCTAAACCAATAAGCGCTTTAATAAACGGCTCTGCGGGTGCACTTAAAACACCGGCACCGATTTGCCCAACACCAGCGTTTTTATGTGCAACACCTGTATCAATAAATGGAAGAATATTTTTTGTTACAACCTTTCTAACATCTATACCAGTCGGCGTGCCACGGAAATTGAGATACGGAATTTTGTAGATATTATTTTCAGCTACCGTGATTTCATACATTTTTAATGTATAATTGACTGCATCCTTAGTCGAACCGCCAACAAATTGTACGATCGCAGGTGATGATGCGATAGCGAATCCCCCTAATCCTGCGGTTTCTGTAATCGAGCTATCGCCGATATCAGGATTTGCATCGTCCTTTGTGAATCCAGTAAAGAACAATGCATCAGGAACTGGTGATGGTCCAGTAAACCATGTATTACCTGTTCCTGACAATTGAATTCCAAACTCTGTTCCATTTCTTGCCATTGCAACAACAATGCTCGAATATTCGATATCACGTGCTGCGTCTATAGACAGTTTAGATGCACCCATAGAAAGATTAAGGAAGAAATGATCGTTACGGTTAATAAATTCGAGAACACTTGCTGCAATTTCTTTATCGCTAGATGTTTGAATAACCGCTGGTGCAAGTATCCGGTAAAGAAGAGATGTAGCTGCTCTATTTCTATTGTGGACTTCATCCCCCATCTGCAACGCTTGTGCGATGATGTTTTTCAGATCGATCTTGTCGATTTTTTCAATCGCATGTTTAAGTGACGGATAAAGAATTTTCTCCATCCACTTCAGTCGCTCGATGACATCATTGCTGAATGCGCCGTAGCGAAGAACTTTGCCAAGCCCTTCGTTCATCGTACAGAACGCTTTGTTTCCGTATTCTTCATTTTGCAGAATGAACACAGGCATCGATTGTGAAACAATTCCTGCCATCGGTCCAACGGTTGAATGCTCGTGACACGGTGAGAATTCAATCTTACCTGAAGCGGCGAGTTGTTCAGCTTTTTCCTGAGAATCGGCAAGACCTTCATAGATTAACGCCCCGATGACCGCCCCGCGCATCGGACCGCACATCTTTTGCCATGTCACCGGTGGACCGGCATGAAGGAGAAGATTTTTCTTCATTCCGGGAATTACGTCCAACGCTTTTCCCATTCCGATGATGAATGGTTTACTGTTGAGGATTTTCTGGACAGCTTGTTTGTTCGCAGCTTCGATCTTGTCGGACTTTGATTTAATGATAGATAACGCTTTTTCATCTGTGAAGAGCGGTGGCCTCCAATCGACGTGTACAGACTTTACATTCTGCTTGTCGAGTGTTTTTTTGAACGATTTAAGTCCGATGTTGATGACTTTGAGTT
>CAYYIJ010000095.1:0-7846 GCA_964471945.1 uncultured Chlorobiaceae bacterium
CTGGAAGAAGGCGCCCATACATTGTTTGTTAGATTAAGAAACAGTGAAGGCAGTTGGGGCAAAGCAGCCGCCAAGTCAGTTGTTGTGAGGAGCGAATTGGCGTTTGCTATTAATATGCCACCCAAAATAGTTTCTGCGGAATATTTTATAGATGCAGATTCAGGAAGCGGGAATGGTATTCAACTCGAACCATGCGACGGATCTTATGGTCAATATTTTGAAAATGTTTGTGACACAATCAAGACTGGTTTACTCAGTGAGGATGCTCATTCAATAGGAATGAGGTTTCTGGAATCTAACGGAATTTGGAGTAAACCATATTATTCAATTATTGAAATCAAAAATATTACTCCACCATCTCAACCGACTGGATTTACAGCAGTTGCTAGAAATCGGAAAGCGATTGTTAAGTGGTTAAAGAATCCGGATCATGACATTGCAGCTTATTCATTATACAGGAGTTTAACAGAGAATTTTGAACCCGATAGTACGAATTTATTAATGACTGTTTCTAAAAATGATACATTTTACGTTGATAAAAATTTAGAAAATGGAATTAATTATTATTATCGACTTAAAGCTGTAGACGTTGCGAATTTAACCAGTGAACCGAGCATTCAGGTAGCAGTTATTCCATTTAATACTCCACCAAATAGTTTTGCCCTCAAATCACCAGCAAATAGTGACACGCTTGCAAGTATTACTCGTCCAGTAAAATTCGTCTGGCAAGTATCTACCGATATAGATGAAGATTCTCTTTTCTATACATTATTAATGCAAGGACCAAACATAGATACAACGATTTCAGGTATAACAGATACTACATTTGATTTTGATGGTCGTAGTCTGCTTGCGAAAAATTCAACATACCATTGGTTCGTCATCGTAAATGATAGAACCGATTGGGCAGCATGTATTGATACTTTTACTTTCATAACACCCGACTTTGTAAGTGTGAAGGATAACAGAAATCAATTACCAGAACAATTTGTTCTTTATCAGAACTATCCTAATCCTTTTAATCCAACTACTACCATTCACTTCGAGCTTCCAAAAGAATCGCATGTTATGCTCAAAGTGTACAATATGCTTGGGCAGGAAGTAATTACCTTATTGGATGAGGAGAAACCTGCTGGAAGGTACGATGCTCGAGTTGATGGTTTATCTCTCTCAAGTGGTGTGTATATCTACCGATTGAATGCTGGAGGTTATATCTCATTGAAGAAATTCATTTTACTCAAGTAATCCTCGAAACAAGTGCGGCTCACCTTTGCTGTGTGAGCCGCACATTATTATTGGATAAGTTTGATATCAAAGATATGATCATCTAATTGGATTTTATTTACCACATCCATCCCCGAAACAACTTTTCCGAAAATTGTATATCGCCCATCTAAATGCGGCTGAGGCGACTGAGTAATAAAGAATTGAGAACCTTCGGTATCTTTACCAGAGCTTGCCATGCCAACCATTCCAGTCTCGTAAGTTAATTGCGAGAACTCTGAACGGATAGAATATCCGGGTCCACCCCAACCATCACCACGAGGATCGCCACCCTGCACAACAAAGTTTGGCACGATACGATGAAATGAGAGTCCGCGATAAAAACTCCTTTGTGTTGCGAGTTTTAAGAAACTCATAACAGTGAACGGAGCGATATTTTTATATAACTCCATTATAATATCTCCGCGTATCGTTTCCATTTTAACTCTTATTGTATCTTTGAATGAGTGAAGATACTTGAAATCAAAATCGGTAAAGATTGGCTCAAAATATTTCGGGATATCTGATGAATAATCCTGGCCTGTTATAGATTTAAGTGCTGCTGCTGCGGCAAGCGCGATAGAACGATCTCGCTCCTCTAATTTCTCCTTGAGAGACGAGACAGCTTTTTCATCTTTAAGCTCACCTAATGATGCAATTACCTCTTGCATTGCCTCGACATCGTGTGGAACACGTAGATTCGAAAGACACTCGATTAGCGGCGATATAGAATTATTTCTGATAAAAAGTGAATCTCCTAATATAGAAGCAGCCGCTGCTACAATAGCTACATCTTTTACGGTGAGTGCCTCAATACTTGCTCGATATGTCTTCTCGATGATTGTTGAATCATCAGAATTCTTTTTACTTAGCTCTTGCAATCCTTCAAGTGCAGCGTGATACAAAACAGACTTATCGTTCCCGATATATTCGACTAATGTATTCAACGCATCGGTAGAGCCAGTCAGACCAAGTGCAATGAGCAATTGAGCTTTTAGAATTGGTTGAGGATAATCTTTTATTTTGATAAAAGGAAAAGCATCTTTCCCTTCTAACTTTGCAATTGCTGTAACTGCTTCTGACTGAAGCTGCCAAAGGTATTCGTTGTCCTTATTCATGGCGATCTTCTCAAGCAATGCGAACGTTTCTTTCAAAGTTGTGCTTGCACCTTCCTTCTTCAATTTTGTGTTACCAAAAGCTGATAATGCGGTAACAGCAACGTTTGTGTTTCCTGAAAGAAAGGAACGTTTGAATGTGCGTATGATATCATCCTTGCCGTCTAAATTGTAGTTGCTTAGTGAGCGAAGTGCATTTACCCTCACTCTCCAATCACCATCGAAATCGGCAAGCTTCTGAAGTGGTTCAAGGCAGATTCTTTCATATCTCACCTTACCAAGTAACGCAGCAAGATTCATTCTAACCAACGGATCGCGATGTTTAAAAAGTTGAACTATTTCATCAAGATTTGTACGTATTTCTGAATTGTTACCGATTCGCTGAAGCGCATACACAGTTTGCCATTTTGTCGATTCCATCGGTTGGATGAGTTTTAATAAATATTGCACTGCTTCCCTGCTCACAATTCCACGAATCGCAAACCGAGCAATACTCATTGTGAGCCCGGGTGGTTTAATTTCTCCGAACCGGAGAATCAGATCGTTAAGAGCATCTTCTGTTCCAAACTTACCAATTTCCTCGATGAGGCGGCTTCGCAATCTTTCATCTCGTTTGCTGCCATCATCTAACTGGTCTATTCGATTCCAGATTAAATCGTGTTCAAGTGCTTGTTTACTTTTCCGACATAAATTTATTGCAGTTTGCCCGATCGCAAACGCCGCTCCATTATCAGTCAACCGGTCAACAAGCAGATGTATAACCGATGTGTCCTGAATGTTTGCATATGCAAAGATGGCTTTCTCCCGAATTATTGTATCGTCATCCGAGAGGAATTGGATTAATTTACCATCGAAGATCGAACGACTATCTTGTAGCCTGAGAATGATTTCAAGTTTATCCTGTCTTTTCTTTAAATCAAATTGGGTTGCTTTTTGACAGAACAGCGTTTGTCCGAAAATAAAAAGAATTATTATCGATGTGATAAGGTTCTTCATGGATTACCTAAAAATATGGTCTATTTTTAAATTTTGCCCCGATTTCCCTCTCGACAAAATAACGAGTTTCCATTTCGTCGATTTCATTCAGGTTAACCATCGTCATAGTTACATCAAATTTGTATTTAACACATTCTTTTGCAAATTCAACCATTGCTGAAAAATATTTCTTACCATCAATCCGCATTAATCTGCCATATTGTTCAGGATCAGTGGTATTTATGCTAATCGAGAATGAATCGACTAAACCAACCAATTCAGGTACAATATTGCGATGATTTATTATATTACCGTGACCATCTGTATTGAGGCGGACTTTCCCTCCTTGTTCCTTAGCCCACTTTGAAACTCCTTTAACAACGTCAAGCCGAATTGTCGGTTCACCGAAACCGCAGAAAACTATTTCTTCATATTTTGTTGGATTACCAATTGCTTGGATAATTTCATTAACATTCGGTTCCTTTGTTATTCTAAGGTTGTTTCCCTTAACTATGGCTTCACCTTTACGATCACAGAAAACACAATCAGCGTTGCACCGAAGTGTAATATTTAAATAAAGAGAATCACGAATTTTATATGCAATCACAGGATCTGGGTATTTCCCTATACTGAATAACTTCTGGACTCCGAAACTACTTGCTCTTCCAATGTCTTCAGTTAAAAGACCTTGTACCTCTGCAATTTTCTGAGCGATGTGTTTCACGTATGCCGGCTCGTTTCGCTTCCCTCTGTGTGGAGTAGGAGTCAAAAAAGGGCTATCTGTTTCAAGGAGAATATGTTCAGCAGAAACATGAGTTGCAACTTCGACCATTGAGTTTGGTTTATTGGGTTTATTGCTGTAAGTGACAGGTCCGGTTAGAGAAATATAAAATCCCATCTCGATAAGCTTCCACGCCATCTTGGAATCACCAGGAAAACAATGGAAGACACCTTTTGGAACTGGATAGCGATCGTAATCTTTTTTCAAGTACGATCGCCATGTCGGGGACTGCCTTAGTTTTTCATCAAGAATATTAATGACATCATTCTCCGCTTCTCTACTGTGAATAATGATGGGAAGATTTCTTCGTACCGCAATTTCAATCTGTCGATTGAATATTTCCCGTTGCACTGCTGGAGGTGAAAAATTATAATGATAATCCAAACCAATCTCGCCGATTGCTACAACTTTTGGATGACTACTGAGCCGTTCGATCTCTTTTAATATTTTCGGGTCGGCTTTCTTCGCATCATGAGGATGAATACCAACAGCAGCATAAATCATCTCATATTTTTCGGCAAGTGCAATGGATTGTTTGCTCGTTGGTAAATCTGTTGCTGGACAAATGATATAATCAACTCCGGCATCTTGTGCCCTATTAATGACATTGTGAAGATCGTTTTTATAATCTTTGAAAAATAAATGTGCGTGTGAATCGATGAACATGTTATATCAAGTAAAAAGTAAAAAATGATTTACTGCAATCACTAAAAGAGACTTCTGAAAAATAAGATAAAAGTCATGGTGAGCCTGTCGAACCATGACAATTTACTACAATTTCACGCTTCGACAAGCTCAGCGTGACAGTTTTTATTAGTATAAAATAATTTTTCAGAAGTCTCTAAAATCTTGTTTCTAAAGTGAGAACATAATTCCGCAATGGTGCAAGATTTCCAATAAAATCAGTGTAATAATACTGAGTCAAATTATTGATATGCAAAGCTATCGTAATCGGAAGACCTGCAAATTTACAATCAATATTGAAATGTAAGTCAACTAAATAAGCGGATACACGTTGTTCGGCATTGCGGATAACCTTTAACAATAGTGAATCAACATTTTCCATTTTGCTAATATACCTAAAATCTAGACCAACTCGAATTGGGTCGATTGATATTTGATTTATTTGATACAAAAGGTGCCGTGAGCGATGGTTGAGAATTCGTTTGTGAATAACATCTTCCGGATAAACGTATGAATAGCTTAATTGACTTTGGAGCACACCATTGAATGTAAGTAGATTCAGAATCATTTCCGCTCCCGTTAACCGCGCGCGTGTTATATTCTGAAAATGAACGATACCGGCTGTATCCGATATCGGTTCGATTAAATCCCAAAATTCATTTCTAAAAATGGATAACTCAGCGAAAACATTTTCCATCAATGTTTGTGAACCACCAATCTCGTATGACCAGCTTCGCTCTGGCTTGAGAAAATGATTTGGACGGATAACCAAGCCACCTGCATCGGTCGTAGTAAAAACTTCAGCAACAGATGGAGAGCGAAAACCCCTACCCGCCGAGAAACGCAGCGTTGTTGAGGAAGCAGGATTATACACTACTCCAAATTTTGGGTTGAACTGACTTACGCTTTTCACAGTCTCTAATTTCTGAAAATCAAATCTACCTCCGACTGTAAACCGAATCTGCTCAGAATATTTCACTTCATCCTGAAGATAAATCGCACTACCTTGAGCACGATGTTTACCAAAAATTGATTCTGCTAATGCTCGATTGTAACTACCCGATACGCCACCAATCAGAAAATGTTCTTTGGAAAGTTGAAAGTTTGTTTGCAATTCACTTACAAAATAATCGGATCGAGAATTCGTTCCAATCGGATAAGATGTACTCGGAATATTATCTTCCCACTGAGAGCGAAACCAATTTGCCTTCAAGATTAAACAAAATCTATCCGAGAAAATGTGTTTGTAACCCCCACTTACATTGTAGCGCAATGACTGTACCTTGTTCGCCAGTTGATCATCTGGTGGTTCAAGAACATGATCAATATCTTTCCAGTATAAAAAACTTCCTCGCCGTTGATCAAGAAGACTGAAGGAAAGTACCGCTGATTGATAAGTTGAAATATCATACCCAAGTCGAGTCCAGGCATTCCACCGTTTCCAAAAATCATTTCGCTTATACCCATCATCCAAAGTCCGACTTCCTCCCACAGTCAATCCGAAATCTCCAATCTTCCGAGAGTGAGTCGCATACACACCACTGAAGGTCCGCGGACTTAGCGTCCATTGCCAAGTCGAATATTTCGGTTTTTCGTATAATCCACCGTACATACGAATTTGCGTCTCTGGTATTTCTTGGACAGACTTCGTGATCACATTAATAATGCCGCCAAGTGCGCTGGAACCATACAATGCTGAGCCAGAACCTTTAACAATTTCAATCTTTTGAACATTCGATGTTGGGATACTCTCCCAAATTATCTCATCAGTATCACCGCTGAGCATCGGCAATCCGTCGATTAGTAAGAGAACGCGTGATCCAACACCATGACTATAACCCGTAGAACTGCGAATATTTACCTGCCCGCGTGTAACATTTACTCCCGCAACATATCGCATAGCATGATCGATTGTAATCGTGTTTCGATACGATAAATCCTTTTCATCAACAACACTGACACTGATAGGAACCTCCTGCAAACTTTGCTCATGCTTACTTGCAGTTATTATTACCGGTTCAGTTTGAATTGGAGTCGGCATTAATTCGATTGAAATCTTTATTATTTCCCCTGACATTATTTCGAGAAACATTTCCTTCCGTTTAAAACCAATCATTGAAACGGTTAGATTATATTTACCTACAGGAATGTTTTTCAACTTGAAATTCCCTTCACGATCTGTAACTGTACCAAGTACCGTTCCTTGCAATAAAACATTTGCACCAACAACAGGACGACTATCTTCAACATTAATAACAATTCCTTCTAAATTTCCACGTGTGTGTTGTTGAGCAAAAAGCTGACTGTAACATCCAATTATAAGGAACAACATAGCGACTCGATTTATCATACTTTAAGGTTGAGTCGGTGGATAATTGAAATCGACATAAATGTCAATACCAGAAACAATTGAATCGGGAAACACTTTAACCGTACCCGGTCGGGACGAATTACCTATCGCATAATATACACCTACCATTCCCCAATCTTTGAGTTGGTTATCTCCAAATCTTTTCCCGACTGCAATATAAGGAATAGAATCGACATCCATTGGATTGAGGATAATAGTATACGGAATCGAGTTGGCGCCATACGATGAAATCAATTCGTCAGAAAATCGTAACCGATTCCCAAAATACTCAGCTGCGATATCCCCGGGCGGATAGTTCTGAAATGCAACAACTCTTAAATCTTTAATACTATCTTTTGGCAGCCAATTCTGAAAATAAACAGTCCCTTTAAAACCGTATGGTGGTGATGGTGGAATTTGTGGTGGTGCCAGCCCACTATCACATTCCAATGCTAATAAACAGAAGAGCAAAATAAATGCTATTCGTTCGTTATATTTTTTGTGAGATAGCATAATATATCTTTCCTAATCCAAAGATAGAAAAGCAATGTTATAAAAGCAAAAAAATGATTGATATATTTTTTAAATTTATTTATTAACTGCTAATGTTACGGAGGAACACTAATTTGTCATAATGAGCGAAGCGAAATATCTCAAAATTGAATGAAAATAAAACAT
>CAYYIJ010000096.1:0-7814 GCA_964471945.1 uncultured Chlorobiaceae bacterium
AGGTTATTAATTAGTGGATTAGTGAAAACCCCAGCCAGCGGTGGTTGGGGGTTTTAATTGAAATTGGCATTTTTAAGTGAAATTATAGAGATAATTAAGCTTTCCTGAAACTTTAATAAAATACTAAGAGACATTTAATCAAGGCATTCAGAAATTTAAGATATATGCTTGACAACAAGATTTTTTTTTATTAAATTTCGTTTAAGTTAAAATAATCTAAGTGGAGGACGACGCTCTCCCAAAGTATGGAAACGGTACCGAAACAGTTTCCTGCTTGCCGTCCAATAATCATTCGGTGTTAGTTCACTGAGTTATATACATTTTATAATAACGGAGGTTCCTATGGAATCATTATTTTCAAAAACCGTCAAGGCAAACGATCGCACATACTTCATCGATGTTAAAGAAGCAAAGAATAAATCGAAGTATCTGACGATCGCAGAATCTAAACGTTCGAAGGAGGGTGAGAAGAAATTTACTCGATCGAGTGTAATGATATTCGATAATAATATCGAGAAATTTCGTGACGCCCTCAACGAAGCGTTAACGTTGGTTAAACCCAAATAACGCATCTCGTTTAAATAATTGCACGAGACTTCTGAAAAAACTCTCCGATTGTTACCCTGAACGCCCGCCTGCCAAAGTCGGCAATGGTGGACGGCGGGCAGGAAGTGAAGGGTCTCAAATCCTTTAGAGTCGAGATGTTTCGCTTCGCTCCTAATGAACAAGATAATATGTTCATTTCACTTTGAGTAATAGGCAACGCCCATTTAGGTGGACTCAAGGTGACCGAGAGCTTGTGCTGTCAGTCTGAGTTTATCGAAGACTGACATGAAGAAGCTCTGTTGACTGTCACCCTTCGACAAGCTCAGGGTGACCGTTGGGCTAATGCTACTAATTAATATGGTAATTTGTTCATTACAATTTGAGTAATGGGCAATGCCCATTTAGGTGGACTCAACATGACGATAATGACTATTTCGAAGTCTCTGTACAATAATATCCCGAGTCTATCTCGGCAAGGGATTATTATATCCATTACTAAATATTAATTTCAGGAGAACGGATATGGCAAAAGCCTTTAGTCTTGCATCATGGAATGTTGAGCATTTTAATGATGATCCAACTCGCATCAAACGTGTCGTCGAATTTCTTAAAATTCAAAATGCTGACGTCCTTGCACTTTATGAAGTTGAGGGTAAAACAGTCATCAGCCAACTTTTTAATCAAATGCCCGGATATAATTTTCACATCACAGAAGGCGAGCAAACACAGGAAATCCTTGTTGGTGTTCGCTCAAACATTACCGCCTTCTTCACGCAGCGGACTGAATTCAAAACCGGAAATACTTATCTCCGCCCTGGTGCGCTGCTAACCATCCGGGTTGATGGAAAGAATTACACCATTCTGTTCCTTCATACAAAAAGCGGCTCATCACCGATCGGCTTGGGAATACGGGATGATATGTTTGAGCGTGCTTTAGAATTTAAAAAGACGCTTGATAAAAAATCACCGACAAAAACATCGTTTATGTTTCTCGGTGATCTTAATACAATGGGAATGCAATACCCATTCGATAAAAATATTAAACCCGAGATTGAGCTGAAAAAGTTAGATCGTGAAACACAGAAAATTGGAATGTACCGTCTGGCAAAAAACAGCCCGACATGGTGGAATGGACCCAAAAGTAAATTTACCCCATCCGATTTAGATCAGGTTATCGCTTCGAACAATCTGAAATTTGTGAAGTTTGCTGAAGCGGAAATCGACGTACGCGGATGGCCCAAGTGTAAGAGCGATCCAGAGAAAGAGAAATGGATTAAATCTTACTCCGATCATGCTTTGTTATACATCGAGATAATAAAGTAACGGTGTTGGGGGAAAATATTTATGCTTGAAATTCTCGATGGAATTATTGCAACCTGCGCAGTTGTGCTGGCTTTGAGCTTGATCGTACAGGCGGTTCAACAAATCTTGAAACAATTCTTTAACCTGAAATCGAGCTATATGGAACGTGAATTGGTCATGATGTTCCTTCCCAATGCGGTAATTAAAGATTTTGTTAAAAAATGGGCAGGAATCGTAGAAAGATTGACACCTGACTGGAAAATATTTCGTAGTATAGGTGGAAAAGAACGTCAGATTGTTGATGAATTGAAAATAACACTCCGCTCGGTTGGCTACAAAGATTTAGAAATTCTCGAAAAGATAACGGTGGAACAGATGCAGGACATAATACGCAAGCTACCAATGTTTTCTGAGATGGATGAAAAAAGTAATAACCCTCTACAGCAAGCTCTTTCAGATGTTAAAACATGGTTCGAGATTTCAAAGCAAACATTTCAAGAACATTACGTGCGAAAGATGAAAGTGTGGGCGCTCGGCATCAGTACCGTAGTCGTTCTTAGTTTAAATGCAAACCTTTTTGAAATCTATAACGATTTTTCTCAAAATAAAATATTAAGAGATGCGGCAGCTGCCTGGGCTGAGAAAGTTACAAGCCAACCTCGCGATTCAATCATTACATATCGGATGGAAGGAAAGCCAGACAGTATTGTAGTTAAACAAAAATCTGATACTGTTTTAACGACTGAGATTAAGAAAAATATCTCTGAAATTCAAGCATTAGTGAACACCAACTCATTTCAAATCATGCGCTGGAACAAGTTCGTAGGATGCCGCAACTATAATCTTGAGTGCTTTGGGTATTTATTAAAAATATTCCTCGGATGGCTCGCCATGATATTATTGGTTAGTCTCGGCGCTCCATTCTGGTATGATTTGCTGAAAACGATTATGAGCATTAAAAATAAACTTCGAGAAGGTTCAAATAAATCATGATTACCGAAACTCACAAATATCTCATCCAAAAGGTCATCAACGTTTTTGAGACTGGAACACCTGAAGGTAAGTACGATATGTTGGTGGTATATCCCGATGGTAAGGGTGGCTCTCGGCAGATAACATATGGCAGGAGCCAGACGACCGAACAAGGAAATTTATCTCAACTGCTTATCGTACGCAATGTTTCAAAGACCAAATCGCTGCTGATAATTGGAACCTCGATAAACTACCGATTATAGCTAATGGAGTTGAAGTAACTTGATTAAACAATTAACACGAAGGGAAAGCAAATGAAATACAGATATTTAATAATCAGCACAATCGGACTTGCCATTCTCTTGTCTTCATGTGCGAATGTATCACCCGAAGCCGTTCAATTAAGCGGTGAATTAACTTCGATGATTCGCACCGCAGAAGTATCGCACTTGGCATTGCTCGACAGATATATAGCGGAAAGGAAAAAACGAGCAGATGACTTCCTTGAGTACAAATGGATACCTAAGTTCTTAGAAACCGGAGTTAAGGATACAAAGATTTTAGATTTAATCTCGACAGAATCTGATAATATCAAAAAGGAAGAGCTACTCAAAGAATTCAACTCGGACGCGGCAGTACGTATTAATAAGCGGCGTGCATTGTTAATGGACGCTATCGATGAAATCGATAAAGCTCTTCGCCAATCTATCACACTGCTTTACGAAGACATGCTGACTGTTAATCAAACCTTAACAGCGCACATACAATCTGTGGCAAAGCTTACTGAGGCGAGAAAAGAGTTAATGGATAAGCTTAAAATTGATTCATCCAAACTTCTTCCGCTCGATAAGATAAGCAATGTTCTTGATCAAACACTCGAGTACAAAAATAATGCAGAAGATATTTTAAATCTTATTGATGAAGCAAAAAAATTATTGAAGGAGAGATGATAATGGGACGATTTGATGAAATCCTGAAAAAGAGTGCTGACAAAACAGATAAGCAACTTGCATCCGAAATTTCGAGCTTAACAAGATTAACCGACTACGAAATTAGTACGCTGTTCCCGCAAAGGTCAGATCAGGAAAAACTACTAAAGCTTTTGGCAATTGTACAAAGTGAAACCGAAGAGAACGAAAAGATCAACAAGCTAAAGATGAACATAGAAGACCTTGCGGGAACGGCAATTAAATTGATTAAAATATTTGTTTAGAAGAATTATGTGAATCACCACAATTGATTTGACGTATAAGAAGGTACGCTTTGCCAATTTCTAACTGTCTCCGGGAAACCACTTTGTAAGCATGGTGCCTCCCCAGTGCTGCAAAACCCGGAGACGGTATATTTGAAAATGATTTTAGTTTATGTTTCATTGTTAATAGATAACAGAAATTGAGACTTCTGAAATATTATAAAACCATACCCGTCATTCCGAACTCCCGCCTGTGCGGGCAGGTGTTTCGGAATCTAAGCGATTTTAGACCCTGAAATGAATTCAGGGTGACCCCTTTGGGTGATTTTTCAGAAGTCTTAAATTATGTTTGATTTTGAGTTGAACAAGTTGTATATTCATAACATAAAAAGATAATTTTACATAATTGGAGCATTTGGTGGCTCAGGAAGCTTTCGGTTCGTTGGAAATAAACTATTTATCAAAAAATGAAAGACGAATATATTTCAATACCCTATACAAAAAAGTTGCTTAAAACGAATAAAAAATGATAATACTAAAAAAAATAAAAACAGTCTATCCGCCAAAGGCGGACAAGTATTGCGTTGTTACAAATGTTATACGGCATTTTGCCATCAAGAATATCACAACGCGTTATAGTCATCTTAAGGAAGAGAGAAATGAAACTAGGGTGGGTAAAATCCAGCAACGGCAAATCTTATGAAGTGAAGTGGGATCAATATAGCAAAGAGGTATATATCTCTTATGCTGGGTGGAGTTATGTTGGCCACGCATCTTCAGCCAAGGAAGCAATCCACAAAGCAGAAGCATGGCTTCACGACAAATAGGAAATCTCAATTGTATTAACTTATGGCAACTATATGATTCTGGTTATCATGTTACATCTATCAAATTCTGTCAAGTGAGCTCATTTCGCAGATTCATCCTCTTCCTTATCGCATTGGTTGCCGTACCGTGGCTATGCTACGTGATTGGTGCGGGATTGGATGACATTGAGATGTCGGGAAAAAAGAATATTGGGAAGTTTTTCCTCGTAATTATCATTTTACTACTCTATCTCATCTTACTCATCCCTAGCCTTCCGTGGCGGATTATTGGAAAAGGTCACGAAGAAGACGCCCTCTACTACCTCGTTACTTGTACAATCTTATGGATTATGGTAGAGGGAATCGCCTTTCTGCGTGAGGCGGTACAGAAAATAAGACAAGAAGAAAAACGTCGAAGCCAAGAAGCTGCTGAGGCAAAAAGAAGGAGAAGAGAAACTGAGGCTGCTGAGCGGAGGCGCCGTGAGGAGGAAGACAAGAGAAGGAAAAAGGAAGCAGAAGAACGGCAAAGACTTGAAAAAGAGAGAGTCGAACACGAACGAAGACAACGAGAGAAGGAAGAAGTAGACAGACTCGCTGTGGAAGTATTAAGAAATATTGAGGATGCCAGAAAAGACGCGGGCGAAACAATACTGACGACCTTGATACTACTATCTGCCGAGGTCAATGCAGTTGTTTATGACTACTACAATGGAGCTCTATCATACACTGATACCAAGTCAAAGTTACTACAGTATCAAGACGAAGTGACAACTCTCTGTTCACATTCAACTCATGAAATAGATAGCAACAAAAACGGAGAATCTTTCTACTCAATTATCGGTGTGCCCAAGGATGCATCGGAGAAGACGATCAAGGATGCCATTGATAAGCTTTATAATCAGTACCATCCAGATAAGGTCTACCCACTATGGAGTGCTAAAGGGAAAGACGTGCCCTCTCGGATAAAGGAAATAATCGAGGATTTCAGCAAGAAACTCGGCGAAATAAAATCCACCCTTACAGATCCGTCCGAACGTGAAAAATACGACAAAAAGATAGGAGTGAGATGACATGGCAAACATCGAAAAACTCTCGGCAACTCAGGTAGCTGCTAAAATAAGAGAGAGGAGTTCTGAAACTCTCAAGAAGGTTATTGCTAAAGGCACAAACCTACAGTTCAATCCCAAAGCCATTCTAGATATAGCTTTTCTATTTGACACTACAGGAAGTATGTACTCATATTTGGAAGAAGTGAGACGACAATTAAGCACCATTGTCAGCGAGATTTTTTCCTCAATACCCAATGTCCAAATGGGAATTATTGCATATGGTGATTACTGCGATGCTAACTCGACTTATGTTACCAAAGTGTTAGATCTGACCGCTGATTTTAACAAAGTTAAATTATTCATTACTTCAGTTGAAAAAACGGGTGGGGGAGATGCACCCGAAGCAGTCGAAGAAGCACTATTTCAAGCAAATAACTTGCATTGGCGAGTTGCGAGCAAACGAGCCATTGTTCTTGTAGGTGACGCCCCGCCGCACGGTGTCATCGATTCATCTACAAATTGTTTGTACGGACATGATTACAAGGCCGAAACTAAAAACCTCATCCAAAAAAATGTAACTTTATATGCAACTCAATGTGGAAGAGATTCCTCTGCCGAGCAAGTATTTCGTTGGATGGCTGCTCAGACACAAGGAGTGTATTTAAATCTCGAAAACATTTCCGACCTCATCGACTTGCTTATTGGAGCGTGTATGAAAGAGGTCGGGTTACTGCAAGCCTATGTAGACAAACTGAGATCGAGAGATCAACTAACGGATTCCAAACAGCAAATTCTCAAACAACTTGGGACTGGAAATAAGAAGTAATGTCAATTTATTCTTTAATCAAATGGGGCATCTCTCTTGTCGAATAAATTAACAGAAGAACCAAGTACAAAAGCTATTCAATTATACGACTCCTTTAAGTATTTTAACGGAATAAGATCAGAACAACTTCTCCTATCTTTTATTATGAAAAACTTCTGGTATTTTCTGAAAGATATAATATTAAAAGTAAAAAGTAATGAATTTTATGAACAATCTATATCACATCATCTTATCCCACAAATTGAAGGGAATATCCTCAGTTATGAATTCCCGAGGTATTTTTACAGACTTCGCCACTGGGGAAATAAACTCTCTGTAGAAGAATACGATAGCAAGATTAAGAATGAAGGAGGTTCATACACAGAAATTTCACTGCCACTTGAATATGATCTTAAGAACGCAATTATTAAGTCGGTTAACCAATATATAGCTGGCAATATTTTAAACGATATAGCTGATACAAGTATTGGACAGATTCTAGGAATCAAAATCAATGAACCCATACAGCGTCATTTTAGTCCTGATAGAACACCACTCAATCTTGCCATTCAAAATACATCAGGTTCAATGCATATTGTATTGAAACGAAATACCCCAATACCATGTACGGGAAGAATTACTCTTAGCGTGAAAAAAACTAGCACCGAAAAAATTTGTTTCCATATTATTCACGGCATAGGCATTCGAATCAGTGGCTATCGCCTATTTGCAACTGTTGAAATGCCAATTAACCAAATTGTTGAACCAGATGTTTTCATAATGACACTCATTTTTGATATTGATAGTAATGGATTCTGTCATATATCAGCTATATCTAAGTCAGGAAAAAAGTTGAATATTGATATTAAAGGAAGTGGTGGATTATCTAAAAACGAAATTGATCAAATCCTTCATGATTATGGGAATTGAGCAACATTTTCTCAAACAATTTGAAGGAGGCAAAAAATGATGGCAAAACGCCGTATAACACCAACAAAAATTTAAAATGAACCATTGCTTCGCTCACATAGAATTTGTCAATAAGAGTTCGCTCCGCAATGGCATTTTTGTTGCACACGTTAAACGCCATTCCCCATTTTTCGGGGAAAATAATTAAGCCAGAGGCTTACAAGTTCTGGTGC
>CAYYIJ010000097.1:0-7435 GCA_964471945.1 uncultured Chlorobiaceae bacterium
TCATTTTCGCATGTTTTTCTCCTCTCTTGGGGAAGTTGCTCAAGTCGGGAAGTATATACTGATGGTTCCAAACAACTCGCTTTATCTGAAGAAATGGAAAAAATCTAACCGTTGTTCAATCAATTTGAAACTTCTGAAAAATAGGATCAAAAGTCATGGTGAGCCTGTCGAACCATGACAATTTACTACAATTTCACGCTTCGACAAGTAAGCCTAAGGCTTACAAGCTCAGCGTGACAGGTTTTATTAGAATAAAATAATTTTTCAGAAGTTTCAATTTATATTCCGTTAGCTAATGGGGGCTTAGATATTGCCATTCTTTATGGAGATGAAAAACCTGATCGCACTTCCAGCGGATCAGGTGTATTTATACTTTGCTTCCAACTCCAATAAAAATTTCTTTCTCCACAATTTTCCTCCATACCCTCGTAAATTTCCGTTCGCTTCAATAACGCGATGACATGGAATGATTATCGGCAAGTAGTTCGCACCATTAGCCCGCCCGACAGCCCGTGCGGCTCCAGGTTTGCCAAGTGCTTTCGCAATCTCACCATAAGAACGGGTTTCACCATATGGAATTTTCATCAACTCAAGCCAATCCAATATCTCAAACTTTGTTCCTTGTAAATCGAGTTTCAAAGAAAATATTTTTCGCTTACCTTCAAAATACTCGTTCACCTGTGTTTCCATTTTATCGATGAATTGGTTTGACCCCTTCACCATCTTAGTTTTGTAGCGATTTTCAACCCTTTTTATTATTGGTTGAAGTCCACCCCTATCAAGAAATTCATAAACACAACTTCCTTTTGATGTTGCGCCTGCTACAAATTTTCCGATTGGTGAATCTATGATTTTATAGTCGATATTTTCCGTTAACATTTGATTTCCCTGGTGTGTAACCATATTGTTTAATGAATGCATCGCGAAAGCCGCTCGCAGATTCGAAACCACATTCGTATGCTGTTGTTAAGTAATCATTCCCCTGATCAATCAAAGTACGAGCATATTCTAACCGAAGTTTCCGGTGAAATGCCATTGGTGTAGTTTCCATGTACGTTTTAAAGTATCTTCGTATTGTTGATATATCAACTCTTGCAATTCCTGCTAATTCATTTTCAGTTATCTTACGTGTTATATCTTTCTGCATAACTTCAAGAGCTTTTACCCACCATTCTGGTTGAACATAGGGAAAAAATTCCGATCGGCATCTTTTACACCCCCGGAATCCAGCGGAAACAGCTTCTTTCTTCGATGGTAAAAATACTACATTTTTTAGAATCGGGACCTTTGCCTTACAGGATGGTAAACAATAAATACCAGTTGTTTTCACGCAGACATAAAACTTACCGTCATAGCTGGCATCGTCATTTAGCATCGCTGCCACCATTGTGTCGTATGTTAATTGTTCCATGAATTAAAGATACAATTTATATTTTAGAAATTCTACCGATTTCCGTGCATGTAATCTGACCATGATTCACATGTCCATTCTTGCCCGTCAATTTTATTTTCCCGATATTAACCAAGATTTACAAGATTAACCTGATTCTCTTGATGAATGACAAAAAGAAATCTTTTTTAAAAGATAAACTTCCCACCTATTGCGATTTTAGTTGCAGGTATGCCA
The DNA here is from genome assembly GCA_964471945.1 of uncultured Chlorobiaceae bacterium. Lineage (GTDB taxonomy): Bacteria > Bacteroidota > Ignavibacteria > UBA10030 > SZUA-254 > JASEHD01. The sequence continues at coordinate 1,628 of CAYYIJ010000097.1, forward strand.
CATTTGCGCCGGAAGATTCTATCGGCGTGTGCAGACGCGAACAGGCAGTGTATTGCAAGTTGGTTAAGAAATTTAATAACAAGAATGCAAAATGTTTGGCAAGGGAACGAAAGCTTGCTTCACAATGCAATTGAGTACAAGGTACTTTCAATGGCAGCTTTCGCGTGTGAGTGAATTGATTTTCATCTAAGCAAGTTATGCTATTTAATTCTAAATGTTGGTAAATTGGAATATTGTCTCCCCTTTTGGTATCTTTACGTATATCATTGATGAATTTTCCCAATGCATGAATTAGTCGATATATTCCCAAGTGAGCGGCAAAAGCTTTTTAACAAGTTTTCAGATAAGCTGGAAATAGCGTTTAACTTTAATCGTCAAATGGTTAGTTTCCAAGCTAACAAAGAAGAGCCAATATATCGCTGGTTCAAATACAAAGAGGGTTTTTCTTCTGCTCTTGTAAGATACTTTCTCACAAAATATTCCGCTAAGCCTGGAAAGCTTTTGGATCCATTTGCTGGTGTTGGCACAACATTATTCGCTGGACAGTCACTTGGTTGGGAGTCTTACGGTATTGAGTTACTACCTGTGGGCATCTTCGTTATGGAAACCCGTAATGCATTGCGCAAGATCAATCCAGAAGAACTAAAAAAGATCATCAACCCTCTATGGCAAAACCTTAACAAGATTGAAAATCCATCAACTCATTTTAACCATATTTCAATCACACAGGACGCTTTTCCTGATGATACGGAGCTCTCTCTCAATAAATTTCTCACATATTGCAGTAACATCAAAAATAAAGAAACTCAGACTCTACTTAGGTTCACAGCATTCTCCATACTTGAAGAACTTAGCTATACTAGAAAAGATGGTCAATACTTGAGGTGGGACTATCGTTCCAAGCGAGATTTATCAGGAAAACCTTTTAACAAGGGAAAGATAAACTCGTTCGAGCAGGCAATGAAACAAAAATTATCTCAAATGGTCGCTGATTTATCTCCTCAAAACGATTCACTTTTCGATTCTGATAGAAATTATGGGCATGACCAACACAATATTAATATCATTGAAGGGTCATGTCTTGAAGAACTCCCAAAGATAGAAAATAGTTTTTTCGATTTTATAGTAACTTCGCCGCCCTACTGCGATCGCTATGACTATACAAGATCATACGCTTTGGAATTAGTATATCTTGGATGCGACAATGATAGAGTTAGATCACTACGACAAGAATTATTATCATGTACCGTTGAGAACAAAGAGAAACTTGACTATCTAAACCAATTGTACACCTCTATGGGTAGAAAAGTGACCTTTGATAAGGTGCTCAATATTTATAATTCGTCTTCAGCAATGAAAGAAGTGAATTCTATTCTCGATGAACTAAACAAACTTGAGAAACTTAACAATAATAATATTCCCAGAATGGTAAAAAACTAATTCTTAGAACTTTGCTTTGTGATTTATGAGATGGCTAGAGTTACGAAAAATGGAGGATACTGCGTAATGGTGAATGATAACGTTCGTTACGGTGGAGAAGAAATACCAGTCGATCTTATTCTTTCTGAATTTGCGGAGAATTTTGGTTTCAACATTCAAAAGATATTTGTCCTTCCGCGAGGCAAAGGCAACAGCAGTCAACAAATGGGCAATTATGGACGAACTGAAATAAGGAAGTGCGTATACCTATGGCAAAAAAGATGAAATCGAATATAATTATTCAATCTGCAAATGATTTAGTTACCTCTAAAGAACAAACAAGAGCTGGTTTCATTACACTTGCTTTAGAGAAAAACTATTTGGCAATTCCTTACGTTGAAGAAGCAAAAACATTGAAATCCCTCGCAAGTAGAATTAAGAAACCAAACGACCTTTTAGCAATAGATGAACTTAGAGTTGGTTTACTCACTGCATCTGGCATGTCCGAAAAATCTCTCAATCATCTGACCGATGGAGACAAAACACTGGCTATCAAAGGTTTAATCAAAGAATTTCTTGAACCAGCAGGCAAGGATTTCATTGACGAACTTGTTTACCGATACCTACTAACCAAAGGAGACGCGTTGGGGGGTAAAGCGAGAAATTTAGCCGGTGTATTAGGAGAGAGAAAATTTCTTCGTTCTTTATTGTCTGTATTAAATCTGGCTGGAATTGATTATCAATGGAAAGATAGCGATGCAGGCAATTGGTTGTCAAAGCCGCAAGATGATACCGGTATCGAAAAGCGTATCAACGGTCTTTATTGGTCGAAGAACAAAGTCAATCGGCTTCTCATTTTGAATATCAAAGTTCCCGTTGTCGAGAAAAATGTTGATCTTTCAATTTTGGAAGGCACACCTGATGATTTAAAGAGGGGTAAACATCCTATTATTCATAACATTAATTCTTATATCGCTCTCGGAGAATTGAAGGGTGGCATCGACCCAGCAGGTGCTGATGAACATTGGTGCAGCAATTGAAAACAGTATGGCTTCCGAAATATTCAAGCAAATGAAATCTGGTCAACTTAACAATGCCGCAAATCTTACCGATGATGACCATTTAGCGTCAATCTGCAAATGGATAATAAATTTGTAAATCAAATCTGTAATCTCGAATACGAAATTCGGCCAAGTATAATAATAAAAATTTAAACAGTATCGTAACAAAGAAATGACTATTCAAAGCCAATTAGAGAAATACCGTGTAAGACGTAAGCCCCATTTCATACCTGAGCATTCTGCTCTCTTGATAATCGATATGCAAAGGTATTTTCTTGAGAAAAAATCACACGCCTATATTCCTGCAGCAAAAAAGATAATTCCTAAAATATATCAACTTGCTAACCAATACTTAATGCACAGGTTACCTGTCATTTTTACCAGGCATCTCAATACTAAGAGTAACGCAAAACTCATGTCATCATGGTGGGAGGATTTGATCACCGACGATGACCGAATGAGCGAGATTACGCCTGAGCTTAAACTTCACAAAATCACTGTAATTAAAAAATCACAGTATGATGCTTTCTTCAAAACCAAGCTTGAAGATATTCTACACAAGTTGAAAGTAAAACAGATCGTCATCACTGGTGTGATGACACATCTGTGCTGTGAGTCAACAGCACGCTCGGCATTCATACGCGGCTTCGAAGTACTTTTTACCATAGATGGAACTGCATCAGATCATATTATGTTTCATAATGCGAGTCTTCTTAACCTCGCTGATGGTTTTGCGCTACCCGTTTATATTGAAGAAATATTAAATGCAATAAAATAGAATGACCCGCAGAGATATAGAAGTAGTGATAGTTGGTGCAGGACCTTCCGGCATCGCTGCCGCCATCCAGTTAAAACGATATGGGATCAAAGTGGTTGTTCTCGAAAAAGATCGTATTGGCGGATTGCTCAGGAATGCAAATATGGTTGAAAATTATCCAGGATTTCCCAAAGGTATTTCAGGTGATGAACTAACCAATCTTCTTCAGAAACATGCTGATACAGTTGGAGTCAAAGTTCAATATCGTGAAGTAAAAAATCTCGATTTTATTAATAATAGGTTCATCATTAAAACTGATAATAAGAACATAACTGCCAAAATTGTTGTCATTGCGTCCGGTACAAAGCCAAAACAATTTCAGCACCCTGACATAAACGCAACGATCGCGAAGAAAATATTTTATAATGTTTATTCATTAATAGATGTTTCCAAGAAAAACATTGCAATCATTGGAGGGGGAGACGCTGCTTTCGATTATGGATTGAATCTCGCCAGGCATGGGAATAAAATTATAATACTTAATCGCGGAAGAAATATTAAATGCCTGCCGCTTTTATGGAAGAGGGTGGAAGAGTCAAAGATAATTACGTATCTTGAGAACACTCGGATTCAAAGTATCAGATACAAAAATAGTACAATGATTCTGACTTGTCATAATTCAAAAAATAATTATGAAATAAACACCGACTATTTGCTTATTGCTATTGGCAGAGAGCCCTGTTTAGATTTTATGAGTGAAAATCTGACGTCTAATATCGAATATCTTAGACGTGAATGTATGTTATTTTTGATAGGTGATGTGAAAAACACAATTTATAGACAAACTGCAATCTCTGTCGGTGATGGTGTAATGGCAGCGATGAAAATATATCAACATTTGAGAGAATAAAATTGATGAAAGTAATTGAAAAAATAGGGCGTAATAATCTCGCCGTAGTATATGTTGCTGAGACTGGAACAGGTAAGATGATAGAATTTGCAGAATCACTACAGCCACCATTTCCTATTCAAAAGAAATGGATTTTGTGCATCTCAACGTTGTACGGCTGTCCTGTTGATTGCCGCTTCTGTGATGCAGGGGGTTCATACAAAGGCAAGCTGACCGCAGAAGAGATGCTTACTCAAATAGATTATTTGATTACAAATCGTTTTCCAAACGGCATCATTCCTGTTGAAAAATTCAAAATACAATTTGCACGCATGGGCGAGCCGTCATTCAACAAAAATGTTCTGGAGGTTCTTGAAATACTATCGACTAAATATCAAGCACCCGGGTTGATGCCATCGTTCTCGACGATTGCTCCCGCTGGAACCAATATTTATTTTGAACGATTATTGGAAATAAAAAAGAAATATTACGGAAAAAATTTTCAGTTCCAATTTTCTATTCATACAACAGATGAACGAATGAGACGATGGTTGATACCAACAACGTGCTGGGATTTCCAGACGATGGCGGATTATGGGAAACGATTCTACGAACCCGGTGATAGAAAAATTACGTTAAACTTTGCCTTAGCGATAGGAGTAGAAATTGATGAAAATATTCTTCTTCGATATTTTGATCCGGAATTATTCATAATAAAAATTACACCTGTTAATCCTACATACAATGCAAAGAGAAATGATATCCTCTCAATTTTACCGAATCAGAAAAATCATGAAATCTTCAGCAGTTTGCGGAGATCTGGTTATGAGGTAATCTTAAGTATCGGTGAGTTAGAGGAAAATTACATTGGAAGTAATTGTGGACAATATGTACAGAGATACAAGGAAACGCAGGAGAAGGTTGATGGTGGATACAGATATTAACTATCCTTCGGATATTTTTCAAATTACTCTCAACCGATGGTGGATCGGAATTCAACATCATATTATCAGATTTGCATATGATACGTATTATGTCTATCTTAAAAGGTCAAAATAACAGTACACCGTTAGAAAATTCCTCAGGGATAGTTTTACTGACCACGTTTATTGCAGTATTCGCCCGCTATTAGCACCTGCTGATGTACCAGATGTACCTTTCAAGGTAAAAGACGCCAGCATTCGTAGAAACAGCAACGAATAACATATATGCAGCATCCAGATCATAGAAACACGGTTCTCGGCGTACACTTTTACAAAATACAAATGTTCTGCTAAAAACGGAACAAAGAAAGGATAGTTCCATGGAAAAAGGAACAGTCAAATGGTTTAACGGAGCTAAAGGTTACGGCTTCATATCACGCAACGGTGGCGAAGATGTTTTCGTCCACTTTAAAGCCATCTCAGGTGATGGATATAAAAATCTCGAAGAAGGCGATAAAGTTGAATTTGAGGTGGAGCGTGGTCCCAAAGGACTTCAAGCCGCCAACGTGTCACTTGACAGATAATACTAGATAGTAACAGATACGTTTAACAACAAACCCCACTCCGATTTTTTCGGAGTGGGGTTTTTTTATATTATGTTGAGACATCTGAAAAATTGTAATAAATAACCAAAAAAGGTCACCCTGAGCTTGTAAGCCTTAGGCTTACTTGTCGAAGCGTGAATTTGAGCAGGAATGT
>CAYYIJ010000098.1:0-4558 GCA_964471945.1 uncultured Chlorobiaceae bacterium
TTTTTGTTTCTTTCCAAAAAAATCCCTAATTTATCACAACATTTTAAATGATATTCATAAAATACAATGAACTATCCAAGCTCTGAACTCTTTGCTATAGCACCAATAATTTCTATAACTATTGTATCTCTTATCGTTTTGCTTGTAGAAGCGCTGATAAAACAAAGTGAACGTCTAAGTTATTGGATAAGTGTGGTGGGTTTAGTCGTTACAGTTTACTTTTCGTTACTAACGATAGAACTTTCGGGAACAGCATTCAATCGAATGGTAACAGTCGGTGGATTCGGGAGTATGTTTGCAACACTCTTCAGCATTGCTGCACTTCTAACAATTGTTCTATCGCGAGATTATCTCAAAAAAGAACATGCTAACTTCGGTGAGTTTTATCTTCTCATTCTATTCTCGACACTGGGAATGATGTTGATGGCATCAGCAGCTGATTTAATCGTGATTTTTCTTGGCTTAGAAGTAATGTCGATTTGTCTTTACGTTCTTGCTGGTTTCTTGCGGAAGAAAGTGTTATCAAACGAATCATCGCTTAAATACTTTTTACTCGGTGCATTTGCAACGGGATTTCTTCTCTATGGAATAGCCCTTCTATACGGCACATCTGGAACAACAAACATATCTTTCATCGTTCAGAATAGCTCAACTCTATCTGCTTCACCGTTTTTCTGGATAGGAATTGGTTTACTGATAGTGGGATTAGCATTCAAAGTAGGTGCGGTACCTTTTCATATGTGGGTACCTGATGTTTATCAAGGTTCACCGACAACGGTTTCCGGCTTTATGGCGACTGGAGCAAAGGCAGCCGCTTTTGCAGCGTTCGTGTTAATCTTCATTAATCCACAATCTCCAAATCCAGAGCAGGTTAAAACTGTTCTCGCAGTTATCTCTGCGGCATCAATGATAGTAGGAAACATCATCGCTATTTCTCAATCGAACATCAAACGTATGCTTGCATACTCAAGCATAGCCCATGCAGGTTACATGCTGGCAGGATTAGCTGCTGGAAATGATCTCGGAAGAAGCGGAATTCTTTTTTATCTTGTCGTTTATACATTCATGAACATCGGTGCGTTTGGTATTCTCTCACTTCTTGAAAGGGAAGAAGATAAAAATCTCACATTCGATGATTACGCGGGTCTCGGATTTAAGAAGCCGTTTCTTGCTGCGTTGATGTCGATATTTATGTTTTCACTTGCGGGCATTCCACCGTTTGCGGGTTTCTTCGGAAAGTATTACGTTTTCGTTGCAGCCATTAATGCAAACTTAACATGGCTTGCCATTCTCGGTGTGCTGATGAGTGTTGTATCGGTGTATTATTATCTCCGCTTAACTGTAGTGATGTACTTCAAGGAAGGGGAGATGCAAGTAGAAGGAATAATTTCAAAAACGAGCTTAGCTGTTTTAACAATTGCAGCGATAATTATCATCGAACTCGGTGTATATCCGAGCTCGATTCTTACCGTCATTAACAATCTCAATTGATTTATGGAAGTTGTTGTCACATCGGCTGAGATGCAGGCATGTGACCGATATGCCATCGATACTTTGAAAATTCCCAGCTTGATTTTAATGGAGAATGCTGGTCGTGGAGTAGTTGAGATGATGGAAGGGCATTTCGGTCCTATGGTAGGAAAAACAATTCTTGTAGTTTGTGGAAAAGGAAACAACGGCGGTGACGGATATGTGGTAGCGCGGCACTTATTTAATCGTGGTGCAAAGATAATTGTTGTATTGATTGGAAAAGCATCTGAACTTAAAGGAGATGCAAAAACAAACTTTGAAAATATCCGACAGATGGCTTTGAGGTTCAAAAAGAGTGGAATGCTCCAGATAAAAGAGTTGAAATCCAAACGAATGTTAAAACTGCTCCCGAGAGCTGACATTGTTGTCGATGCCATTTTCGGAACTGGATTTTCTGGCAAAGTCCGTGAACCTTACAAATCTGTTATTGATTGGATAAATAAATATAATGCAAAAAAGGTGAGTATCGACATTCCATCGGGTCTGAATGCTGATAGTGGCGATATCGAAAATGTTGCAATAAAATCGGATTTGACTGTTACGATGGGATTGAAAAAGATTGGCTTAATTATTGGCAATGGAATAAGTTACAGTGGGAAAATTGAAGTTGTTGATATTTCAATGCCCCGGGAGATTATTGCCTTTCAGAAACCAAAAACATTTGTTGTTCATCCAGAAGATGTTCGAAAGATTTTACCAAAGCGACCGCTTAATGCTCACAAACATAGTGTTGGGAAAATATTCGTTCTTGCTGGCTCGCCGGGATTTACCGGAGCAGCGGCAATGACAGCTAGTACCGCTATGAGATCAGGCGCCGGAGCAGTTATACTTGGAACACCGAACTCAGTCTATCCGATTTTAGCAAAAAAGCTGACGGAGGTGATGGTTGAGCCGTTGCCAGATACAGAAGAAGGTACACTAAGTCGTGCCGCATACGATAAAATTCTTGGTCATCTGAAATGGTCAGATTTGATGATATGTGGTCCTGGTATTTCTCGGAATCCAGAGACATGTAAATTGGTTTGGCGAATTATTTCAGAATATAATAAACCGTTACTCATCGACGCCGACGGATTGAATAATCTATCTGAAAAGATTTCATTCTTAAAAAACCATAAAAGTAGAGATATCATCATAACTCCTCACACGGGAGAGCTTTCTCGGCTAACCGGAATCTCGTCCGCTGAAATCGAAAAGGATCGTGTAAGTATTGCACGACAAGTAGCTAGACAGTTTGGACTTACACTTGTCCTGAAAGGTGCACCTACTGTAACAGCAAATGAGGATGGATATGTTTACATAAACTCGACCGGAAACCCGGGTATGGCATCGGCTGGAATGGGAGATATTCTTGCAGGGCTAATTGGTGGATTATGGGCTCAAGGAATGAATAGAACGGAAGCAGCCTATGTAGGAGTTTATCTTCATGGTTATGCTGGTGATCTTGCAAAGAATAAATATGGAGAAAGAAGTTTGCTTGCTATGGATGTCCAAGATTTTCTTCCCAAATCCATTCTTGAAATAGAAGGCAATATCTCATTGTGAGCATACAATTTAGACATTTTCTTAGATACCAATTCCCAGCGATAGGATGGGCATTATTCATATTTAGTGCTTCATCTATTCCGGCAAGATATTTACCATCGCACACAATTTTAAAATTCGACAAAGCAATACACGTAACACTTTTTTTTGTTTTCGGAATTTTAGTATACCGTGCGTTAGAAACTAACTCAAAAAGAAATTCATTCAGTTGGGGAAGATTATTTTTATCAATTTTTATTGTTGTGCTTTACGGTGTTTTAGATGAAACTTATCAGGGTACTGTACCCGGAAGGACTCTTGATATTTGGGACGCAATAGCCAACTCGGTTGGAGGAATACTTGCTGGAGGAATTATATATTTATATTTCCGTAGACGGTATCCTGCTCCCTAATCGTAATAATATTATTTTGGTTTTACCTTTCTAAATTCGTAAATTAGTGGTGTGCAGTTTGTTCTTGAACATATCAACGGTAAAGCTAGAGCCGGAAAAATAATTACTGATCATGGTATATTTCAAACACCCACATTCATGCCAGTGGGAACACAGGGATCGGTGAAAACGATGACACAATCAGATCTTGAAGAAATTGGTGCAGAGATAATTTTAAGTAACACGTATCATTTGTATTTACGACCCGGAATTGAAATACTTCATCAGGCAGGTGGACTGCACAAATTCATGAGTTGGAACCGACCGATCTTAACAGATAGTGGTGGTTATCAGGTATTCAGCTTATCAGATCTAAGAAAGATGGAAGAAGAAGGTGTTCAGTTCCGATCACATTTTGATGGTTCACTTCACAAGTTTACACCCGAGAGCGTTGTTGATATTCAACGTTTTCTCGGTTCGGATATCATGATGGTTTTGGATGAATGTACACCGTTTCCTTGTGAGAAAAATTATGCACTTGAATCGAACGAGTTAACATTAAGATGGGCTGAAAGATGTAAAAAAAGGTTTCAATCTTCTGTAGAATTGTATGGGCACTCTCAAGCACTATTCGGAATTGTACAAGGAAGTGTCTATCCCGACATTCGGGAGCATTCATCGAAAATCCTTACTGATATGGATTTTGATGGTTACGCTATAGGTGGTTTAGCTGTTGGTGAACCTGTAGATCAGATGTATGAAATGGTTGAAGTTTGTACTGGCATTCTTCCAACTAACAAAGCGCGGTATTTAATGGGTGTCGGAACACCGAAAAATCTATTAGAAGCTATTGAGCGAGGCGTGGATATGTTTGATTGTGTTCTTCCCACACGCAATGGTCGAAATGCACAGTTATTTACTCAAAATGGTGTTGTCAATATAACCAATGCTCAGTACAAGGATGATTTTACATCTGTTGATGGTGAATGCGAATGTTATACATGTCGGAATTTCGCACGCGCATACATTCGACATCTTTTTATGGTAAAAGAAATATTGGGCTTGCAACTTGCAACATATCATAATTTGTATTATTATTTATGGTTAATGCG
>CAYYIJ010000098.1:4658-7302 GCA_964471945.1 uncultured Chlorobiaceae bacterium
TAGGAGATACTTTGAATATAATTCATTTACTTGCAATGGCACCATCAGATGGTGGACAAGGCGGCGGCATGTTCAGCACACTTATCATGTTTGCCTTGATCATTTTAATTTTTTATTTCATGATTCTACGACCGCAACAGAAACGAGCAAAGGAGCGTGAAAAGTTACTCAGCAGTGTCGAGAAGGGCGATAAAGTTATTTTAGGCGGTGGTGAGCATGGTACCGTGATAGGATTGGAAGATAAAACCGTTCTCGTTCAGATTGCCGATAACGTGAAAGTTAAATATGAGAGGTCGGCAATCGTGTCAGTAGTTCGAAGTACGTCAGATTCAATCGGGAAAACCGGTTAAATTGTTTTTAAAGGATTCGATGTGAGCAGAGAGCATTTTAAATTCAGTACCGTTGATCATGCGATAAAGGATTTTCAGAAGGGGAAAATCATCATTGTTGTAGATGACGAAGATCGTGAGAACGAAGGTGACTTTGTATTTGCTGCCGAAAAATCAACTACTGAAGCGATTAACTTCATGGCAAAGCATGCCCGTGGAATCATCTGTGTTGCATTAACCGAGCATCGAACGAAGGAATTATCACTAAATCCGATGGTTGAAAGCAATACATCTCTGCACGAAACATCATTTACTGTATCAGTAGATTATATACATGGTACAAGCACTGGAGTTTCAGCTCATGACAGAAATGCCACAGTGCATTCTTTGATCGATCCAAAAACTAAACCGAGTGATCTTGCACGTCCTGGACATATATTTCCTTTACGAGCGATGGAAGGCGGAGTTCTGCGTCGAGCCGGTCATACCGAAGCTGTAGTTGATCTTTGTCGATTAGCAAATTTGTATCCGGGAGGGGTACTTTGTGAAATCATGAATGACGATGGCTCGATGGCTAAGGTATATGATCTTATGCAGATTGCTCAACATTTTCATCTGCATATAATCTCGGTTCAGGATATTATTCAATATCGAATTCAAAGCGAAAAATTGGTACAACGAATTGTTTCTACAAATATCCCGACAAAATATGGTAAATTCGATATACATATTTATAAAAGCGAAAATGATAACAAAGAACATCTAGCACTTGTTAAGGGTGAAATAAATTCTGAAAAACCAACACTAGTTCGTGTACACTCTGAATGTTTGACTGGTGATGTCTTCGGTTCAATTCGCTGCGATTGTAATGATCAACTTGTTGCATCACTCAGGATGGTTGAAAAAGAGGGAAATGGTATCCTCCTTTATATGCGGCAAGAAGGACGAGGTATCGGTTTGATGAATAAGTTAAAAGCTTACAAACTTCAGGATGAAGGATTGGATACAGTGGAAGCAAATGAAAAATTAGGGTTTAGGCCCGACCTGAGAGATTACGGAATCGGAGCACAAATCCTAAGAGATTTGGGTGTTCGACAAATTCGATTAATGACAAATAACCCCAAAAAGATAGTTGGTTTACATGGTTATGGGTTGGATATCGTTGAACGTGTCCCACTCGAAGTTAAGCCCCATGAGCATAACGAAAAGTATCTTAAAGCTAAACGCGACAAATTGGGTCATTTAATCTTACTCGGACCAAAGAAATAAATTTTACTTGCTTTTCTAATTTCCATGTTGTAAATTTAATAAAGAAATCAATTCAATAGCCATCACTGATTATTGTGATGGCTCTTTTTTTTGTCAATATTTTTTCATATTTATCATGGTTTTTCTTTTATGGTGATTTATGAGTGAGAATAAAAATAATGGAATTATATATCTCACTCGGGAACGATTGGTAGAACTCGAACACGAGCTTCACGATCTTAAGTTCCATGGGCGGGCAGAAATGGCTCAAAAAATTCAGGAAGCTCGTAGTCATGGTGATTTATCTGAGAATGCAGAATATAATGCAGCCAAAGAAGCTCAACAACATCTCGAAATGAAAATTACTAAACTTGAGCAAACATTGGCACGTGCGCGAATTATTCAAAGTAAAGACCTTCCGAACGATAAAGTATATATTCTATCAACTGTTAAGTTGAGAGACCTACGTTCGAAAGAAACTGTTACTTATATGTTGGTCTCACCTGAGGAAGCCGATTTTGAAAAGAATAAAATTTCAGTAACTTCCCCATTAGGTAAAGGTTTAATGGGAAAGACTCAAGGTGAAAAAGCGATAATTTCTGTCCCCGCCGGAACGCTCGAGTACGAAATTCTAGAAATTTCTCGTTAACTTTTTTACTCCATACCACAAAATCTAGAAATCAATGCTAAAAACTATATTAATGAAATCGATGGATTAGGAAAATTCATTGAATTCGAAATATCCAAAAAAAATGATACTCATGAGGCGAAAGATTAGCGTAAAATATAGAAATATATATTTGCGAAAGGATGAAATATTCTGTATATTTGTTTCGTTAATTGCGGGAATAGCTCAGTTGGTAGAGCGTCACCTTGCCAAGGTGAATGTCGCGGGTTCGAATCCCGTTTCCCGCTCCATTTGTGCAAAGGTAAAAAAATAGAAAATTATAGATTGCCCCATTTTTTACTTTTGCATTTTTAATTTTGATTTTATCTGGCGCCGTACCGCACCCGCCTTCGAGTCTGTTGCAGAACTAGTGTTGAGTGGTATGAATGTTGCAGATTAA
>CAYYIJ010000099.1:0-7293 GCA_964471945.1 uncultured Chlorobiaceae bacterium
AAAATGCTCCTGCTCCGATAGGGAGCATTTGATTCTTTAATAGAAAATCGTATATTTATACAAGAATTATGTTAAATAGAATTGTTGAAAGGTTTTAATGCATCAACGAGAAATCGACCGTATTGTTCAAACAATCTTAGGAGAACGACCGGGCATCAGATGCAAAGATGGTATCTGCACTGACGGCTTGTGTGTAGTCCATAATAAAGATGGTGTTAATAACATTGTTAAAAACGGTGCCGAGCGAGTTAGTGCGAGCATTGGGATCGATGCTGCAGGTGGCATCGAATCTGAGCTGGCAAGGATGATCGACCATACCCTACTTAAACCTGAAGCAACCAAAGAGCAGGTAATTCAATTATGCAGTGAAGCTAAGAACTATAATTTCGCAAGTGTTTGTATTAATCCGAGTTATGTTCTGTTGTGTTCAAAACTTTTACGAGACACTTCAGTAAAAGTTTGTACTGTAATTGGCTTTCCCTTAGGAGCAACATCCACTGCTGTGAAAGCATTCGAGACCGAACATGCCATTCGAGACGGTGCTGAGGAAATAGATATGGTGATTAATATTGGGATGTTAAAATCAGGTGATTATGATTATGTAGAAAATGATCTCTTCGCGGTCGTTACAACCGCACGGCGGTACAGATCGCTTGTTAAAGTTATACTCGAAACCACTTTGTTAACAGATGAGGAAAAGATTAAAGGTTGCCTTCTTGCAAAACGCGCTGGCGCCGATTTCGTAAAAACATCGACTGGTTTTGCAAAAGGTGGAGCGACAGTCGGTGATATTGTATTGATGAGGAAGGTTGTCGGCTCTGCAATGGGCGTGAAAGCATCAGGAGGTGTGCGGACACGCCAAGAAGCATTAGCTATGGTTGCCAGCGGTGCCGATCGGATCGGAGCAAGTGCGAGTGTTAAAATTGTGGTTGGCGATAGTGAACCTCAACAAAAAGAAATTTCTAAAACTCAATCATATTAGTTTCGTATGATAGAAAGGTTATCATGAAGCATCTTCAACATTTTATTTTAAGTTTGCTTATTTGTTTTGCTTGCACATTCATATGTTGTTCGAGTTCAGAAGAAACAAAGAAACAATCTGATCAAACTCAAACAAAACAAGGAGCGAACGTTTTACCAGAAGTCGATTCACTCAAGGTCGATATCCAGAATACACAGAAATCACAATATCAATCTAAAACTCCACAATCGGATCTAAAGCGTCCTTTTGGGGCATACTCTGTCCAGATTGCTGCTCACAAAATGCCCGATAACGCTGATCGGATTGCTGACCTAGCTAAAGAACGATATAACATTAATATCTATACAATCTATGATAAAAATGATAACCTTTATAAAGTAATGATTGGCGATTTTAATACCAAGGAAGAAGCACGAAATTTCCGTGATGAGATGGTAAAACAATTTCCTAATGATTATAAAGATGCCTGGGTATCAGAGAATAAACAAAAATAATGAAGTCAATCAATCAAAGCGTTATTATCTTTTCTATTATTCTCTTTTTAGTCTATACACTTATCCAAGGGTGTAAAACAGCCGAAGAAATTAAGAAAGAAGAAATAATTAAAGAAGACATAAATGAATTTCTTACAAAGTACGAAAAAACATTTGATCCTGCTGAATACGATGAAGATGTTGATACAATCCTTCAACTGGTTAAAAAACAACTCGATTTAACAGAAACGGGAAAAATAGTTGCAATTTCACCGCCTGAAACTATCCAGGGTTTCCGAATCCAGGTTCTTTTCACACCCGACATCCAACAAGCAAACCAATTAAGAGATGAGCTAACGGATCGGTTGACGGATACATGGACTTATATCGTCTATGATGCACCATATTATAAAATTAGAATTGGAAATTATTCTGATCGAGCAGCAGCAGCAGCGATTATGAAGAAACTAAATGGATTGGGATACAAAGATGCATGGATCGTTCCCGACAAGATAATTAAGAATCCTCCTCCCCGTCCGCCAGATACATTGATCGAAGCTAATGGAAAACCTTCAAGGCGCGAATAGACGGGATTAATTATCTCAACCGAATCGTAACTCCTTCAAGGGGCCAACGAGCACGGAGTTTTAAAGTATCAGAATAAATTGAATATCGTTCGGCGGGGGTAAACGGATACGGCTTTCCGAATGAATAACTTCCATTACTATCAGCATCATGGAATGCTGAGAGCACGTATTTACCTTCAAAAAGATTTTCAAATAAATATTTACCGACTGAGTCAACTATCTGCTGAAATGGTTTGGTATCTTTTTTTGATATATTTTTCGTGGTTACAATAATATTCCGTGTCGAAGGTTGTCGTTCATCAGTTACAATTCCGGCTACGCTGCTCAAAACCTTTTCTTCAACAGTTTGGAACTTGAATATTAAAGCACTGTCTTTATATGAATTTCCCGAGTAATCAATCACCGAATCCAATAGAATTTTCAATCTGTACCACATCCCTAAAGATAATTGTGCTGAAGGAATGTAAAATGCTTCGGTTGAATTATGCCACCGATATTTTCCTTCAACATTTTTTTCGAGCGAATCAGTCAGTTTAAAACCATTTTCAAAAGATTTAATCTGGATTGCTTCACTAAATTGAATGTGAATGGACTCATCAATAGGAATATTTTTCGAATTTTGCCTAATATTATTAATTTTCACCTGTGGCTTGCTGGTATCGGGATTTAAACTTGAATTAAATTCAGCAACATTAGTTTGATTTTTCATCAAATTCCCCTTTACATCCTTGAAGCCATTCAGTTGAACTCTATAGACTCTGCCAATCTCTTGATTTTCAGTAACAATTTGTGCTTCCTTGTAGGGTGATTCGTTAAACGAAAAATCAAACATCTTCAATGAAATATTTGTTAGAGTATCGACGATTAAAACACTATCGATACTACCTGAGATTATATCCATCGGTTCACTGAATCGGAGAAGAATTTTACTTCCGTCTATTGCACGAGCACTCGAAAGAAACGGTGCCATAGTATCCTCTTCTGTCAATCGAAATTGGATCCCATGACTGTGAAGATTTTCAGGACTTAAGTCAATATCCGTTGAAAATATACCATACTGGTCTAGTTGCGGCTCGTACAATAAATTTCTATAGGCATCACGTACCGCTATCACTCGATAAGTGCCGAATGCTAGATACGGAAGAAGAAATGAGCCATCTTTCCCAGTTTGCGTTAGATAGTCAGGTTTAATTTTGGAAGGATTCAATGTATCTGAATCATGATTAGCGAGTTGATAAGCAAATATCATTACGCCATCAGGCTTATCATCATGCACAATACCCGATATCGATGCCGAGTCAATCTGATTACCGGTCGAAAAAGGTAATGAGAACGCCTGCACCATTTTGTTATTACGTGTGTCCCTGACATCGGTTCCAATTGTAACGACGTAAGTTGTACTATTCCGAAGGGAATCAGAGAAAAATATCTCCACATCCTTTCCACTCCATTCAAATGTTAGCTCGCCGAGCGATGGTGAAATGAAGAACGATTCTTGTAGTGAGCGCCTATCGATGTATTTATCGAACGAGAAAGCAAATTTATTATCCCGAAATTGTAGCGTACTCGGCTCGGGATAAGTACCGATGATTTTGGGTGGAGTTGTATCCGGCGGACCACCGGAAGGAGATTGGATACCCGCGCAATAAAAAGTGGTAAAGATTAATATGAGTACTAAACTGACTCTTGTGAACCTCTTGAGATGATAAGTTAAAATATGAATAATCATAGGACGATATCTTTCAACTCCTTCCCATGCTTAAATTTCACTTCTTCAAATTCATCGAAATGCTTGTACCCGCATTTTATTTTCAACCATTCTTTTGATCGTAAATCATCGTATTGCATGCTGCCTTTTGTTTCCGCTACAAAATATAATCGCTTCTCGTTTTTAAAAACTATCCCCCAATCAGGAGTGTACTCCCCAATTGGTGTTTTGATTATAAAACCTCTGGGGAGTTTAATATAAAATTCTACATCTTCTCTGTTTTCACATTCCTCAGCAAATCTCCGTTCAGTTTCTGACAAATACTCTATGTAATTGTACAACGTCTTTTCCTGATTTCTAACCTCCTTAAGATTATCTATGTATTGCTCAATCTCTCCATCTTCAAATAGACGCATCTCATAATAATCGTCTGCAATCTTCCGATACTTAATTCCATCTATCATCTTTTTTGAAAGCTCGGAATTAATTTCATTTGTTACCAAATCAAGAAAAAGTTGCGGATTTTTCAAAGCATCTGACAACCGACCTGACTCTTTAAGTATTCGATAAATCGTTCCTCTTGTAATATTTGTTTTATTCACTACGTAGCTCACCAGGTCGGGAATAATCACCAACGGGGAATCGATAGTAAATGCTTTTTGTAGTTTTGTAATACCTTTAACGCCTTCCTTCACCATACTTATTTCTGTTTTCTGGAAAATTACTCTTGGCGATGTAACCTCAGGCATTTCCTTTATTCGTTTGATTGTCGATTTGATAAGTTCCTCTGTATTATACTGCACACGGTATGTTGTTTTTTGTTTGATTCGATTCCAAAGATCGAGGAACACAGGGTCTGCATCATAACCTTTCTTCAGTCTAACCTGCACTTTTTTATTCTTGTCTTTGATTCTACCTTCAAACTTTTCACCTGTCTCTCGTTCGATTTCGGTTTGCAGTTCTCTTGCAAATTGGTCAAAACTTTCATTAGCAATTACGGTTAGTCTATTAATTGCTTTATCGAACACCCTTTTACCTTCATTGTTCACAGCAAGCCGTAAACCACGACCCACCATTTGCCGTTTCTGTCTCTCAGATGCTGCTTCTCTTAGTGTGCAGAGTTGAAATACATTCGGATTATCCCAACCTTCACGCAAAGCAGAGTGGCTGAAAATAAATCTTAATGGCTCGTTTGAATCTAAAAGTTGCTCTTTTGCTACCATGATTTTATGATATGCGCTTTCATCATCCGCCGATGTTTTATCTTCCCTTGAATCTTTCAGCATACCTTTTTTATCCTCCGCAAAATAACCATCGTGAAGTTTTTCAATTGGAAAAGGAATAAGACCATGATACTGAGGTTTGTTGGATAGCTCATTAAAGATTTCCTCGAACCATATTGCAAACTTTCCTTTCTGTGCGGCTCCACTTTCGTAGGTACGATAGTTTTTAACTCTATCGATAAAGATAAGCGAAAGAACTTTTATTCCTTTGTCTTTCAACCGTAATTCTTTCTCAAAATGTTCCTCTATGGTTTTTCTTATTTGCACTTTTAGAATTTCATCCTGAAATTCACCAATAACCCCGCCCACAGTAATTTTTATACCGTTCGTAAAAGTTAGTGATTCATCTTCGGCATTGATTTCATCGATGATAAATCCTTCCCTATACATTTCTCTATGATCCGACAAGTCGTAAAGATTATCTCCGAGGTTCACAGAAACTATCTTTCTCTTAACTCCTTCTTTTGTGTTACAATCAATTGTTACCTTTGCATTTATTTTTGTTTTTTGGGCTTTAATACTTTCTAACTTGATATATGCTTGATTATAACTTTGTTCGGTTACTACGGAATCAACCTCAATCTGCTTTACAAGTCCGAGGTCATAAGCTTGCACAGGTCCTAAACGGTAAACTAAATTATAAAGATTCGTATGTGTGGCGCTGTAGCGTAACGTACAACTTGGATTTAGACTTTGGATCGCTTTTTTTCTCAATTCCGTTTCCATATTCTGCGGCTCATCAACAATTACAAACGGATTTGTATGCTGTATAAATTCAATCGGCCGTTTACCGGTTAACTTATCGTTTTCTTTGTTGATTATATTGATATCTTTCGCGAACGAATCGATGTTAATGACGAGTATCTGAATTGTGTTGCTCGTTGCATAACCGCGTAATCGCGATACATTTTTAGAATCATAATCAAAATATGTAACCGGCACATTGCTATACAGCGACTGGAAATGTTCGTGCGTAATCTCAAGACTTTTCAAAACGCCTTCTCGTATTGCTATACTCGGAACAACGATTATGAATTTCTTAAAACCATATTTCTTATTCAATTCATAGATCGTCCTTAGATAAACATACGTCTTGCCTGTCCCCGTTTCCATCTCCACTGAAAAGTTCATTCCATCAAGTTTTATTGAAGAAGTAAGGTCATTACGTCTCTGAATATTCTGCAAATTAACTAGAATTTCATCTTCAGTTAGCTGTATTTTATTTCCCACTCCGAATTCTGAGAATATTAAGCTTCCCTCCGCTTGTGAAAGTGAAAACTCGAAGTCACCTTTGTTTAACGGTTGACCTTCGAAAAGATCGACTATAGAGCTTATTGCTTGTGATTGGTATTCCTGATTAGGATCGAATTGGAATTTCATTTGCCGTTCTTATTGTTTTTCTTTGAGCGTAATTTCTTTACATCTTTTAGCATCTTCTTATCTTCCGACACAACTTTACGTTTTAATTTCTTGATATCCTCCTCCGGTGGTAATGCTTCAGGTTTAATGCCTGTATCAAGAAGTACTTTACGAACTCCTACATTACTTTTAACATGCTCTTCCGTGATTTTTTCCTCACCATGAAGATCGTCTTTCTTTACATTGAAGTTCGTTATCTCTGTTGCAAAATCCTTTGCTTTGATTGTAATGGTTGGAAGGAAATCTGCCAATGACCGACCCTGTGGTACGCCAAGTTTATTTTTCATTTCTTGGGTAGCATAACCGCCGAAAAACGTTTTATCTCCCTTACTCCTGATACGCGCGAATCCCTGCTCATCAACGCCGCGTTCGTAAATAATTCCAGAAAGTTCTCGTTCAGATTGACTAAGCTTTTCCCTCGCTTGCAATCTTTCCCATATACTTATTCGTTTTTCAAGAATCTCCTGTTTCCGAGTTTGGACAGCGAAGTAGCTCATTGCAAATGCAATCTGCTCTTTTCTCGGATCACCGTTCTGAGCAATAAGATAACAGGCATAACGAGTAAGCATTATGTCATCAATTTCACGTTGACTTCCTGAACCGAGGTCGACCATTTTGTTGACGTCAACAAAATGGTCGGATATGTCTTGCCCTGCATTCTTACAAGCGATTTTTGCCTTATCAATTACAAGTGTAAAATTTCGCCACTCTTTATAGCCAAGAAGTTCTTGCAAGTTTCTTGCATACCAAAACTCAACATCATCGGCAGTGTACGCTGCTGATTCGAAACTACTGGTTAATGATTTAATTAATTCTGATTTCATGGTTAAACCTGTTAATT
>CAYYIJ010000100.1:0-7261 GCA_964471945.1 uncultured Chlorobiaceae bacterium
AATCTACTGACTAAAAAAATTGTGGCGAAGCCATTCCATTGGAAAAAGCAAATCACAACTAAAATGAAGAAAGAAACCTCAAATAAACCACTGAATAAAATCTACTGACTAAAAAAATTGTGGCGAAGCCATTCCATTGGAAAAAGCAAATCAAAACGAAACTACGTTCCATAAATTCATCATACCTTACAATCTTAGTCCGATTTTCGTGAGTGAATCTTCGAGCGGCACAAGGGGAGATTTGACATTGTCAATTGTTCCCCCTAAATTAGATATGGATTATTGTTTTTGCTATACTTCCGCGGACTAAAGAGACGATGGACATATTGGGCTATGTTTAAACCAGAGGTTTACTCGTTTGTTTTCTCATCTTTTATTTATGTTGTTTACTGCATCATTTTAGGATTAAAAGATTATGAGCGATGGGAAAATTCTTTTAAGAGATGATATAGGAAAAACACATTGCTCAGTTTTCCATTGAATTGTATTTAAATATATGAGACTCCTGAAAAATCTCTCTGATTGTATTAATATTTATTTGTCAATCAAAAAGTAAAAGATGTTATCAAATGAAGTGTAAGGTGATAAAATATTTATTGCTGTTTTTTCTTTTTTCAGTTTCGGCAATTTCCCAAAACGAAGAAATAAAATATTCTACCGTTCCCTTCTCGAAGCTGTTCTATAATATCGACAAACATTTTGCGGGGTCATTTACTCATAATCATGGAATGAACCATATATTTGGAGCGGTGGGTAGTTACGGAATTGTCTCGAGCGGTATTGATTGGGATATTTATCAATTTTCTAAAGATAACATAGGAGTTTCTTACACAGGTTTTGCGTCGGTTATTATTGGTGGTCTTGTGCCTGTGGCCGTCCCGCTTGGGATGTATTATTACGGTAAATCTGAAGTCAACGACAAATTACAAGTTACATCATTAGCTTTGGGGCAAGCCGTAATAATAAGTCTTGTAGTTTCTTCTACATATAAATTAATCACGGGAAGAAAACCGCCGGAGATTTTCGATGACGAAACGAATGTAAAAGATTACAGTAAAGATTTTAAATTTGGTTTTTTAAATCGTGGGGTTTTCGACGGTTGGCCCAGCGGACATACAATGACGGCATTTGCTATGGCGACAACTTTAAGTGAACTCTATCCTGAAAACACAACCGTTAAGATTTGTGCTTTCATCTATGCCTCGATTATCGGTTTGGGGGTATCAACGAATATCCATTGGTTCTCCGATGCATTTGCTGGTGCGCTGATTGGTTATTCGATCGGCAAAAGTGTCGGTGCTGGTTTTACGAATTTAAAAAATCGGAACGATGAAAATCAATCACTAAAGTTTCAAATTATTCCGGGCGGGATAAGTTTATTGTATCATTTTTAAAAGCGAAATCTAAATTTATTTCCCCAACTTTATCCTAAAAGTCGTTCCTTTCCCAATCTTGCTTTCTTTAACGAACAGTTTTCCCTTATGGTAATCCTCGATGATCCGTTTCGAGAGACTTAATCCAAGTCCCCAGCCGCGTTTCTTTGTGCTGTATCCTGGGCGAAAAATATCCTTTCTCATTTTCATATCGATACCTTTTCCCGTATCCTTGACATCAACGAAAATAACATTCCCTTTTGATGTGATTAAGAATGTAATTTTTCCGGCATTGTCTTCTATTGCATCAAGCGCATTCTTGATAAGATTTTCAATGACCCATTCGAATAATTCTCGATTTAAACGTGCGGTTGAATGTTTATCAGTGGCTATACCTATCTCTATTTGTCTCCCTTGAGTGAAACGAGAAGGCAGTCTCTGTTGAAAATAGTTTAGAACCGATTGAACAACTTCGTGTAAATCTTCTTCTTTAAAACTTGGTCTCGATCCGATTTTTGAAAACCGCTCTGTAACTTTATGCAATCGCTGTAAGTCTTGTTCCATTTCTGAAATTGTGGAAAGTTGTTTAGGATTGTCGGTAGAATATTCTTTCATCATTTCAATCCAACCCAGCAGACTTGAGAGAGGTGTGCCTAATTGATGTGCGGTTTCTTTTGCCATACCAACCCAGATGTTGCTTTGCTCATGGCGTTTTATATAACTGAAACCGATGTATCCGATTAGTATGAACATGCCTGCGATACCGATTTCTATATATGGAAGCCATCGCAATTTTGTTATGAGTTCAGATTCGCCGTAGTGTAAATGCTGAACAATAGAATCTTGCTCTGATATTCTCAATATGACTTTAATCGGATTATTTTGTAGGTCAAGCTCTCGAATAACCGTTGATATGAATTTCTTCTGTTGATCAGGTGTCAGTGTTGAATCTAAATTTATATTGCGAGAGATAAGTGGGTAATTTTGAAGTGGTTCGTTCTTATCGTCGGTCAATACCATCGGGAAATCTATGGATTGAATGACTTCATCGAAAATAAAACTATAATCCGATTGATCAGTTGGTGTGTTTGCGATAAATTCGAGTGATTTTGCATAAAGGCCAGCAACTTGTCGTTCTTTCTCAAGCAGTTGCTGAACAATGTATCGTGTATATAATAATGTTGCAATAACGATAACCACCGCCGTCCCGAGTAATATGAGCTTGATGTTGGTTGAGCGAGGTGCAGGCATATTTCTAATCTTTGAAAATGGTTTGATCGCGGCGAGCACCTAAAGAAATTATCCGAATTTTTATATTCAAGAGGGCTTCTATCGCTTCTATGTAATTATGTGCATTTTTTGGTAATAGGGGATAGGAAGTTATTCCAGAAGTTGGTTTCTTCCAACCTTCGAATGTTTCATAAATTGGTTCGATTGCTTCTAAAGTATTCGTATCGGTCGGGAATGATTTTACAAAATTGCCCATGAACTTATATCCCGTACAAACCTTGATATGGTCGAATTGGTCGAGTACATCTAATTTCGTTATTGCGATTTCTTGAATCCCGTTCACCATAATCGAATATCGTGTGCTTATAGCATCGAACCATCCGCAGCGTCGTGGACGACCTGTAGTTGCACCATACTCGCCTCCAACTGTGCGGAGTTTATCCCCAATTTCGTTCGTTTGCTCAGTCGGGAATGGTCCATTGCCAACGCGAGTAGTATATACCTTCACGACACCTATGATCGAATTAATAGATGTAGGAGGAATTCCAAGTCCCGTGCATGCACCTCCACTTGTAGGATTCGAGGAAGTTACAAATGGATATGTCCCATGGTCAACATCGAGGAGCGCTCCCTGCGCACCTTCTGCCAAAATTTGTTTCCCTTCTTTTATTGCAGTATTGAGGTATAGTGATGTATCTGTTATATACTCAGCTATTTGTTTATCAAATTCTTCATATTCGGCAGCTATGAGGTCGACATCAAACTCAGGATTGCCATATAGTTTTTTCAATATCTGATTTTTTTCTTCGATGTTTCTTTTTAGTTTCTGTACGAAAACATCATTATTGAATAAATCAGTTATCCTTATCCCGACTCGTAAGAATTTATCATTATAAGCGGGACCAATGCCTTTCCCTGTTGTGCCAATTTTTTCGGATGTTTGTTCGCGAATGGTATCTAAAAGTTTATGATACGGCATGATAAGATGAGCATTATGACTGATTAATAACCGCCCACGAATATCTATGCCTAAATCTGTAAGTTGTTTGATTTCGTCCATCAATGCGACTGGATCAACAACAACTCCATTTCCGATGACACAAGTAACATGTGTATGAAAGATCCCAGAAGGGATGAGGTGGAGTACGTAATGTTTATCTCCGATGACAACTGTATGTCCGGCATTAGCGCCACCTTGATAGCGTGCAACAATGTCGACGTTTTTGCTAAGGTGGTCAACAATTTTACCCTTTCCTTCATCGCCCCACTGGGCTCCTACGATAATTTTTACAGGCATAACATTTCTAATAGATAAAAAACTCCGATGGAAAACAACTTCATCGGAGTTCTGTTAAGGAAATTCAGTATTCAATCTTTATTTAAAACTTATTATTGCTTCTTTGACAGATGTAAATAGCTCGAAGACGGTAGTGAGTTTTGTTATCGTAAGTAAACTCTCGATTTTTTTTGATGGTTCGGCAATTTTTAAATCACCACCTGCTTTCCTAATAGTTGTCAGAGCATTTATTAACATGCTGAGTCCGGAACTATTCATAGTTTGTACATCTGAAAGATCGACGACAATCTTTTTCTTTTTCTTTTCAATAAGGTTGTGAAGAACTTCGTTTAGCGCGCTTGCATCTGGACCCCCGAATACGCTTCCTTTAAGCTCTATTACCGTGATTCCATCAATTTCGTTTGTTGAGAGATTCATACTGCATCAAATATTATTGAGCCGTTGCCGGTTTTAGTTTTTTACGCTGTTTGTAATTATTGAATTCTAGTACGGTTGCACTTGCTATGAAGATTGAAGAATATGTGCCGGTAATAATACCTATAGTAAGTGCAAAAGCAAACCCACGGTTGACTTCTCCACCGAAGAGAAACAAAATCATCGTAACAAGAAAAATTGTTCCCGAAGTAATGATTGTTCTGCTGAGAGTTTCGTTTACGCTCTTGTTTATCAATTCCTTTAATCCCATCGAGCGATGAATTTTTTGGTTTTCACGGAGACGATCAAAAATTACTACTGTATCGTTTACTGAAAGACCGACTAATGTAAGAAATGCGGCAATCATGTTCTGATCGATTTCAAAGTTTGTAATAGTCGACCAGCCATCCACGAGCGAAATAACACCAAGTGTTACTAAAACATCGTGAAACAATGCAGCGACAGCACCAACACCATAAATAAATTTAAAGCGGAAGCCGATATACACCATGATAGCAATAAGTGAGAATAATATGGCCATGAAGGCATCTTTTCGAAGCTCAGCCCCCACCTTGGCACCGATTTTTTGTTCCTCGAGAACTTGAGGATGTAAATTGGAAAAGGTTCTTTGTAACGCCGCTCGTATCTGGTCACCAACTACCGTTCCTTCTCCGATTGCGTGCGTTCGTATTAAAACCTTAGTTGGTTCACCGTAGGTTTTCAGCTCTGCTTTTTCGAAACCCGCTGTATTCATCATCTGGCGAACGTCACCGATTTCAGGTGGTTTATTGAATTCTACAATTAGTTCGGTCCCACCTGTGAAATCTAAGCCTAAATCGAGTCCACCCTTGAGTGGAATCGATGCCATACCGATTATGATTACGAAAAGTGAGAAGATGTACAATTTTTGTCTTACTTCCATGAATCCAATATTTGTTTTTCTAAAAAATCTCATTAATTAAACTCCATTTCTAAAAACTAACCGAAATTAACAATCTTACCGCGATCGGTTATAATGTTAAATATAACTCTTGTGATAACGATAGCGCTAAACATGCTTGCTGCAATCCCGATCATCAAAGTAAGTGCAAATCCTTGAATTGGACCACTGCCAAATTGATACAAAATCACACCCGTAAAAAAAGTGGTGAGATTCGAGTCGAAGATTGCTGTGAATGCTTTCTTATATCCGGTATCAATTGCAGCAGCGAGAGTTTTTCCAGTAACTGCTTCTTCACGAATGCGCTCGAAGATTAGAACGTTCGCATCAACTGCAACAGCCATCGTAAGTATGATACCGGCAATGCCAGGGAGTGTAAGAGTACCATGAAATCCTGCAAGCACAGCAAGCACAAAAAGGAGGTTGAGCAATAATGCTAAATCTGCCATTGTTCCTCCCATCCGATAATAAATAAGCATAAAAAATATTGTTAAGCCGAATGCGAGGAGTGAAGAGAAGATTCCTTTTCGGATAGAGTCTTCGCCTAATGATGGACCGACTGTGGTTTGTTGAATAATATCAACAGGGGCAGGTAAAGCGCCAGCTTTAAGAACGATTTCCAGAAGCTTGGCTTCTTCAACGTTTTCCATGCCGCTGATTTCTGAATTGCCACCTATAATTTTTGTGCGTACAACAGGTGCCGAAAAACAGGCATTATCCATTATGATAGCTACCCGTTTATTGACGTTGAGATCAGTAATGCGTGCCCAATCGCGTGCACCATCGCTGTTCATCTCCATTGTTACGATAGGTTGATTAGAGTTTGGATCAATAGTCGCACGGGCATTAACGATAACACCGCCTGTTAATTCAGCCGGATTCTTAACTGCATATAACGTGAAATATTTTTTTCCTTCAGCTATAAAAGATGATTTTGCAGACCAAACAAATGCCATATCTGTAGGTATCAGTGCCTTGATCTCTGGTTTGTTTAGTACACGTATTACTTTAGCTTTATTTTCATCGGCGGTGTAAAGCTCGCCGTTCCATGGGCGATCTTCTTGCGGCAGCATTCCCGCTATAGCAAAGAATGGATGCTCTTTCTCTAATTGCTCTCGTGCTTTTATTTGATCTTCTGGAAGTTGTGCCAGAGAAGTATCCATCGTCGCTGATGTATCTTCCTTAGCGGTATCCTGTTTTTTTGTTTTATTAGATGTATCAGCTAACGTCGAATCGCTCAGAGGGTTCCCCGCTAAGGTTTTATCAATCGTTTCATAAACCTTGGATGCAATTTCAGGATTATAAAGAAGTTTGAATTCAAGAAGCGCGGTCCCTTGTAACAATTGTCTAACCTCAGATTCTTTGCTTACACCGGGCAGCTCAACGATAATCCGCCGCCCTCCTGATTTTTGAATTGATGGTTCGGAAACCCCATATTGGTCAACGCGATTCCGAACAACCTCCATCGCCCGGTCGATTGCATTATCTGATTCATTCCGAAGTCGTCCGATAATATCATCATCACTATCGCGGATGCTGCCATAGTAACGACTCATACGAACTTCCTTGTTTTGGAATTTTTGTTTAAGAACATCGATAGGGTCGATTTCCGTTGTTGATTCTTCCAGACGGACTTCTTTCATAATAGATTCAAAAAGTGAATCTTTATTTTTTGCCATATCGTCTAATAACTTCAGGACGTTTACTTCAAGCACGACTCTCATACCACCCTGGAGATCAAGCCCGAGCTTGATGCGTTTCATTCGTGTCTCACGAATAGCACCTTCGTTCTCCTCGAGATATTTTACACTATCTTCACCAACCAGGCTTTTTAATTCCTTTGTGAACTTATAATCTTTGTACGTAGGATAGAGAAAATAAAAAGAAAGCACAACGGAGGCAAAAATAATAATTAACTTGCCACGATATTTTTTCACGTAATGATCTTTACTCCTAAATCGAAAAAATGATAGAAAAAGGACAGCTTTATTGAATTCTGAAGTAAAA
>CAYYIJ010000101.1:0-7144 GCA_964471945.1 uncultured Chlorobiaceae bacterium
GAAATCCCAAATCTTCCATGGTTTTCTTTCCCCACTCAACCGCTTTAGCGGCTTGGGTAGAGCCAACTAAACGTGGTCCAATCTTTTTACACAGCTCTTCAAGAAACTTAAATGCCATTCTATCCTTTAGCCCTGCAGCAATAATGGCTTCAGCTTCTTTTTCATAAGATCGATTCTTTGTACTATTAGGAACCTGAGGAAATACATTTGAATAATCCTGAAAAGAAAATAAAGTTAGTAAAAGGAGAACAAGAATTAATTTCATATTGTTGATTGCGTTTGTAATTAATGTCGAACTGTTCTTCCAGCGAGAACAGATTAAGATGATTTAAAAATATGATAAAATATATAAAAATACAAGCTTCGCGTATATAACTAAGAAACCAGTTCAAAGACGTGGACCGGGTTCAAATAAATCTTGTAGACGATACACTATGGCCCCAGTTGATGCTGACCAGATAAGTGTAACATTAAGCGGTTGATTTGTTGCATTGTTTGCAGGTGAAGTTAAATATAGAATAATAGATATATCTATTTTTTTTCAGGAGATTGATTATTATTTAGTCTATCCTGAAGTCTGTTATTCAAGATGATATGTGATCAATACTCCTCATCCTCTTCTTCTTCCATTTTCATTAAAAGTTCTATAGATTTTCCATTCCTTATAACCTCGAAAGGAATTTCTTTACCTTCGATATCTGATATTTCCTGTTGTAGCTCATCAACATCGCCTATTGAGATATTATCAACCTTTGTAATCACATCACCTGCTTTAAAACCAGCTTTCTCAGCATCGCACCCCTTCTCAACCTCTGTGACAAGTATACCATTACCATTCGGCGCACCGAAATATTCACCAAGCTGTTTAGTAAGCGATTGAACTCGCAGACCATTGATTTCACTTTCAGAAAATATTCGGAAATTAAATGTCTTAGATAATTTTGGAGGTCTGTATGGCTTAGAGAACCAACGGAAATTATCGTCATCAAAATTAAACGCAAACGACTTCGGCGATTTGACCTTCCCAATTTTAACATTTAAAGTCTTCATTTCTGATTTTCTATAAATATCAACCTTTACTTGAGTCTTTGGTTTTATTTTCCGCACAGCTTTTTTCAGATCATCGCTGTCGTCTATCTCAAGATCACCGAACTTTACAATTACATCCCCTTTCAAGATGCCGGCTTCTTCAGCCGGGCTATCTTCCACAACACTCTGAACGTATGCACCTCGATTTACTGAAAGATTTTTCTTATCTTTCAATTTTTTTGTAACGTCTTGAACTTCAACTCCGAGATAGCCTCGTTTTCCCTTCTGCTCTACTTTGATTATTTTCTTTTGGATTTGTGCGTATCCATAGTTAGGAGGTAAACCTAAAAACAGGATGATCAGAAATAAAGAAATGAATATGGATTTCATAAAACCATTCCTTTCAATTAATTGTTTATTAGTTTTAATAGTTAGACATCCTAAGAAACATTCGGTTGACAAAATTGTAATTAAAATTAGATATGGATTAGATTCGTTGTTTGGACACGATTAACGATCTGATCGTTGACTATCCGAATACCCTCACGTTGATTGTGCCATACGAGTTTTGCTATTGCCTCGTCAAGTGTTAACCAGCCAAAATCATCATGCTCATCCGACAATTGAACTGGAATATTTTCATTAATTTCTGCTGCGAATAATGGACAGATATTGATTGTATCCGAATTGGCATCGTAGAATGAGAGAATGTATGGAACAACCCAGATTGCTGTCGGTTTTATACCTGTCTCTTCAATGACTTCACGAATTGCCGCATCGATAGCTTTTTCGTTTTCTTCGATCGATCCTGTAATAAATTGCCAGATGTTTGGATATATTTTCTCATTTCCCGCTCGATGTAAGAGGAGATAAAGCGGATGTTTGTTTCCTTTCTTAAAAACGCAAACTTCTATTAGTTTACTCTCAAGCAGGGGCATGATGTACTCAAAGAAGAAGATTGGGATGTTTTGTCAATTAACACCAGCATACATTTTATCAATTATCTCCCTGAATTTCTCTTCGATAAATTTCCTCCTCGGTTTTAAAGTCGGAGTGATCTCACCATTTTCGATTGTAAGAGGTCTATCCAGGATAGTAAATTTTCTAACACGTTCATAATTTGCCAAATCTGATTGGATTTTATTTAATTCAATCTCTAAAAGTTTATAGATTTCCTGATGGGTCGTTAAATCTTCAACAGATTGGAAGGGAATATGCTGTTTCGATGCATACTCTTTTACCACATCAAAATTTGGAACGATGAGAGCACTGAGATACATTTTCCCATCACCGATGAGAACAAATTGGTCAATAAATTGACTTTGCAGGAATAAGTTCTCGATATGCTGCGGAGCGATATTCTTACCACCAGAGCTGACAAATAAATGCTTCTTGCGATCTGTAATTTTTAAATACCCCTCTGTATCAAACATACCGATATCACCTGTGTGCAGCCATCCATCATTATCAATGATTTCTTCGGTTGCTTTGGGGTTTTTCCAATATCCGATCATCACGTTAGGACCTTTAACGAGTATCTCACCATCTTCAGCAATCTTGACTACTACATCGGGAATCGGTTTACCGACCGTGCCCCATTTGTAATCGTCAAGTCGATTTACACTAATCACGGGCGAAGATTCTGTCATACCATACCCTTCGATGATTTTAATTCCAATGGCTTCGAAAAATTCTCCAAGCTCGGATGCCAGCGCTGCCCCGCCTGAAGCGAAAAATTTTATTTTCCCCCCTGTCCGTGCTTTGATTTTCTGAAATACGAATTTATCAGCTAACTTGTATCGAGCCGATAAAGAGGGAGATGTTATTTTATTTTTGCGAGCGCACGCATAAGTTCTGCCTACCCCGAGCGCCCATGAAAATATTTTCTGCCGAATTTTCGGTTCATCGCTCATCTGCTTCATAAGTCGGTTATAAATCCGCTCAAACAACCTCGGTACGGTAGTTACTATTGTGGGTTGTACCTCTAACAAATTCTCGCGCACTGTATCGATGCTTTCAGCGTAAGCGATAGTCGCACCGCAGGCAATAGCAGTGTAATATCCAGCCATTCGCTCGTAAGAATGACTCAACGGCAGAAATGAAAGCACTGTATCTTCGTGATTGAATATGATACATTCGGCTGATGCGATTATGTTGCTAACGAGATTTTTATGACTAAGCATTACACCTTTCGGATTTCCTGTTGTACCCGAAGTATAAATGATTGTTAGCAGGTCTTCTGGTTTTACCTTATTCATTTCATGCTGGAGATATTCTACATTATTTTCCCGAAAGTCCGAGCTCATCCCAATCACTTTGGAGAAAGGATATATACGATCATCATTAATATTTGAATCATCTGACATCAAAATTACTGTTTCAAGTAAAGGAATATCATCAATAACTTTTAGTAATTTATTCAATTGAAGTTGGTTGGATACAATTGCATATTTAGCACACGAATCAATTAAAATATATTCTATCTGTTTCGGTGTTAATGTCGGGTAGAGAGCAACGCTGACAGCACCAAGTTTCATCATACCCATATCAGCAATAACCCACTCAGGGCGGTTCTCAGAAATAATCGCGATATTTGTACCACGAGTTACACCAATCGCTGCTAAACCAAGTGCAAAATTATCAACTTTATTTTTTATTTCACGATAACCAAGCCCTTGATATTTTCCCTCTATTTTATGCATGAGCATCGGGCGTTGATCATCTTGAAATCTATAGGTTACTTTGTCGAACATTTCAATTATTGTTGAAAATTTTTCTATAACAGCCATTTTTTCCTCATGAAAATTTGAATATTATTTTAATAATAATGTCTTAGGAAGTTAAAAGCAAACTCTCCAATTTTTACAATTTTCGGATTGTGTCAAGTAAAATTAACAAAATAATGAAAAAATATTTTCCTGATAAATTTTTAATAATTTTTTACTTGACTTCTTGGCTGTATCTATTTATATTTTGAACCAATATACTTTCATTCATTTAATATGAAACTTCTGAAAAATAGAATCAAAAGTCATGGTGAGCCTGTCGAACCATGACAATTTACTACAATTTCACGCTTCGACAAGTAAGCCAAAGGCTTACAAGCTCAGCGTGACAGGTTTTATTAGAATAAAATAATTTTTCAGAAGTTTCAATATATTCGAATGAAAATTATAAATAGAAAGAAGGAGAATTTTAGATGGCTAACAATGAGACGACACTTTTTAATATTACAGAAGAGCCAAGGGAATCGACTGTTCGATCCGATATCAAAGCACAAAGACGCGGGTTGACTTTCAAAAGATTTTTTACAAAAGCGAATGTTCATCCATTTGATACAATTGATTGGGAACTTCGAACAGCGATAATCAATAACGAAAAAGGAGAAGTGATTTTTGAACAGAAAAATGTTGAAGTACCAAAATTTTGGTCAATTACCGCAACAAATGTTGTTGCATCAAAATATTTTTTTGGAAAAGCCGGAACTCCACAGCGTGAGACGAGCGTTAAGCAATTAATCGATCGTATTTCGCGAACAATGACTGTTTGGGGCAAAGAACAAAAATACTTTACTTCGGAAGAAGACGCGGAAACCTTTTATGCTGAGCTAACATACCTTCTGGTCAATCAATACATGTCGTTTAACAGTCCCGTATGGTTCAATGTAGGCATTGAAGAAAAACCACAGTGTTCTGCATGTTTTATTAATTCGGTTGAAGACACGATGGATTCAATTCTTGAATTAGCAAAAACAGAGGGTATTCTTTTCAAATGGGGATCAGGTACTGGATCTAATCTTTCAACTTTACGTTCATCGAAAGAGAGTCTTTCGGGTGGGGGCACAGCTTCAGGACCTGTATCATTTATGAAGGGATATGATGCATTCGCAGGAGTTATTAAATCCGGGGGGAAAACCCGCCGCGCCGCAAAGATGGTAATCCTTAATGTTGACCATCCAGATATCTCTAATTTTATTCATTGCAAAGCTGAAGAAGAAAAAAAAGCATGGGCATTGATTGATGCTGGTTACAACGGTGGCTTCAATATTCCTGGTGGTGCATACGATTCAGTGTTCTACCAGAATGCTAATCATTCCATTCGTGTAACTGATGAATATATGCGTGCTGTTGTTGAGGATAGAGAATGGACAACAAGAGCCGTTCATGGTGGGTATCCGATGGATAGATACCGCGCACATGATCTTATGAAAGAGATGGCTGATGCGGCATGGATTTGCGGCGATCCTGGAATGCAGTTCCACACAACTATCAATAAATGGCATACATGTCCGAATAGTGCCCCAATCAGCGCATCAAATCCTTGCAGTGAGTATATGTTTGTCGATGACTCTGCATGTAATCTTGCATCACTGAACTTAATGAAGTTTCGAGTTGATGATGGCGAATTTGATTCCGAGTCATTCTGTCATGCAATAAACATTACTATAACTGCACAAGAAATAGAAATCGATAACGCAAGTTATCCAACATCGAAGATTGAACACAACAGTCATAACTACAGACCGTTAGGTTTGGGTTATGCTAATCTTGGCGCACTGCTCATGGCACGGGGGCTAGCATATGACAGCGATGAAGGGCGTGCATATTCTTCGGCAATAACCGCATTGATGTGCGGACAAGCGTACAAACAATCAGCAGTGATCTCAAGAGAGCTCGGACCATTCAAAGCTTTCAAGAAGAACCGTGAGTCGATGCTGAAGGTAATGAAAATGCATGGAATAGCAGCCGACCAAATACCTGATAAATATGTCCCTGGTGATTTGCTTACCGCTGCACGCAAAGTATGGGATGATGTTATAACTTTCGGACGTGAATACGGTTTTCGTAATGCACAAACGACTGTTCTTGCTCCAACAGGAACTATCGGTTTTATGATGGATTGCGACACAACAGGTGTTGAGCCAGATATTGCTTTAGTGAAATACAAAAAATTAGCTGGAGGTGGATTATTGAAAATAGTGAATCAGACAGTTCCCCTTGCGCTAAAAAAACTCGGTTATATCGATGAACAAATTGAACATATTATAGCGTACATAGATAAGAACGATACGATTGAAAATGCACCTCATTTGAAAGAAGAACATCTTCCGATCTTCGATTGCGCTTTTCAACCTGCAAAAGGTAAACGTTCGATTCAATTCATGGGGCACGTTAAAATGATGGCTGCCGTACAGCCATATATTTCCGGCGCTATCTCCAAAACAGTCAATATGCCAAACGATGTTACTCCTCAAGATATTATTAAAACATACATCGAAGCGTGGAGAATGGGTTTAAAGGCAATTGCAATATATCGTGATGGCTGCAAACGAACACAACCATTAAATACAAGCCTTGACGAGTCTAACGATAAAGTCAAACAAAAACCAATTCGCCGACGATTACCCGATGAACGCCAGGCACTTACACATAAATTCTCTATCGCCGGACACGAGGGTTATATTACAGCCGGTTTATATGAAGATGGCTCACCAGGTGAAATTTTTATTACAATGTCAAAAGAAGGATCAACGATTTCAGGTTTAATGGATGCATTTGCAACATCGGTTTCTATGGCATTACAATATCGTGTTCCGCTCCGTGTTCTTATCGAAAAGTTCTCGCATATGCGATTCGAACCCAGTGGTTTTACCGGAAACAAAGATATCCCGATGGCAAAATCTATCCTCGATTATATTTTCCGTTGGTTGGGGAAAAAATTCCTCCTACCCGATGATCAGGTGAGAAGCTTTGACGATATCGAGCATGCAACAGAAGATTTACCACATGAGATTAAGATTATGACCGCCCCAACACGAGAACAGAAAGAACAAGAAGTTTTCCACGCACAAGCCGATGCCCCCCCATGCCATCAATGCGGTAGTATAATGGTGAGGAGTGGTTCTTGTTATAAATGCAGAAACTGTGGTGAAACATCTGGTTGTTCTTAAAATTTAAATTCTCCAATATGACCTTTGTGACAAAAATTCACAAAGGTTTTTTTGAACACCCCCGAACTCTTGCCTCACCTAAAAACCTTGATGAAACTGATTATTTGCAATAAAATTAGAAAAATCATCAGAAGGTAGAGATTAACCTGATTTCAGCGGGAATTT
>CAYYIJ010000102.1:0-7030 GCA_964471945.1 uncultured Chlorobiaceae bacterium
TTAGTCTAGATGCTGTTTTTTTTGCAACGGATGGAAAAACAAAAATAGGGAAGCCCCTTCAGATTGAAGTTTTCAGGTCGATGGGTTGTTTAATGCATAACGGTTGGAATATGGTCTCTGTACCATTGACAGTAACCGATTATCAAAAGACATCAATATATCCAACTGGGAAATCGGAGGCTTTTACATATAAAGGTTCTTACGTTATATGTGATACACTCGATAATGGAACTGGCTATTGGGTGAAATTTAGTGGCGCACAGAGTGTTGCAATAACTGGTTATCCAATTGATGAAGATTCAATAGACGTTTCACCGGGATGGAATATGATAGGGTCAATAACTTATCCTGTAGATGTAAGCAATATTATAGAAAGCTCAAGTGGTATGGTGATATCAAATTACTTTGAATATAATGGAACAACTTATATAATTGCAGATTCGATACATCCTGGGAATGCATATTGGGTAAAGACAAATCAAGCTGGGCAGTTGATATTGTCTTCGTCATCATCGGTGAATCTAACAAAACCGCGGTCACGATTTGAGATTGATGAATTACCACCGCCACCGCCTGAATCTGAAATCCGAAATCCAAAATCAGAAATCCCAACTACATTTGCTCTTGAGCAGAACTATCCCAATCCGTTCAATCCGATAACAACATTTAAATACCAACTGCCCGTAAATAGCAATGTTAAGTTCACTATTTATGATGTACTTGGGCAAAAAGTGGCAACGCTTGTTGATGGCATTGAATCGACTGGATATAAATCGGTATTGTGGAATGCAAGTGATATTCCATCTGGGATATATTTTTATCGCATTGAAGCTGTGAGTGTCTCAGGTTCTTTTAAAACATACAATCAGGTGAAGAAGATGCTGCTGCTCAAATGACACCGCTTTGATCTGAAGAAAATATACTGCTCAGTATGAAATCCGATTTCTTATAAAGAAGATGTAGGTTGAGAAATCGGATTTCTGCTTATTAAATAATTTTTGATATTTAGAGATTTGTTTCGTAACTTGATTCAGAACTTTTATTCACCTATGCTATTATTATGAATATCCTTCTTGTAGATGATGAACCTGAATATCGTATGCTTCTCTCCCACTATCTTGAGGACGAGGGTTATAAAGTATTCACTGCTGAACACGGTGAAGCAGGTTTAAAAATATTGGATTATGAAACAATAGATTTGATAATCTCGGATGTTTATATGCCTGTAATGGATGGTTTGAAATTTCATCGAACAGTCAGATCGATCCCGCGGCTTGAAAAAATACCCTTCCTTTTCGTATCGGGTTATGATGATCAATATACTTTAAATGCTGTAAAATCTTCCCCATTAGATGGTTTTGTGAGGAAAGCACGTCCAATGAGCGAGCTTGTTGCTTGGATTAAATATGTATTGACACCTGCTGATAAACGTCCTGATACACCACCGAGTCCTTTACCATGGCAAGTTGATAAACCCCGCAAGCGAGATCGGTCACATAAATCAACTCGACAGTAAATTATCTTTCAAAATTTTATTCATTTGTGCGGATGGGTATGCTTCAAACAATGGGGTGTTTCTAATCCATGTGCAAGCATTAGCTCTTCATTTCTGAGAATATTAATCGTATCACCATCTGCGATAAGTTCACCTTTATCCATAACGATTGTTCGAGGACATAAATCAACAATCAATTCTAAATCGTGTGAAGCAATAATTTTTGTTGATGGTATCGATCGCAGTAAAATTTTGAGCTCGCGCTTTCCGCGTGGATCAAGGTCCTTCGTTGGTTCATCTAAAACTAAAATCTTTGGAGTACAAGAAAGGACACCAGCCAAACATACGCGCTGTTTTTCTCCTCCACTCAAATGATGGGGAGAACGATTTTCATATCCTGCAAGCCCGACTGTTTCAAGAGCATCAGAAACAATCTGATGTATATCTTCTGACGATTTTCCAAATTGCTGCGGCCCGAAAGCAACATCTTCATAAACAGTAGGACAAAAAAGTTGATCATCCGGATTCTGAAATAACAAACCAACTATTTGGTGAATTTTACCACGTCCCTCACTATTAACTGCTGTACCCATCACTTGCATAGTAGGAATACCTTTGATTACTTCAGGAAGTATTCCATTCAGATGCAATAATAGCGTAGATTTTCCTGCACCATTAGGACCGATCACACCGATACATTCGCCTTCTGCAATGTTAAAACTAATACCGCGTAATGCTTTAGTGCCATCATGATATTCGTACTGAAGATTTTTTACTTCGATTGCCGGAATCACTTCCACCCCCTCGCCCGCATGGCAGCATAAATGCGATCAGCCCGTTCAATCGAGCGAATAAATACCTGCCCGATCATCATAGCTCTTATCTTCCATACCTGTCGTTTGTTCGTGGAAAAAGACCGACTCGTGCGCGCCCGTTCCATTCTTTCTGCATCATCGATCAAAACAAAAATGTATCTGTACATAAGTGCAAGAATTGTTACAAACAGCGATGGTGTGTGAATCACTTTTAACCAATTTATTATTTTTGAGAATGGTGTTGTGTTTGTCAATAAAATGATTGTATATAGACATATTGAACTTTTTACAAGGATTGTCAAGAAGACTATTTCCCCTTTCGGTTGAAAAAGTGAAAGTATTGAAACACCAAACACGAATGGCTCGAGTATTATCAATCTATGCAGTAGATACTTTGCCGGAATTTTACTGATTATAGAAACACTTATCAAAAAAATAATGATGATTATGAAATATTCGTATGAATGTATTGGTAACAGTATCGTGCAGAATATTAAAATGAATGCTGTTAATATTTTAAAAGTTGTTGAAAGTTGATGAACGGGGCTTGCTATTCGACTATAACGATCTATGAAATCATGCCGCATAAAATATTACTTTTTATTAGGAATAAGAAAACGAGCTAGAAGAAATGAAAATCCAAAAACAACTACCGCGCCGATGAAACCGATAATAATTGTAGCTATAGCCGGAATACTCATCCCAGGTATTTGATATTCTGTGAAAGGAGACGGGAAAAGCGGTTGTGTTACTGCACGATGATCAAATCCTATTTGACTTGCAACTGTTTCTAATCCATCGGGCAACTCTGATACGAAAGGAGAAACGAATATGAGTAATCCTAACACCACAATTACGCCATAAATAAATATTTCTCGAGAAGATAAAGATAAATTTTCCGTAAATGATTCATGGAGGAATTCAGGTTTTGTCTTCAGTATAGCGGTATATACAATCGTAGTGATTAATGCTTCTCCTAAACCAATAATCATGTGAATGTTTGTCATAGCCGGAAACGCTATTTGCCATGATGCAATTCCTGCCCAGGCAAGTTCGCCGGCGCAAAAGATGGATGCTAATACTGTAGAACACCAAGAAGCAAATGCAATAGCGACAAGTTTCCCACGGTCTGTTGGGATTAGTTTGGCAAGACTTCGATAGATTGAATACCCGACGAGCGTCCCGATTATTCCCATATTCAAAATATTTGCACCGAGCGATAGAACGCCGCCATCGGCAAAAAGAAAACATTGTACCACTAGTACTGTGGTCATTATTAATATTGCGGCATTCGGTCCTAACAAAACCGCCGCTAACACCGACCCGATAAGGTGTCCCGAAGTTCCACCTATCACAGGGAAATTTAGCATTTGAGTAACGAAGATAAAAGCGGCACCCATTCCAATTAATGGTATCTGATGCGGGAGTATCTGTTTTTTCAAACGGTTAAGCGATATCCCAAGTGCCGATATCGATAATATTGATGTTGCTACAATTGTCTTTGTATCGAGGAAACCATCAGGTATATGCATTGATATTACATTGAATTAATGATTTGAGAATATACGAAGAAATCATTTTATTCCATAACCTTGCGAATGTTTTATTTTCTTCTTATGTTATTAATTGAATAATTAGACTGGACTATGAAAAGACTCAACATAATAATATTTATCATTTTCATTTATTCGATAGCAGGATTCACACAAATAACTGACTCGCTTAAGATAGGTGACAAAGCTCATGATTTTTCTCTTCCATTTGCTACAAAAGATTCAATTGGTAAAGGTGATATCACACTTTCTGAAATCATCGGAAAGAAAAACATAATTCTCGCCTTTTACCCTGCTGATTGGAGCAGCGGCTGTACTAAACAACTATGCACAATGCGAGATAATTTCAACGCTCTAAATGAACTAAATGCTGAAATATTTGGTATCAGCGGTGATTATGTATTTTCACACCACGAGTGGGCTAAGCACCACGAACTACCCTTCACTCTCCTCTCAGATCACAATCATGAAGTAGCGATTCGTTATAGCAGTTATAACGAGATGCGTGGTCACAACAAACGCACTGTGTATTTGATCGATAAACAAGGGAAGATTGCTTACATCGATCTTAAATATAATGTAAGTGATCTGGAATCATTTAACAAACTAAAATCACAGCTAAAAAATCTGAAGTGATTCATTTTTATTTAATTTTGTATGTTATACTTTTACTTCAAGTGAATAGCTGCGCCAATATTCCAAAAACCGATTTCGGTCCCGATTCTTTTGTTATTGAGGGAAAAATGGTGTTCTTGGATGTCGAAGGCGGATGTTGGCAATTCATTTCAACAAATAACGAGACGTATGAGCTTGTTGGCGAAAATATCGAAACAATTTACTTCGATGGCATACAAGCAAGATTAGTAGTCCGTGAGCTTGAAGACCGTGTCAGTATTTGCATGGTTGGTAAAATTGTTGAAGTCTTAAAAATAGTCAATCTATCAAAACCATAATCAATTTGGAACCATTATGAAATCAATACATTTTTTATCTATTCTTACAATAATAATTATCAGCTGCTCACCGATAGCTCATGAATTCATTTCGAATGAAATAACTCAAGAAGAACTTAAGCAGCACATTCGATTTTTAGCCTCAGATGAACTGAAAGGAAGGAGAGCAGGTGAATCTGGTAATACTCAAGCCGCAGAATATATCGCAAATAAGTTCCAAGAATATGGACTTATTCCTGTTGGTGACGCTAAAACATACTACCAGAATTTTTCTTTTATTTCTGCAACAAAGATTGGTGAGCGGAATAAGCTTGCGATCACAATGAATGGAAAATCTTTTGAACCTTTAGTCGATAATCAATATAAACCCTTGTCATTTTCTGTTGATACTTCGCTTAGTACACAATTAGTTTTTGTTGGTTTCGGAATTTCAGCTCCAGAATCTCTTAACTATGACGATTACAAGGGAATTAATGTTAAAAATAAAATTGTTATCGTTCTTCGTTACTCACCTGATACATCATCTGCGGATAGATTTGAAAAATATTCAACCTTAATGGCGAAGTTATTTACTGCTCGTGATAAAGGTGCCTCGGGTATAATCCTTGTTACAGCGCCTCCCGGTATGCGAGGTGAAAGTCTGACGTCATTTGAAGATCCTCGAGGAGGTACATCCGGAATAACAGTTCTTAGTCTGAAATGGACTATTGTCGATTCGTTATTAAAGATGGCTGGAAAAAATCTTGATGAGATCAAACATCAAATAGAAACAACGATAGCACCAGCATCATTCGAATTGCCAAATACTACCATTGACCTTCAAACTCAGATAGTGAAGGTGTATGCAAAAACAGCAAACGTTATTGGTTTGCTCCAGGGTACAGATTCAACATTGAAAAATGAGAACCTGATAATCGGCGCCCACTTCGATCACATAGGTATGGGTGGTGAAGGTTCGGGTTCGCTGAAACCTGATACGATTGCACCGCATTATGGTGCTGACGACAATGCGTCAGGAACCGCGGGTCTTCTTGAACTCGCTCAATTATTTTCTAGTGAAAAAAAATTAAAACGAAGTCTTCTATTCATCGCTTTCACGGCAGAAGAATTAGGTGTGCTTGGATCTGATTACTATGTTAAAAATCCGTTTGCTCCACTTACCCACACTATCTCAATGATTAATATGGATATGATTGGAAGGATGAAAGATAGCATTTTGGTTGTCGAAGGAATGGGAACATCACCTAAGTTCGAAGAATTGGTCAAACGAAATAATTCTGATTCCTTAGTACTGCGTTTAAAATCTGATGGCTTTGGTCCAAGCGATCAAGCATCGTTTTATAAAAAAGATTTACCAGTAATGTTTTTCTTCACGAATCTTCATTCTGATTACCATAAACCCTCCGATACTTGGGATAAAATAAATTATCCTGGTCAACAAAAAGTTTTACATCTCGCAGCACGGATAATAAAAGAACTTGCAAACGAGGACGATAGGCCAGTATTCACTAAGGCAACTTCGACTATGCCAATGGGTGGTAATCGTCAAGGTGCAAGAGTGAGTTTAGGTATTATTCCAGATTTTGCAGGCGATACTCCGGGGATGAAAATATCAGGTTTCCGACCGGGCAGCCCTGCCGAGAAAGCTGGCTTAAAAGCTGATGATGTGATAATAAAATTTGGTGGTAAAGATGTTAAAAATATTTACGATTTTACACACCTTCTTGGAATATTTAAACCCGGAGATGAGGTTGAAGTTGTAGTTAAGAGAGGTAATGAGGAAGTTACATTGAAAGCAATATTGGAAGCGAAGAATTAATTTTTTGTAAGAGGTTGTCCAATAAATACGAGAGAGTGTCATGTTGAATCCGCCTGAATGGGATTCCCCATGTCCCATGGTAAAATGACAATTCTTTCGGTTTGTGATTAGGAATGAAGCGAAACATCTAGTATCTCATCAGGATAGGCTTATTAAAGTATTACGCCGCGAAAAAATTTCTACTATTTATGAAGCTAATCAATATCTTGATTAAGCCAGAGGTTCACTCGTTACCGCCTATTTCTTTTGGTTTTTATTACTAAACCTCTTAAGCTTAAGGCTTACAAGTATACTTATTTACATAACATTTCTAACTAATAAGCCTTAGGCTTAATAGTTCTTAACGAAATTACCATCATTCAAAATCGCAGAGTATTTTAAATGTTCGTTCATCG
>CAYYIJ010000103.1:0-6993 GCA_964471945.1 uncultured Chlorobiaceae bacterium
CTTTAATACTAATGGATAAAAGTACAAAGATCGTTAAAGATATTATCGAAAACTGCCACCGCCTTTACGCTAAAGGTTTTGTCGCTGCTACCGATGGCAACATCAGCGTTCGGCTTGAGAACGGCAACATCCTGACGACACGAACCGGTATCAATAAAGGTATGGTAACAACTGAGGATTTGATTGAAGTGGATCATCAAGGTAATATAATCTATAAATCCGAAATTTCTCACCGTCCCTCCACTGAAATCGGAATGCATCTAAACATTTACTCACAGCGTGCCGATGTCAACGCCGTTATCCACGCTCATCCACCATACGCAACTGGTTTTGCAACTGCTCGCCAGCCGCTGAATGAATGTTTATTTCCGGAGGTTGTCGTTGGGTTAGGTGCAATTCCCCTTGCTGATTATGCAACACCTTCTACAGAAGAGGTATCAAAATCGTTGGAGCCATACGTGAAGATTGCAGATGCTATACTTCTCGCTAATCATGGAGTGGTAACGTATGGGAAAGATTTGTGGGACGCAAATTTCAAGATGGAGAAAGTTGAACATGTTGCCCACATAACATTTATTGCCCGAATGTTGGGTGGAGAGAAACCACTTTCGCCTGAAGATATCGAAAAACTCAGAGCAATCAGTCAGCACTCATGGGGAAAAGATTTTCCTAATAAAATTGCATGTGAAACGAGTTGTGCAAGTCAAGAAAAATCCGTAACTTCATCTTCCGATGATGAAATCCGAGAACTTGTAAAAAAGATGCTGAGAGCATGAAATCGAAAATTAAAAAACGAAAATCCGGACTTGCTCGGCGAACAGGTAAAATCAGTGTCGGGGTAATTTTTGGTGGTCGTTCCGCCGAGCATGAAGTGTCGCTCGTATCAGCCTCCTCAATCATAGAAGCGCTCGATAAAAAGAAATATGAAATAATCCCAATTGGTATTACACAGAATGGGAAATGGCTAAGCTCTCCTGATATTTTGGACAAGATGAAGGAAGGTAAAGATTTTAGAAATCTGCCTGAAAAAATTCTTCTACCTGAGCCTAATCGAAAAGGTTTAGTTGAAATCCATCCAACATCTAATATTTATGGTGAGCGAAATCGACCCATTTCACAACCCATATCAATTGATGTATTGTTTCCAGTCCTTCACGGAACTTGTGGTGAGGACGGAACGATACAAGGACTCTTCGAGCTGGCGAATATTCCATATGTTGGTGCAGGTGTTTTAGGTTCATCTGTCGGGATGGATAAAGTTATAACAAAACAATTATGTGAGCAAGTTGATATTCCAGTAACTCCATATATTTGGTTTGTAACTCAAGAATATGCCAAGCACACTAAAAAGATTCTCACCGCCATTGAGGTTAAACTTGGCTATCCATGTTTTATCAAACCGGCTAATTTAGGTTCAAGTGTTGGTATCTCGAAAGCACAAAACAGGAAACAACTTATCGACTCGATAAAGCTTGCATCGAAGTATGATCGAAAAATATTAGTCGAGAAAAGCATCGAGGATGCCCGTGAGGTCGAAGTGAGTGTTCTTGGCAATGATAATCTAATTGCTTCGGTCCCCGGTGAGATAATTTCTTCTAATGAATTTTATGATTACGATGCAAAATATATAGACGGAAAATCAAAAGCAGTTATTCCTGCAGACCTACCCGCATCGATTGCCAGAAAAGTTAGAAAGATTGCCGTCAAGAGTTTCAAAGCGATAGATTGTGCCGCGATGGCGCGTGTCGATTTCCTGATTACACGGCGGACGAATAAAGTTTATTTCAATGAAATAAATACTATTCCGGGCTTTACCTCGATAAGTATGTATCCAAAATTGTGGAAAGCATCGGGAATTAAGTATCCAGAGTTGCTGGATCGGCTTATTCAATTAGCAATTCATCGACACCGAGAAAAGTTAAAACTTCAACGGAAATTTCATCCGAAGAAAGGTTGGCACAAATCCAAATAAGAAAAATTTGATTTCCTCATAATTAAATCTTACATTTTTTACATGGATAATCAGTATTACCGTAAAACCAAACCAAAGCTAAAAAGTTGGCTAAATAGAACTTTGAGGAAAAAATTCGTTCTCCTCACATTACTAATCACGCTACCGACACTTTCTTTTATGATGTTCAGCAATAAGGGAATTATACAACGACTTACACTCGAGAGAGAAAAGGAGGCGATGCGAATTAAAATTAATCAAACACTCCAAGAACAACAAAAACTACAACAGCAATCGAAAGCATTAGACTCCGATCCGAAAGCGATTGAGAAGGTAGCCCGGGAAAAGTATGGAATGATAAGAGAGGGAGAAACAGTTTATAAAGTAAGGAAGGAAACAGAGTAAGAATTGAGTTGTAAGTGGACATGCCTGCATAATGAAAAGATTCGATGGAGTTGTTCGATCAACAAAAAACTTTAAAACAAATTTCAGATATTGCTCCTTCAGTCCCATTGGCTGAGCGGGTTCGACCCAAGACGCTCGATGAATT
Organism: uncultured Chlorobiaceae bacterium; assembly: GCA_964471945.1. GTDB lineage: Bacteria > Bacteroidota > Ignavibacteria > UBA10030 > SZUA-254 > JASEHD01. Next base: position 2,502 of record CAYYIJ010000103.1, read on the forward strand.
TGTTGGACAGCAGCATTTGATTGGGAATGGGAAACCTTTAAGAATTTTAATCGAAAAAGATGCATTGCCTTCGATGGTTTTTTGGGGTCCACCAGGTTGTGGCAAAACTACACTCGCACGAATTATTGCCAATCAAACCAGAGCTGATTTTTTTCAGCTTAGTGCAGTATCTTCGGGAGTCCAAGAGGTAAGAAAAATAATTGATCGTGCAAACCTTAATCGATCCAGACTCAATAAAAAATCAATTCTCTTTATAGATGAAATTCATCGTTTCAATAAAGCTCAACAGGATGCGCTTTTGCACAGTGTGGAGGATGGAGTAATCATTCTCATCGGGGCAACAACAGAAAATCCATCATTCGAGGTTATATCACCGCTTCTTTCACGTTGTTTGGTTTATGTCTTAGAGCCGCTGGGAGTTGTCGATCTCAATAGTATAATCGACCACGCCCTTCAATCGGATCACTTACTAAAATCTCAGCAAATTAAAGTTGGTGAAAAAGAGCGTGAATTGTTAATGCTATTAGCAAGTGGTGATGCACGGATTGTATTAAATGGTTTAGAAACCTCCCTTCGCTTGGTGAAATCCAACAAGAAGAGAGAACATATCGTTACTCTCCATGCGATTGAGGAAGCATTTCAGCACCGTTATTTGAAATACGATAAGTCGGGCGAAGAACATTACAACATAATATCCGCGTTCATTAAAAGTATGCGTGGCTGCAACCCTGATGGAGCCGTATACTGGTTAGCTCGGATGATTGAGGGGGGAGAAGATCCAAAGTTTATTGCTCGAAGAATGATTGTGCTTGCATCAGAAGATATTGGCAATGCCGATCCTTATGCCCTTACGTTGGCAACGAGTTGTTTTACGGCTGTTGATTATATAGGAATGCCCGAAGCTCGGATTATTTTAGCACAAACTGCAACATACCTTTCATCTGCACCAAAGAGCAATGCATCGTACAAAGCGATCGAAGATGCACTAGCGGACGTAAAAAATTTGGCTCACTATGATGTTCCATTCCATCTCCGCAATGCACCGACAAAATTGATGAAAGACCTTAGTTATGGCAAAGATTACCAATACGGTCATAATTATTCTGATCATTTTATTGAACAAGAATATCTCCCTGATAGATTAAAGGACAAAATTTATTACAAACCATCGGATCAGGGAATGGAACAATCAATTCACGAACGATTGAACAAATGGTGGAGAAACAAAAAAAGATGAATTTTAAAAAAGCATTTGTAATAGGTGTAGATTTAGGAGCCACAACCGTTAAAGTTGGTATAGTAATAAAAAATGGCGGACTGCTCGATCAAATTTCTACCGATTCTCGTGCTAAATATGGACCTTCGGCTGTTATCCAGCAGATAATGTTTAGTATTCAAGAACTTTTTGGCAGGTATAAAGCATCAGAATGCTTAGGCATCGGCATCGGTGCACCGGGAATTGTCTCAACAAAAGACGGCACTGTTCAACATCCACCGAATTTTGCAGATTGGACAAAAATAAATTTAGTAAAAGAATTAAGTAATAAATTTAAGCTTCCTATAATTGTCGAGAATGATGCTAACTGTGCAGCAATCGCGGAAGCACACTATGGAGCGGGTATCGAATTCAAGAACTTTCTTTTTATTATTTGGGGTACTGGTATTGGGGGCGGTGTGATTATTGATGGAAAAATATTCCGAGGTCCTCATGGCGGAGCCGGTGAAATCGGACATGTTTCTATCGATTATAATGGGCGGTTATGTAATTGCGGTAATTACGGTTGTATCGAGAGCTATATAGGCCAGCGCTATCTCTCTCAGCGAACTAAAGAACTTCTTATTTCCACACCGAAAAATGTTGTCAAAACGAAACTCGAAGAACTAATTGACGGAGATTATAGTAAACTTGAACCATCAATTATATCAGAAGCCGCCGAGGCAGGCGATCCAATCGCCATAGGTGTATTAGAGGAAGCGGGTGAGTTACTAGGGTATGCCCTTGCGTCAGTTCTGAATGTTCTGGATTTGCGTGTAGTTGTTATTGGTGGCGGAATTTCTGCGGCACCTGCATTTGTTTACAAAGCGATTATCACAAGTTTAAGCTCACGCGTTTTAAAATCACACAAAGACGGCGTACGCGTTATCCGCTCAAAATTAGGCAACACAGCCGGTATTATCGGCGCTGCAAGTTTAGTTATGAAATAAAAGATGCGTTTATTTCTAATTATTATCTCCATTTTATTTTTTATTTTCTATGCTTATGGTCAAGAGACTATTCGAGAAGATTCATTAACTATCCGAGTTGATACCACCTCCAGTGTTTCAGGAGTTGACACTGTGGTTTATTATACTAGTACTGATTCCATCGTTTATGATCTTAACACAAAAATTATGTCTCTATATTCCCAAGGTGAGATTAAACATCAGAATATGGAACTACGGGCAGATAGAATTGACATCAATTGGAATACTGCAACTCTTTCAGCATTTGGTTTTCCAGATACTTCGGATACGACAGTAAAAAAAGAATTCGGGACCCCTGTTATGAAAGATCGCGGTGAGGTTTATAACGGGAAAGAACTTGCATACAATTTCAAAACAAAACGGGGAAGGATTATTGTAGTCGATACGAAACTCGATGAGGGTTTTTATCACGGCGATAGATTGAAAAAAATAGGGAAAGATATTCTCTTTGTAGCGGATGGGCGTTATACGACCTGCGATAAATCCGATCCTCATTTCTATTTCTACAGTCCGAAGATGAAAGTTACGCTCCGGGATAAGGTAGTTGCCGAACCTATATACATGTACATTGCAGATGTTCCAGTATTCTGGTTTCCGGTTGCCGTGTTTCCGAGCCAAGGTGGAAGAAGATCGGGAATAATAGCTCCCGCTATTGCTGAGGATGCCGCACATGGAAGATTATTAAGGCACCTCGGTTACTATTGGGCAATAGATGATTACATGGATTACAGCATCAAAGCCGATTTATATACTAAAGGAAGTTGGGCACTTTCTACCAATTATCAATATAATCTTCGTTACTATTTTTCAGGTGGATTGTCCGGAGAATATCGAAAAATGTTGGAGGGTGAAGCGTCGGATCGGGAACGTAGAAAAGATATATCTTATAATGTTCATATCTCACATCGTCAAGAGATAAATCCAACTTCACGTTTTGATGTTAATTTTACATTTGCAAGCAACAACTCTTACCGTAATACAATCAATCTGAATCAAGCATTACAGCAAGATATAAAATCTAACGCAACAATTTCAAAACATTGGGAAGGAACCCCTAATAGCATCAACTTGAATATTTCAAGGCGGCAAAACCTTATAAGTGGAAACATCCATGAGACATTACCATCATTGAGTTTTAACCACAGTCAGAGTTATCCCTTTCGATTTGGTAAGGGAAAAAATATGGATTTAGCAAACCTTGCATGGTACGAGATGATCGGGATATCGTATAATTCAAATTTTTCAAATAATAGAGCGAAGACAAAACAAAATATTGCTGGCGTGAAGGCAACAATTAATGAACGTGACACGTTGATTACTGTCGAAGAAAATAGATTTGACCGTAATTATCGTCTTTCACAAGGAATTAGTATGAGCATCGCTCCAAAACTTGGACATTTTACAATCTCACCATCAATGAATTATCAGGATGAGCGATCATATTCGAACAATGATATACCTGCGGTAGCTGATAGTACATTGATTACGAAGAAAGATCAACAATGGGCAAGGAGAGGTTCGTTTTCATCCGGAATCGGGGCTTCTACAAAGTTATTCGGGATCGTGCAACCAAATGCCCTAGGAGTTGCGGCTCTGCGTCATACAATTACTCCCAATTTATCATTTGGCTACCAAAAGCAAGTAATTGGAAAACCCTTGCCGCCAAAACAGATGACGATGAGTCTGAATGTTGGTAATAATTTTGAGATGAAAACCATCCCCAAAGGCGATGAAGAGGAAGGTAAGAAATTTCAGTTGTTGAACCTAAACGGAGGTATCTCATATAACTTTTCTGCCGACAGTTTGAACTTTTCACCTATTAATCTGAATTATCGGACAAGTGTTGGGAGTTTTCTCGACGTGGGCGGCGGTGCAAGTTTTGATTTATATAAACTCGAACAGATAGGTCCTTATAATTATAACAAAGTAAATAAATTTCTTCTAATAAAAGAAGGAAGGCTTGCGAGAATGACGAATTTTTCTATCAACTTATCGACGACTTTATCCGGGGAGAAAAAAAGTGGGAGCAAAGAAGAAACTGGATCAGATACTTCGCAACAAGGGAAACAACGAGTCGGATACTATGCTCTTGGTGAGATGGAGGAAGAACCAGATTTCAGTATCCCCTGGCAATTATCCGTCTCATGGGACTTTTTTGAGAATAAAGTTCCACCAGGAAGATCGCGATCTTCAAGTTTGCGTGGTAATCTGGATTTCAATCTTACCGATAATTGGAAATTCACTGTAA
>CAYYIJ010000104.1:0-6960 GCA_964471945.1 uncultured Chlorobiaceae bacterium
TTCAAATCATTTTCGCATGTTTTTCTCCTCTCTTGGGGAAGTTGCTCAAGTCGGGTGGTCGACTGCACCGTTATACTTTTTGTCGTACTACGGCTTGATTATCTCGATTCTTTCTATAGGCACGGTTATCTTATTTACAAGATTTAACGATCCATCGGCAAGAATCTTTTTCATCTTCACTCAATGTTTCGGTGTGGGTATGATCGGAGGCGGACTCGCATTCAATCTGATCGGTTTAATTGGATGGTTATTTTTCGGTGTTGCAATGACATTTCTTGGACCAATTCTAATTCACTTCTTTCTATTGTTCCCTAAACGGCATCGTATAATTGAACAGTTTCCAAAACTTCCGAGAATCCTATACATTGTTACTATACCAATATCATGCTTCGGTATATTTACGCCGATTATTTGGTTTAGCTATCATACGAAAGATGTTGAAGCGGTTGCCTGGATCTCTTTCGGCATTTGTGTGGTTTGGATGAGCATCAATCTGATTGCATCAGTTGTCATTGCAACAACCAGATTATATAGTAAGAGTGAGCCGTCTAGCCAAAAATCCCTCCGTTGGATATTGATAAGTATGTTTATTGGCATCGTGCCACATATTGTTTTCGGATTGATTCCCTGGCTTACGTGGTATTTGCAAAAAACGAATCCATATGTTTTTCATTTTCTCCTTGGTTCAGGAGCATTTGTTTTTGTAGGTACTACGACACTTGCTGTTCTGAGGTATCGTATGTGGGACATAGAACCGATCATCAAGAGAGGTTTGCTCTATCTAATCCTTACTATTCTTGTTGTTGGTTTATATTTAGCAGTGATATTTTTTATCGAGTTTATTGGATCAGAACATGTACTAGAAATTCATGTAATTGCAGTGATCGGGTCGGCAATTATTTTCCTTCCTATTCGCGATTTATTACAACACCGGATTGATCATCTTTTCCATCGTGAGCCATACAATTCGACTGAGGTTGTTGCAAATTTCGAGAGGGCAACGGTCGGCATCTATCATGAAGAAAGACTACATGAAGTTATTTTCAATTTCCTCGATTCGATTTTCCACTTTACATCCTTTACTTGTTTGAAACGCGTGGATGATAATTTGTATAGCTCCTCGCACCATATGGGGCATAGTGAAGATATTGAAATCATATCGATAGCTGTCGCAAAGGAGCTTCAAGCTCGATTGGAACGAGGAAAGCCGTTTAGTATTTTTGAGCTTAAGGAAGGTATTAATGGTTTGAATCAACCTGATGCAGAACTGATACTCCCGCGTGTTTATCTTAATTCGATAGGCGGATTCTTCGTTTGTGGAAGGAAACGATCAGAAAAGGTCTATACTCAGCAAGATGTTCAACTTCTTAGTGTACTTACTAACCGAGCAGCAGCACTTTTCCATGTTGCCGAGATGTATGAAAAAGCGGAGCGTGCTGGTCAGGAATTCTCGCGTCGACTTATTATTTCGCAAGAGAATGAACGAAAGCGTGTAGCAGGTGAATTGCACGACGGATTAGGGCAAGATTTGATGGTCATAGTTAATAGAGCACAATTGGGACTGAAGGTGGCTGATGTTGATGCAATGAGGAATCAGTTATCCGAAATTACTCAGACTGCTTCACATGCTATCGATAACGTTAGGGAGATCGCATACGATCTCAGTCCATATCATCTCGAGCAGCTCGGATTGATGGAATGTATTAAAAGTATGATTGAAAAAATAGAAGGATCCACCAATATCGTTTTCTCATGTGATCTAACATCTCTTAGTGTTATAAAAGATAGAGAGATTGCCATATCTTTATATCGGATTGTCCAAGAATCTATTAATAATATATTAAAACATTCGGGTGCGTCAGAAGCATCTCTCGATACAGTTGTGAATGACGGCAAGCTAATATTGACTGTACGTGATAATGGAAGAGGTTTTGACAATTCCTCGGACTCGGTTGTTTCAGGTACAAGGAAAGGATTTGGATTGGTGAGTTTATCGGAGCGTGTTAAATTAATAAACGGTTCTTTTACGATCACTTCTTCAGAGGGTGAGGGGACAACACTTGTTATTGAAGTTCCATATTCCGGAACACTAAATAATTTTCAGGAGATATAACGCATGGTGGACAACGTTAAAATTAGAATTCTTATCGCCGATGACCATCCCGTGTTCCGCAAAGGACTGGTCGATATAATATCTACCGATAATCGATTTTTGGTTGTAGGGGAGACGGGAGATGGTGCGCAGGTTATAAAACTCGTTAATGAAGTAACGCCAACGGTTCTTCTGCTCGATTTAAATATGCCCGGCTCCAATGGTTTGGATATTGCAGAGTCTATGCGTGATTTAAACATTGACACCAAAATTATAGTTCTTACCATGCACAAAGAAGAAGCTGTGTTCAATAGGGCAATGGACCTTGGTGTACGAGGATATGTATTAAAGGAATCTGCTGTTAACGATATTTTAGAAAGTATCAAGGCAGTTGTGAACGATAAATACTATATCAGTCCGATGATCTCTAAATTTTTAATCAACAGGAAAAACAAATCAGAAGCCGTTCTTCTCGAGAATCCCGGTCTTAAAGAACTTACACTTAGTGAAAGCAAGATTCTCAAATTAATCTCTGAAAATAAAACGAGTAAAGAAATAGCAGATATTATGTTCATTAGTATTCGTACTGTTGAAAACCATCGGATGAATATCTGCAATAAACTAAGACTGCACGGCAGCAACGCCCTGCTAAAGTTTGCTATAGAAAATAAGTCATACCTGTAACTCCTTCACACGTCATTGCGAGGGATTGATTATTAAATTCTTTATTGTCACTCCCGCGTGTTTTAAGCGGGAGTCCAGTTCCCAGATTTTATCATAATTCTGGATTCCCGATAAAAGCATTCGGGAATGACATCGCTTTTTTTACTATTTGATCAGTCACGAAGCAATCCGACCCTTCAAATTTTATTATTATGTCAGATTGCTTCGTCACTTCGTTTCTCGCAATGACCATTCTTTAAAATAAGTACTCCTACCTACCCATAATTGAGTAATCCTACTTATTTACTATCAGTCTCCTTTCCACTATAATAATCTTAATTCCAAACAGATTATAAGAAAGACAATTGATGATGACCGTTATGATCGTCGACGATAATGCTTCAATAAGAGATATGATTAGAACTATGTTGATGACAAAAGTAGATTCGTTTTGTGAGTGCAGTGATGGAAGCGAAGCATTAGAAACATACACATTACATAAACCCGACTGGGTCCTCATGGACATCAAGATGGAAAAAATGGATGGTTTTCAGGCAACTGAGGAGATTATATCCAAGTATCCTGATGCGAAAATCGTGATGGTAACGCAATATGATGAGCCCCGATGGCGGAAGCGGGCAATCGAGGTTGGCGCTTGCGAATTCGTCCTCAAAGAAAAATTGTTCGACATAGAACGGATTCTCAACACACTGACAAATTTAGATCACTATCAAGTATAGGCACCCAAATAAATTTAAAATCACTAAACTTTCACAACTATCAAAGGATAATTATATGAAACACATTTTCTTTTTTCTCGGCTGTCTTATGATGTTCTTGACGACGGCGCTGACCCAGACGGAGGAATGGCGAATTCCCGGTTATTGGTTTGCCCGAGCAAGGGGAGATAATAATAGCATTTATCTCGGTAAATCAACCGGGGGAAAAAAATTTATGAAGGTTCTTTCCAATGGTACAATCGCATGGCAGATGGAAACATCATTCTATCCAACTCAATTCTACTACATCAACGGGAACATATATTTCCTTTTCAGGGATGATGCGACACACGATAGCATTGTTTGTTACAGCAGTTTGGGCAACCGCCGCTGGGGAATCCGTTACCAAAACGAACAATCTTATGATATTCAAGCTACAACAGATCAGAGTGGAAACCTGTATGTTTTCTCCTATGGATCTCCCAACTCCATATTGAAATATGACGCTTCAGGATCGATCACCGCTCAGCTTTTAATACCTGCGTTACCCGTAATCACAGGTACATTAGAATGGCCATATTATGACGCCCCATTCATCGATGCTGCGGGCAACCTTTGTCTTGTTGTTAACTTTGTAATGATAAATCCTCCGCAATCTATAGAGTACCGCGAAAAAAGAGATCATTATTACTATCTCCTGCGATTTAATTCATCGGGCGCACTATTATCAACCACAAAGCCATGGGTGAAACTATACCATGAAACGACTCAATATGAGAAACACAGCACCCGTAACGCAAGTTATGTTGTGATAGAGACTCAAGAAAATCCCGATAATTATTTTTACCCTTATGAAGTAGTTGGGGGTAAAATGATTTACACTTCATTTAATGGATGGCAACAAAATATAGAAAAGAGATCTGGTACCTGGAAGGTAACAATAACAGATTTTTCAGAGTGGAGAATAATGCTCGTGGATGGTGTAGGAGGGAAAGCAAAAATGTTTAAGTACAAGGGAAAAGGGATGAATGTCTGCCAAACTACACCAAGGGAAAAGGTGAAAGACGACTACAGGGTAAATTTTCTGGGTGATTTCAAGCTGGCAACAAGTGGTGTAGCGTACCTGAGTGGTACTATAGCAAATGGGAAAAGTACTTGCGGTGTCAACGGTTTACCACCGTTGGAAAGTTGGCAGGTATTAATGAAACTCGATTTAACGAAGTTAAAACCCGTCTGGGTAAAATCTGCAGTCGATCAACCATATTTACAAGGAACCTTATCGAATGGTCAGGCGTTAGCGCGGAGTTCAAATACCAGTTTATTGGTATACAATCCAGACGGCAGTTTGGCATCACGAATGCTATATTTTGATGACTCAATCCAAGATGTGTATTCCGATCTTAACACTGAGGATGGATATGTATACATGAGGATGTGGGGGGGAACGGGATTCTATCTTGCAAAATATGCCTTACCTACGTTAGAAGCTATACCAGGGACCGCTGCCAATCCGTACGTTGAGGATCAACCGAACCATTACAGGCTCGCACAGAACTACCCCAATCCGTTCAATCCAACCACAACGATTGAATTCGAGCTGAAGGAATTGTCCACGGTTACATTGAAAGTCTATAACACACTCGGTCAGGAAGTTGCAACACTCTTCGATCATGAAGCGATGGATGAAGGTGTGCAAAGTGCGGACTTCAATGCGAGCCAATTATCGAGCGGCGTCTATTTTTACAGACTGATGGCTCAAACTATTGTGAATGAAGACGAAGGAATATCAGGCGAGACCTTCACCAACGTTAAGAAGATGCTGCTTTTAAAATGAATAAAGAAAATTAGTAATCTCACACAAAAATAATAATGGAGTTTCCCATGAAAAACGTTATAATAATTTCTCTAATAATTTTGTACATGATTGCCTCGATATGTTATGGGCAATCATCATCGTCGGGAAAGCAATCGGCTGAACCAATAAAAAAGTATTTGAATCCTGATGGCACCATTAATACAAAATTAGGATTTAATGGCAGTCTTGATCCTAAAGGGTATCGAATGACAACCGGAAAGAATGGAGCACCGAGATTTATTAAACCGAAAGAGATTGCATCTACGAATATTGATTTCGAGGACTCGGAATGGGATCCGAGATTTGCTCCTCCCGGTACAAATGGTGAAGTTCATGCTATCTATGTCGATAGTTACTACGGCAATGTATACGTTGGTGGATTGTTCACTCAGGTCGGCGGCAAGTATAATGTAAACAACGTTGCTGTATGGCGGGGAACTCAGTGGGATTCATTGGGTAGCGGTATTATCGGTCAGGTTAATGCAATATCTTTATTTGAAAATTACCCTTATAGATATATTGTTGTTGGTGGCTCGATAACAAAAGCGGGTGGCATTAGTGTAAATAATATCGCAAAGTGGGATTTAAATACTAAAAGTTGGAGCGCAATGGGAACCGGTGTAAGTGGTAGCGTTTATGCTTTAGCATACAACTATGTAGGAGGAAATAATTTATACGTTGGTGGTTCATTCACAAATGCCGGGGGAATAACAGTAAACAACGTAGTACGCTATAATGGAAGTAGTAGTTCATGGCTTCAGATGAAAAACGGAGCGAATATTGGAACCGATGGTCCTGTTTACGCTCTGCATGTAGTTCTGGGTGCAGTTTATGCGGGTGGAAGTTTTACGACTGCCGGTGGTGTTACCTCAAACGGAATTGCAAAATGGAGTTCTGGCAGCTGGAATGCATTAGGAACCGGCTTGTCCGGAGGATATTTTGCCACTACGGCACGTGCAATCACTAACATTGGATCATCCATATATGTGGGTGGAGATTTTTATTCCGCTGGTAGTGTAGCTGCTTATAGAGTAGCTCGATGGAATGGTACTTCGTGGAGCTCTCTTGGAAGCAGTTTCACTGAAGATTATGATGTTGTGAATGCTCTTGCAACCGATGGGACAAATCTTTTCGCAGGTGGTAGTTTGAAAACACCATGGGATCAAAATAATGTTTACCGGTGGAACGGTACGACGTGGCAATCACTTGGCGGACCAAGTTACTGGGATAATGTGTATGCACTCGCTATGTACCGACAAGATTATGACCCTCCCCCCGATCAATTTCTTCCAACCAACACACTCTGTGTAGGCGGAATTTTTACTGCAATCGCCGGATTACAATCACGAGGTTTTGCAACATGGTATGATGGTGAATGGTCGGCGAGCGGAAATGGCGTCGAAGATAAGATAAATGCTTTCGCTTCAGATGGCAATGATCTTTATGCGGGGGGTGAATTAGTTTATGCTGGTGGACTCGAAGTATCGAGCGTTGCTAAATGGAATGGAACAAAGTGGGATTCCTTAGACGGCACATTAAACGGTGAAGTTCTTGCTATAGCCATCATAGGGACGGATGTCTACGTTGGAGGCGGGTTTACTTTCGCTGGCGGTGTGAGCGCGAATGGAATT
>CAYYIJ010000105.1:0-6891 GCA_964471945.1 uncultured Chlorobiaceae bacterium
AATTACCAAAGGCTCAAAATCTTTCTACTCCGCCACCTTCTCCCAGCCCATCTTTTGAACATACCATAGAAAAATGCAACCGCTATCGCCGGGACGGCGAACAACATCAATATTGTTTTACCCATTCCTCCGCAATCTGTACAGCATTTGTTGCAGCACCTTTACGGAGATTATCTGAAACGATCCAAAGATTCAATCCATTTACAGTCGTTGCATCGCGGCGGATTCTCCCTACGAAAATATCATCCTTCTCGTGTGCCCAGATGGGCATGGGGTAAATGTTTTTCGCAACATCATCCAGAAGTGTAACTCCTGGCAGCATGCGTAACAAATCAAATATGTCTTCGATCTTGAATTGTTTTTCAAACTCAATATTCACCGATTCACAATGTCCTCCAATAACCGGCACTCGGACACAAGTTGCAGTTACCCGAATCGAATCATCTCCTATAATCTTTTTTGTTTCATTGACCATCTTCACCTCTTCCTTTGTATAACCTCCGTCAACAAAGACATCAATCTGCGGAAGAACATTGAATGCGATCGTGTGAGGAAATTTCTTTTCAAGATTTGTTATTTTTGCCAGCTCTCCTTCAAGCTGGTCAATTGCTTTCTTGCCGGCACCGGTAACGCTTTGATATGTCGATACTACAACACGTTTTATCTTCCATTTATCATGAAGCGGTTTTAATACAACAACCATTTGGATAGTGGAACAATTTGGATTAGCAATTATTCCTTTATGTTTGAATATATCTTTAGGATTAACTTCCGGGACAACGAGCGGGACATCCGGCTCCATCCGCCATATACTGCTGTTATCAATAACGAGCGCTCCGGCTTTAACTGCATGAGGTGCAAACTCTTTGCTTATCGCTCCTCCCGCGGAAAATAATGCTATATCTATTCCTTTAAAACTCTCCTTTGTCAGCTCGTCAACATCAACCCAACGACCGTTATAAACGATTGTTGTCCCTGCCGACTTTGCTGAAGCAAGCAATCGAAGTTTTTCTATGGGAAATTTTCTTTCTTCGAGAACTTGAATCATTTTTCTGCCAACAAGTCCTGTGGCACCGACTACGGCAACATTGTATTTTCTCATTGTATCATTGAACCATTTTATCGTTGACATATTTTAGAATTGCGTCAGCAAGGATTCGAACATCCGGTGTAAGAACATCGGCAGCGGGAAGTCCGGTTTGTTGCTCTATATTTATTTTCGCTTCGGCAACTTGTGCTTGCGTCATCTTTACAGTATTCATTGCGATTCCAACCACTTTCGATTGCTTAAACGGGCTGAGTATCATCTCATGCAGTTCAATTAATCGCTTCAAGTCTGTAATCCGAAATCCGTAATCATCTTTTTCACGAATCGGGTGATGAACGAGAATCATCGCATCCGGCATTACACCGTGCATAAGTCCGAGTGTTACGCTGGAATATCCTTGATGCGTTAGCGATCCTTGTCCTTCAATATGAATAAATTCATTTCCTATTTGTATCGATTTCTCAACTTCCATTTCGATCGCACCAGCAATATAATCTCCGACGATAGAATCGATACAAACTCCTTTACCGGATAGAAGCATTCCAGTCTGTCCCGTAGCTACGAAATCTGATTTCAATCCTCGGCGGAGAAATTCCTTGTGCAATTCGAGCGATGCTGTCATCTTACCAACGTTACAATCGGTTCCAACCGTCAGGATTGTTTTCACCTTCCGATTTTTCCATAATCCTTGTGCAACAACCTCATATTCCGGTGTTACTTTTCTGAGATCAATCAACTGAACATTCTTTACCTTAGCTCTACTCGAAAATTCATCATCCTCTGAGAGATAAGTATGAAGTCCGCTGATGATATTCAACTGATGCTCTATGGCTTCATTGATGATAGCGCGCCAAGTTTCAGGCAACTTCCCACCAGTCGGTGCGATTCCAATAAGAAGCGTATCAGGCTTCTTCGGAAGAGCAGCACTAAGACTTTGGAATATAGGAATCGTTCCGCCAAATCCAAGAACTTCTTCAACATGCTTGCGGTTTGATTGACTATCAATGACACCAACAACCTCTTCCGGGATATAACGGATAACTTGATTGGCGGTTTTCGATGATAGTAAACCGAAAAGCCCTTCGGTAAGGACAATTATTCGACGTTTTGCAACCATTTAACCTATAAATAAATTGATCAATATTTGAAATGGAATGATGAGTACCTCAATGATACCTCTAAATAGAGAATAAAATGGGTGCCATCGCAAAAGGAGGATAATAATGAAAATCCCCAAAAAGCCAATGCTTTGATATTTTTCACTTAATTCGTCTGGAAGTAATGAAGCAATAACATGCGAGCCGTCGAGTGGTGGAATGGGGATTAAATTAAAAACACCTAAAACGATATTAAGAGTAATTCCGCCAGCAAACATTTTGAACAAAAAATCTAAGATTTCTCCACCTAAACTGCTGGATTGTTGAATGAATGGAAAAATAAGTGCAAGAACAATATAACACACAGTACACACGAAAGCGAGAATAAAATTTGAAGATGGACCAACGATAGAAACTAAAATGTTATCGCGCTTGAAATCTGAAAAATTCATCGGATTTACTGGTACAGGTTTTGCCCAGGCGATAAAAACCTGGCCTGCTACAATAATTGAAAACACAGGTACAAGAATTGAGCCGACTGGATCAATATGTGGAATTGGATTAAAGGTTAATCTCCCCATCATTTTTGCAGTAGGATCACCTAACCTTAGTGCCATCCATCCATGGGCTAGTTCATGAATTACGACTGAGAATAAGAGAATTGGTAGTATATATATATGTTCAAACATCAGTTAATTTCGTCCATTTAATTATTAATATTTTGTGTGCACTCATATAAATCACAACACAACCTGCAAACTCTTTTATAAGACTTAAAGTAACATAAGTCAATATCAGTGGACAAATAACTATCCTTTATAGTTTCTTTGCGAAGGAGATCGGTACTTAAATATTTTTTATTATCGTCCGGGAAAATGGTAACAACGATCGCATCAACACCGATTTTATCTTGTACCATTACAGCCCCGATGAAATTAGCACCCGATGAAATACCAACTGCAATACCAAGTTTTGATGCAAGCTTCTGTGCCATGATAATAGCATCGCCGTCTTGGACGTTTATAACTTCGTCAAGCTGATCAAGTTTGACAATGGACGGAATAAATTCATCTGATATCCCTTGAATGCGGTGTTTTCCAACTTTATATCCTGTGGTGAGTGTTGGTGATTCGGCTGGTTCAAGTGGAAAAATTCGGATGGAATTGTTGATAGTTCTAAGAAAATTTCCCACCCCCATGATGGTTCCTCCTGTTCCAACACCTGCAACGAATGCGTCGGGAACTTGTGATATTGTCTGAAGCTGCCACCAAATTTCTTGTCCAGTTGTTTGTTCATGCGCTTCAACATTAGCAATGTTATCAAACTGACGTGGTAGAAAAACATTTGGGGTTTGTTTCGCAAATTCTTCAGTCATGCGTATACTTCCAATAAAACCACCTTTCTCGTGACTAACGGGTATAATGTCGGCCCCTAAACTTTTAATAAGTTCAACTCTTTCCCGGCTCATCCAATCAGGCATAAAGATAGTAACCGGATGTCCGAGGGCTTTACCAATCGCAGCGAAGGCAATACCAGTATTCCCACTTGTTGCTTCAACTATCGTGTCTCCTTTTTTTAAGTTCCCGCTTTGGTAAGCTTTTTGTAAAATATAAAACGCCATTCTGTCTTTGACACTTCCTGTCATGTTGAAATTTTCGGCTTTAGCATATATAATGCGTTCTTTACCTCTGAATTTAAAATGGACAGCAATAAGAGGTGTATTTCCAATTAGATGTTTAAGGTAATTGAATCTTTCTATTGTTTCTTGATGTTGCATAATTTTTTTTCAAATATTATTTAATACATCCAATAAGGTTTAACCCCTTGGATGAAAAGTTTTGTGAACCTCTTTTAAATATTCTCTATCAATATGGGTATAAATTTGTGTCGTAGAAATATCGGAATGACCGAGCATCTCTTGAACAGCACGTAAATCGGCACCACCTTCGAGGAGATGGGTAGCAAATGAGTGCCGGAATGTATGCGGGTGAACTTCTTTATTAATTCCGGATTTCAGCGTATAAGTTTTAACGATATTCCAAACAGCCATGCGAGACATCGGTTTGCCGCGAGCATTTAAAAATAAAACGTCTTGTCCACTTACTTTGACTGCTAACAGATGTCTGACTTCCTGAATATATTTATCAATCCAGTTTAATGCTGATCTGCCTATTGGTATCAATCGCTCCTTAGACCCTTTTCCAAACACTCGCACAATTTCTTCCTCACGAAAAACACCCGATTGCTTTAATGTAATAAGCTCAGTTACACGCATACCGGTTGCGTACAATGTTTCCAATATTGCTTTATCACGAATACCCAATTTCTCAATGGTATTAGGTTGATTGAGAATTGTTTCAACCTCATCTTGGTTTAAAACATCGGGTAATTCTTTTGGTAATTTCGGCGGCTCGATATTTTCAGCAGGATTGTGTGTCACAATTGATTCACGAACTAAGAATTTGTGAAACATCTTAATTGATGATAAATTTCTAGTTATCGTTCGAGGTGAGAGATCAAATTCTCGAAGCATAAATAAATATTTTGCCACGTGCTCTTCTTGAACTTTCACGATGGAGGAAATTCCTTGCATATCGAGTGATTCGAGATAACGATTCAGATCAATTTTATATGACTCGACCGTATTCGGAGAAGCATCTTTCTCAAGCTCAAGAAAATGAATATAAGAACGAAGGTGATGTTTCATAGAGCTAACTTAGAACGTTATCTTTCATCTCGGCTGGTATATCGGCATCTGATTGTGGAACAGGAACGATTTCCTGTTCGGGATATTGAATTCGTTGATGATGGATTCCCATTAAAATCTTGAAGAATGCCTCTTTAATTTTTGTTAAATCACGTAAAGTTAAATCGCATTCATCAAGCTGACCTTCCATGAATCGGTGCTTAATTAAATTATCTATTGTTGATTCTAATTTCTGAGGTGTAAGATTGGGTAAGGTTCGTACGATTGCTTCAACGGAATCTGCCAGCATAACAATCCCTGTTTCTTTTGTTTGAGGTTTTGGTCCGGGATAGAGAAAGTCTTCTTCTCGGATTATATCCTTTGGCGGTTTCTTTGTAGCTTGTTTCAGTGCTTTATCGTAGAAAAACGATATTCTTGTTGTTCCATGGTGCTGAGGAATAAAATCGATTATTGATTCAGGAATACCGCGTTCCCTACCGACCTCCATACCTTCGCGAACATGTGCCGAAATAATTAATGCACTCATCCGAGGTTTCAAGCGAGTGTGCCTGCTGTGAGGACCGACTTGATTTTCGACAAAATATTCTGGCTTCATCATCTTACCAATATCGTGATAGTATCCACCGACTCGGGCAAGAATTGTGTTTGCTCCGATTGCTTCTGCGGCAGCTTCAGCTAAGTTTCCTATTGTGAGACTGTGGTGAAATGTTCCAGGAGCTTTTTCAGAAAGTTCCATCAGCAGGGGGTGATTAAAATCTGCAAGCTCAACATAAGTGAGATCCGTTGTAACTTTGAAGTAACGTTCAAAAAATATTAACAGTGCATAAGTCAGAACAGGTGAGAAAACAGCGTTTGCAAGTGCAAACGAGATTTTATAAAAAATTACAGATATGCTGTCTAACGCCTCTAGCGATAGAGCAACGATGGAAATTAGATAACCCAGGAAAATAAATACCAACGAACGGAAAATTTGCGTACGGCTGCGGACATCATGCACTGTGTATGCCCCCAGCGTACCGGCTACAATGGATGAAAGAGCAAGCGAATAATCATTTCCCCTGATACCTGCGATAAGCAATGCAATTGTGATCGTTCCAAAGAATGCGACCCTCGAATCGTAAATTATTACCAATAACATCGATGCCGCTGGTACAAGAATAAGATATTGCAGCGGCGACTGGATATTAATCTGCAAAGATACATAAGTAAATAACATCACCATTAATATAATAACTGCAATCAGAAGCAGACTTCCGTTCTCTTTGAAAATTTGTTTACGAAATACGAATAAATACAAGCCAAACAACGTAATGATAATTGCGACATGTAAGATTGTCCCGACCCAATGTTTCCAACTAATGTATCCTGCACCCAGTTCGCTTTTTACCCTCCGATAAGAATCAAGTTTTAATTTAAGCTCTTCCGTAATTCGTTCATACTTACTAATAATTTGCTCGTTTGCCTGCACATACCCGATTGTTCGTGGTACATTTTCGATAGCAATTTGGATACATTTATTCGTTTCATTTTGATTATATATGAGATTCGGTTGGATAACAGTTTGAACAATCCTCTGTGCGATCTCCGCTTCAACAGTCTCGCCAAAAAGAGACCCCACTTGCACGGTTATAGCATTCATTGCTTGTTGCTGATCATATATTTTTTCAGACATTATAACTTCTTCCATTATCCCTGAACGAACAGCAATGTGTGTATGAAGACGTCGTCCAATTGGTTGATCTACGATGCCAACCCGAATAATCTCACTAATTAGCGGAATTAGTGTTTGTTCGAATTTCTTATACACAAGGACTGCTGATTTCTTCTCATCATGCAGACTGAGCAACTTGTTGAAAGCAGCATCATCTATTTGGAAAGGGAAGAAATGAGCTTTTTGTGCATAGTTAATTGAATCGCTGACTGCTCTCGTCTTCATCCACCGTATTCGAAGATTAATTATATTTCGGAGGGATTCAAGTACGGTAGTCAGACTGTCAATACTTTTCTTCCTTATTTTTTCATCACGCTCAAAAACAGGT
>CAYYIJ010000106.1:0-6811 GCA_964471945.1 uncultured Chlorobiaceae bacterium
AGAACTAACGCAGCCGGAAGTAAATCAATATAAGGACTCTTGAACGATGCAGTTTTGTCGATCTGAGTTCTTGCTTTGACTTCAACACAACCTAATTTACAATACTATACAATTCACTCTCAAACAATTAAAGGATTAGCTATGAGAATTTACGTAACAAGTGTCCCTGTCGATAACCAAAACAAAGCCCTCCAATTCTATACTGAAGTTCTTGGCTTCGTTAAGAAAACAGACATTGATTTGGGTGAAGCGAAATGGCTTACCGTTGTCTCACCTCAAGAGCCGAATGGCACCGAGTTTCTTCTTGAGCCAGACTGGAATCCAGCTATCCAGATTAATAACAAGCCTGCGACTATGGAATACAAGAAAATTCTCTATAACGCAGGGATACCTTGGACATCATTTGAAGTTCCCGACATTGAAAAAGAACACGAACGATTAAAAAGACTCGGCGTCCGGTTCACTCAGGAACCGACTAAGATGGGACCTGTAACCATAGCTACACTTGATGATACATGCGGGAATCTGATTCAGATAGTGCAGAAAATAGCAATAGCCATTTAAAATGAAACCTCTGAAAAATTCATAATTAGTTGTAATGTTGAGCGAAGCGAAACATCTCGATTCTAAAGAATTTGCGCCCCTTCACTTCCTGCCCGCCGTCCACCATGGCCGACTTTGGCAGGCGGGCGTTCAGGGTGACAAATGGAGGAATTTTTCAGAAGTCTCCTTTAGCTATTCATGTGTCTCGTCTGGGGAAGAGTTGTACCAATGATGTTCGATCCTTCCACCGATTTCGAGAATTTCGGTCACCCTTTTTTCCTGTATAATACACAAATAAGTTTTATTGGCTGGCTGGTGCTTATGATATTTATTTCTCCATTCTTACAACTTTTGACTACAATATTCAGCTCGTACATTACATTGATATCTCTTTCCCGTAAGGAGTCATAATGGGTAAACTTCGTATTTTATCGATTGATGAGCTTCTTGGAATCCGATAAAAAAATCCATAAATTTGTTGTGTATGACAACCTTTAAACGTCGACTTATTAGAGAGAAAGTGCTGCAAGCATTATATGCTTATGAACTTTCAAAAGAACCTATAACTGATGTTGTAAGGGATTTTTTAGGAGACATAAAAAGTTCAAAGGATGATTTTGAGTTTGCGAAAAAAATCATAAACGAAGTTATACACCATGAAGAGGAGATCGAAAAAATCATAAAAGCAAAGGTAGCACATTGGGAGTATGATAGAATCGCTTATATTGATAATATTCTTCTTCGAATCGGTATCTGTGAATTCCTTTATTTCCCCGATATTCCACCAAAAGTAACTATAAATGAATCTATTGAAATAGCTAAAGCTTTCAGCACTGAACAGAGTGGAAAATTTATCAATGGTGTGCTCGATGCGATCCTTGACGACTTTAAGAAAACGAACCGGTTAAACAAATCTGGCAGAGGTTTGATAGAAGAAAATATCCACACCAAATGATTTATCCTACAAAATTTTTACATCGCTTCCGAATTTTTGTTTGGACACTTTTCGATTTTGGTAATACGGCTTTCTCAGTTATAATTGTTACTGTTATTTATTCGCGCTATTTTACTGATCATGTCAGTGGTGGGCAACGCTGGCTGTGGGGGCTTGCTGTTAGTCTTTCAATGATTTGCGCCGCACTACTTTCTCCTCCTCTAGGTGCTGCCGCAGATTACTCAAGCAAGAAAAAAAGATACCTTTTCTTTCTTACACTCCTGTGCATAGTTTGCACAGCCCTATTGTTTTTCGTGCAAGCAGATATGATTTTGCTCGGAATGATATTATTCATATTGGCAAATATCGGTTTTGAAGGTGGGCTTGTGTTCTATGATGCCTTTCTACCAAGCATTACATCGAAATCATCGTATGGCAGAGTTTCTGGATACGGTTTTGCAATGGGATATATTGGTGCTCTTGTAATCCTAATGATAGTTAATTTCCTCCTTCCGGAAAGTTCTCACCCTGAGTATATCTTTTTTGTCCGAACATCGTTCATAATTGCATCAGTATTTTTCTTCACTTTCTCACTTCCATTCTTCTTCTTTATACCCGAACCGGTAAAGCCAACGATAGAACTTCGTTCAAATTTTAATTATGGATTTCAGCAGGCAAAAAAAACATTTCGATCATTATTTATCACAAAAGAATATCCCAACATCGGACGTTTCCTTGTTGCCTTTTTTCTTTACAACGACGGCATACTTACTATTATTGCTTTTGCCGCTATTTTCGCTGAGCATATTTTGCACCTTGGCGATAAAGAGATTATAGTTTTTTTCGCTATTGTTCAAACTAGCGCTGTACTTGGTTCGTTCATCTTTGGCATCATTACAGATAAAATTGGACCTAAAAAAACGATCTCAATCACACTAACTATTTGGATTGCGATCTCTATAGCTGCATACTTTGTCGATAGCATTAGTATTTTTTACATCGTAGGGTTAGCTGCAGGAATAGCAATTGGTTCTTCGCAGTCGGCAAGCAGAACGTTAATGGCACTTCTCACACCGAAAGATCGGGAAGCAGAATTTTTCGGATTCTACGATGGGCTTTGCGGTAAAGCATCTGCCGTTATAGGTCCGGTTATCTATGGACTCGTCTCTGATTTAACTAATGAACGTCTGGCTATTTTGATGGTAGGAGCATTTTTTCTTGCAGGTTTAACTCTCCTACAAGGTGTAGAAGAACCGCAGAATAATCAACTATCTAATGCCGGTGCATAAATTTTCAGATTATCGGTTTTTTATTTAATTTACAATATAATTTCAATCTCTATAACCAACACATATTAGATGAGAAAAATAATTTTATTGTTCGTTTTAATTCAATCCATAATCAGTATGAGTAACGCTGCTAAACCCGAAAAAGAAAATAAATACGTCAAAGTTGAATTCTTGCTGAAACAGAAAACAGTAAAAGCGGGTACGACAGTGGATTTGTTAATAACATTTAAACCAAAAAAGGACATTTACATAAACATCGATCCACCTATGACGGTGAAATTAGATAGTTCGGATTTTATCACTACGGTAGGAAAACTTATTATTCCCAAAACCACCAAGTCGGAATATCTCGACATATCAAAACCAGTGAAGCAGCAGTTTGAAATTTCGAAGAAAACAAAACCGGGAACTATACGCCTGCGCGGGTTACTTACTTATTTCTATTGCACCGGTACTGATGGATGGTGCAGTAGGTTCAAACAACCTATTGATATTTCATTGATAGTTACTAAATAATATTTAATGGAAAAAATATATTTTATATCCGATGTTCACCTTGGCTTAAACAAATTTGATGAGGAACGAAAAAAAGAGGACCGCCTCATTGCTTTTTTCGATGCAATTAAAAAAGATGCAACACAAATTTTCATTGTTGGCGACTTGTTTGATGCCTGGCTCGAATACCGTACTGTAGCGCCTAAAGGATTTTATCGAACACTTTCAAAATTAGACGAGCTTGCATCGCTCGGGATTATTATTCACTATTTAGTCGGGAATCACGATTTTTGGATGAGGGATTACTTCAGCAATCAATTAGGAATCAAGACGTATCAAAAATCTATCAGCACAACAATTAACGGGAAAAAGATATTTATTCATCATGGTGATGGATTATCTGACAACGATACTGGTTATAAAATTCTAAAAACGATATTAAGAAACCGGTTTGCAATATGGGTGTATTCATGGCTCCATCCCGACATTGGGATCAAACTTGCACTTTTTTCATCTAAAAAAAGCAGGAGATATTCATCAAACAAACATATGGATGAGAACGATGGCATGGGAAAGTTTGCCAACACGATGATTAATGGTGGATATAACTTCATAATCATGGGACACAGCC
Source organism: uncultured Chlorobiaceae bacterium (assembly GCA_964471945.1). GTDB lineage: Bacteria > Bacteroidota > Ignavibacteria > UBA10030 > SZUA-254 > JASEHD01. The sequence continues at coordinate 3,893 of CAYYIJ010000106.1, forward strand.
ATCAACCATCTATGATACAGTTTAATTCGGGAACTTATATCAATCTCGGTGATTGGATTGTACATAACACTTATGCGGAAATGGACGGAGACCAAATTTCGCTGAAAGAATGGAAATATGTCGATAAAAACCCTATATAAAAAAATAAACAAGCCATTACTTATTGGAGCAACGGTAGTTGTTTTTTTATTTATTTCATATGCTGTTTATTTAATGTCGGGATTACCCTCGCTTGAGCAATTAGAAAATCCTCGACCCGAGCTTGCAACGAAAGTTTACTCGATTGATGGTGAAATTCTTGACCATTATTATATCAAGAACCGAACATCAATAACATTGCAACAGCTTCCAACTCATCTTGTTGATGCTTTAATCGCTACCGAAGACAAAAATTTCTATAACCATTGGGGGGTAGACTTACCGCGTTTTATGCGGGCAATGATTAAAAATATTGCAACATTACAACTTTGGCGAGGAGCAGGTGCAAGCACGATCACTCAACAACTCGCAAGGAACCTTTATGAACTGAAGGGAACGAATGAATCTATATTAGATAAATTCACAAGGAAACTACGAGAATTCATCACTGCAGTTCAGATTGAACGGAATTACACGAAAACAGAAATTCTCGAAATGTATCTAAGCGTTGCTTACTTCGGTCGTAGTGCTTATGGTATAGCTTCGGCAGCCCAGATTTATTTCCGAAAAGACCCCCACAAACTAACACTCTCCGAGAGTGCGCTTCTAATCGCTTTGCTAAAAGGACCCGCGACTTATGACCCTTTCAAGCATCTTGATCGGGCATTGAATCGCAGAAATACTGTTATCAACCAGATGGTGAAATATAACTATATCAAAGAAAAAGAAGAACAACTTGCTAAAAATGAAAAGATCGTACTGAGACCATTAGATGAGCAGCACCGTACAGGTTTAGCACCACATTTCATCGAGATGGTTAGGCAACAGCTTATCCAAAAATCAGAAAAATATGGTTTTGACATTTACCGGGATGGATTATCTGTTTATACAACCCTTGACAGCCGAATGCAACAATATGCCAATAGAGCTGTTGGAGAGCATCTCGCTGATTATCAACCGGCATTTAACAAACAATGGAATTGGAAACACCGTCTGGCAGAACTTAATGAAGCTGTGTCAATGGCTATTCGAACTTCGGATGAATACCGACTTGCTGAATCGAACAAACAGCGCGATAGCATTGCACGAGCTTTAAAAAAAAATCGAGCATTCATCGATTCGGTAAAGAAAATTGCATCACGGATCGAGATTGGCTTTGTTGCTATCGACCATCAGACTGGACATATACTTGCTCTTGTTGGTGGAGCGGAATTTAAATCTTTCAAATATGGACTCAACCACGTAACTCAGATTCGACGGCAACCGGGCTCGGCTTTTAAACCTATAGTGTATACAGTTGCAATTGATAATGGATATCCGCCTTGCTACGAACTCCTTAATCAACCCGTTACACTAATGATGGCAAATGGTAAAAGATGGACACCAGAGAATTTCGATCGTAGTATCGGCGGGAAATATACACTACGCGAAGCAATGAAACAATCTATAAACTTAATAGCAATACGTGCGATAATGGAAATCGCTCCGATTCCGGCTGTAATTCAGTACGCTCACCGTATGGGAATAAAATCAGAGTTGCCCCCGTACGAATCTTTAGCAATAGGCACAGGTGAAGTTCAACCTTTAGAGCTTGTTTTTGCATTTAGTGTTTTTCCAAATGATGGAGTCTTGGCAGAGCCGATATCGATTCTTAAGATAGAAGATAAGAATGGCAACGTTATTGAAGAAAACAAACCATTGTTGCGTGAAGTTCTAAGTAAAGAAACTGCATACCTGATGGTAAACATGTTAGAAGGAACAGTAAATGGCGGCACAGCCGCACGTGTTAGAAACTTTTTTTTAAGACCCGCCGCAGGGAAAACTGGATCGACACAGGAATACGCTGATGCTTGGTTTATAGGTTTCACACCGCAATTAACTGCCGGCGTTTGGATAGGTTTCGATAATAAGGTTGTTCACTTCACAACCAGCGATGGGCAAGGCGGGCGGGCTGCAGCCCCAATTTGGGGACGGTTCATGAAATATGTCTATGAAGACAAAAATATTGGACTTCCATTAGAGTATTTTATTCAGCCAGAAGGCGTTGAGAGGGATAGTATCTGCATAGAATCAAAAAAAATAGCAACACCATTTTGCCCGGGAAAAGAAGAAGAAGTTTTTAATAAAAAATACCGACCGGATACATGTCATAGACATGCAAGTAAAAATTGGAAGGAACACTACGAATCAAAACATCCAATCAACTTCTAATTACAACAGTGATTGGCGCCTATATTTTATTCTTCTAACTCTGAAGCAAAGATATTTGATTCATCATCCCAATTTGTTTCAGATTCCTGCCCCTTACGTTTATGGAGTAAAACGAGAACAGGCAACGCAATCAATACTGCTATACCTGCCCATTTGAGGATTTTTATTATTCCTTTTTCCTCATCCATCGGTACTAATATCCTTTCATTTTTATTAAAAACATACAAGTAATTTATGTAAGCGGTAAAATCTCTTGGACGCGTGTAATCAAGTATCCCAAGTCAAATGGTTTGGTGATGTAATCGACCGCACCATCGCTTTTCGCTTCCATCGCAGCTTTTAAATTGTTGAATGCAGTTACATAGATAAATGGGATGTTTTTATATTTTTCAATTTTCCGAATTTGCGAAAAAAAGTCAAAACCATCGATACCAGGCAATTTTATGTCTGCTAATATTAGATCAGGAACAAGCTCACTCAGCTTCTTAACGGCATCTTCAGCCGAGGTTACTTCAATAACATCGTATCCTTGATCACGAAAAAGCTGACTCAAGGTTGTAAGAAATTCTA
>CAYYIJ010000107.1:0-6755 GCA_964471945.1 uncultured Chlorobiaceae bacterium
TGCGTGAAAGCCATCCACATGATGTATCAATAACTAAAGAAGCGCCGAATTATAGAATGTGAATAAAGGATTATTGTGAATTCAAACGGGATACTTAAAATATTTCAAGAGTTGGAATTCGATGAAACTTGGACTTTCGAGGGTTGTACACAGAAAGACACAAAATATATCACACATGGATATCATCGATACCCGGCGAAATTCATACCGCAGCTTGCGGCAAGATTAATAAAGGAATTAACTTTGCCTAATGATTTAGTTGTTGATCCATTTATGGGTTCAGGAACAACGCTTGTGGAGGCGAAGGTGTTAGGACGGAGGGCGATTGGTGTTGATATTAATCCAGTTGCACATTTGATTTCCAAGGTAAAAATAAACGCATTTGAACCTAATTTAATTATAGAAACTTATAGAAATTTATTCGGTGATATAAATAGTGATGAACTAAAGCTATTTAATATTAAAGAAACAAAATCAAGTTACAATGTACCGGATTTAGATAGAATAGATTATTGGTTCCAACCCGAGACGAAAAAAACTCTTTCAAATATATATTCTAGAATTAATCAAATTGCAGATGAAGACCTAAAAACTTTTTTCCTATGTGGGTTTTCAAATATTTTGAAGAATTGTTCAATTTGGCTTCAGAAGAGTAACAAACCAACACGAGACTTTAGTAAATCTATCCCTGATCCACTACAAACTTTCGACAGGCAAATCAGACAAATGATTAAGAAAAACGAAAAATTTTGGAATTATTTACACCAAGATGGGATTGTAGAAACGGAGGTTATTGCTCATATTGGGGATGCTCGGAAAATACCTGTAGAAAATAATTCTGTTAGTTTAGTGGTTACCTCGCCACCTTATGTTACATCTTATGAATATGCAGATTTGCACCAACTCACTGCTCTCTGGTTTAATTACACGAATGATGTTACCGAATTCAGAAAAGTATTTATTGGTAGTGCTCATAATGATGCAGAAAAAATAATTATTGATAGTGAAATTGGTGAAAAAATTATCGATGATCTCAAAAAACAAAGTACACGCAAAGATAAAGAGGTAGCTATTTACTTTTCTGAGATGAGGGATTCCTTCGTAGAGATGCATCGCTATCTAAAAAAGAACGGTAAAGCATGTATCGTAATTGGTGACACAGCATTTAAGAAAGTACCTGTTTTAAACGCTGAAGTTTTTGTGGAGCAAATGATAAATATAGGTTTTAATATTAATAAAATTATAAAAAGGCAAATCCCATCAAAGATTTTACCACAGACTAGGAATCCTCAAACTGGTAGATTTACATCATCATCGGACAAGAATAAGGTATTAGCATATCCATACGAATACATAATAATAATGGAGAAAAGATGACTAAAAAAGAAAAGGTTACTAATCCGTTCATTGATTGGTCAAAACTCCGTTATGATAAATTATGTCAGTCTGAGAAATACCCATATAAAAAATTTTCTAATATACTCCGGGATGTTAGAGAACATTTTAAGGATGATAATCATTTTAGGCACTTAAAAGATGTGGAACAAGCCTGGAAAACTATTTTAGGTGCTGTTTTAGAAAACTTGATTGAGTATGCTCTGGCAAAAGAACTTGATAAAATAAATTTAAAGTGTTCAAAACCCTCTAAGTCGGAATTGAAAAATAATTATAGTTTGATGGAAGAACAATTGTCAATTACAGTTGCTGGTTATAAAATATTACCAGACGCTGATAGAGTAATCTATCAAGAAGATCCCTTTAAAGTCTTAGCTATCTTATCAATTAAAAAGAAATTTCGGGAACGAATTGCTCAAGTAGGATATTGGACAATTCAATTGCGAGAATCTGGAAAAAAGATTAAAAATATTATGGTGACCACAGATGAGGATGGAACTTTCACAAAACCTAAATTGAAGAAAGATAAAGTCAAGGCAAAAGCCATTGCAACTGCACATACTAATGGAACCTTTGTGGCAACAGAAGCGGAAATAGAAGAAAGCGGAAAGGTTAAAAACTTTGATAAATTAATAGAATTTTTAAAGGATTTAATAAATTAAGAGAGGGTGACATTATGACAAAAAGACAAGTAATGCAAGAATTCAAGAAATTAAAATATGAGATCATCGAGAATAAACCAATTCTAAAAAAACCGTATCCTCCATCCTTAGTTAGGAAAAGAGAGTTATTACTATTTGCTCAAGTTCATCTATGTAATATTTTAGAAGCGAAAGCCGTTAACGATAAAATTAAAGAAGAATTAAACGTTAAAATTTATAAAAGTTTTATGACTTTATACTATGGCTGGGAAAAGATTAAGAAATATTGAACCTGAGTTGATATCTACAACACTATGGGATTTCCCGACTCAAAATTACGGAGACAAACCCCATGGCGACAATAGATTCAATGGAGTTACACCTGCATTTGTTATTTGGAATTTACTTCAACGATATACAAAGGAAGGCGATCTCGTAGTTGATCCAATGGCAGGAAGTGGAACTACAATAGATGTTGCGAAAGAATTAGGACGTAAAGTAATTGGATATGATATAGCACCTTATAGGAACGATATTATTCAGAACGATGCACGCAAAATTCCACTTGCTGATAATAGTGTTGACTTTATTTTTATAGATTCACCATATTCAGATAATGTTAATTATTCAGACCATCCAGATTGTATTGGCAAGATATCCTGTGAAAAAGAAGAATTTTTTGATGAACTTGAAAAAGTTGCAAAAGAAATCTATCGAATACTAAAATCAGGAAAGTATATTGCCTGGCTAATTGGTGATCATTGGCGAAAAAATTCAGGTTTTATCCCAGTTTCCATTAAGCTTTATCAAAAATTATGTATGTATTTTGAATCTATAGATATTATAAGCGTTGTTCGTCGCAATCAAACATCCAACACTTCTATATGGCATAAACGTGCAATAGAGTTTAACTTTTATCTTCGTGGCTTTAAATATCTTTTTATCTTCCGTAAACCCTAAATCAGTACATTTGAATCCTAAATCATGAAACCTGAATCATTCTATCTCAAATCTCGGCTTCACAAGCTTCGCTCGCAATTCGATGAACTTAAAATTGATGCGTTTCTAATTACATTTCAACCGCATCTTAGGTATATGACCGGTTTTTCTGGTTCAGCAGGGGTTGGTATTGCTACTCGTGAGTATCTGTATCTTCTTACTGATGGACGCTATGCCACGCAAGTTCGTAAAGAAACCAAAGGATGGAAAATATTTATTACTCCAAACGATCTTTTTGAAGAAATCAAAAAACTCCGATTACTATGTTCTGGATTAAGAGTTGGTTTCGACGGCAATACACTTGTTTTTGGCCAATTCCAGAAGCTCAAACAACTTTTACCCAAAGTTAAACTTCTGCCCAAAGTTGATTGCATCGAAAAAATAGCAACTGTGAAAGATGAAACTGAAATTAACAAGATTAACAAAGCAGTGGAAATTACAGATAAAGTATTTACTGAGATTCTTTCCCTAATCAAAACGGGTGTGAAAGAGAGTGACATCGCTGCAGAAATATCGTACCTGCATCGCATTAATGGAGCTGAAGGTGATGGATTCCTACCGATTGTAGCAAGTGGTGAACGGAGTGCTTTACCTCATGGGCGAGCATCAGATAAAAAATTAAAATTGGGTGATCTTGTGACTCTCGACCTCGGTTGTATTTATCAAGGTTATCACAGCGATATGACAAGGACAATAGCATTAGGTAATCCCAAATCGGAGGCAAGAAAAATCTATCAGATTGTACTCGATGCACAACAAAATGCAATTGAAAAAGCACGCAGTGGTATGAAAGCAAAAGATTTGGATGCTGTTGCTCGTAACTACATAAAAGATAAAGGATATGAAAAATATTTCCGTCATTCCCTCGGACATGGTATTGGTTTACAGATTCACGAGCAGCCGCGACTTTCAGTTATGAGCAAAGCCACCCTCGAAGCCGGTAACGTCGTTACAATTGAACCGGGGATTTACGTTCCAAACCTTGGCGGTGTGAGGATAGAAGATGATATAATTATCACTAACGGATTTTGTGAAGTTTTAAATCATTCACCCAAAGAGCTGCTAATATTGTAGTTCGATGCAAAAAATTTATAAATGTTCAGATGACTCAACTTCGAAATGTACTTGTAATAGCTTACTATTTTCCACCGATGGGACTCAGCGGTGTCCAGCGGACGCTGAAGTTTGTAAAATATCTTCCACAGTTCGGCTGGCAGCCCACAGTTCTTACCGTAACTCCGACTGGATATTATGCACAAGATTACACGCTGCTTGAAGAATTACATCCGCATCATGTCGAGGTTGTGCGTGTTGGCTCACTCGATCCAAATCGACTTTTTCGACGGAAAGGGGTTGTGAAAATGCCATCCGACCGTTGGCGAAAAATATTTACTTATATATCTGATTTATTCTTTATTCCCGATAATAAAATCGGATGGAAGCGAAAAGCAATTAATGCGGCTACCAAACTATTTAAACAAAAGAAATATGATATCATTTATTCAACTGCTCCTCCTTTTACGGATTTCCTGATTGGCGTAGAGCTGCATAAAATATTTAAAAAACCACTCGTGATTGATTATCGCGATCCGTGGCATGAATATCCTTACAAATATTATCCAACTCCGCTGCACAAACTCTGGAATTACAAATTAGAGAAGAAAGTCCTTCGTGCAAGCTCTCGAATTTTAGTAACGGGTCGCCGCACGAAAGAATTAATTTTGAAGCGGTTCAAATTTCTTCGATATAATGATGTTACAATTCTTTCGCATGGATTTGATCCCGCCGACTTTGCTGATGATCCTAAAATCCATATCGAGAAATCAAAAAGAATGCGATTTGCACATGCAGGTGTTTTTTATGCTGACCGCACTCCAAAGCATTTCTTGCTTGCACTAAAAGATATTTTCACCGCACGACCAAATTTAAAAGATGAAATTGAATTAGTCTTGATTGGTAATCTTCAGGATGAATATGTGGAGATTATAAAATCGCTTGGCTTGGATGGCAACGTTACAATTACTGGCTATCTCGATCATAAACATTGTATTGAATATCTTAAATCATCAGATGTTTTATGGCTGACGATGAATAATGACAAGCAATCTCCGGGAAAATTGTACGAGTATCTCGGACTTCGCAAACCGATACTCGCGTGTATCCCCGAAGGATTTATCAAACAAACATTAGAAGAAGCAGAAGGAAATATAATCGTTGCACCGACAGATGTAAAAGCTATTGCCGCAGCTATTCTTCAGTTGTATGAGCTGCATAAGCAGAATAAACTACCAAAACCACTCGATGAAGTTGTTGAGAAATATAATCGTATCGAGTTGACAAATGAGCTTTCAAAAATATTTGGATTCTTGGTGACAGAATGAAAGTTCTTGTAATTGGTTCTGGCGGTCGTGAGCATGCACTTGTTTGGAAAATCAAACAAAGTTCGCTGGTAACAGAGCTTTATTGTGCGCCCGGGAATGCCGGTATCGCTTCCATCGCCGAAATAGTGCGGATTAAATCATCCGAGTTGAATGCTTTGCTGCTATTTGCTAAGGCATCGAAAATCGATCTCACGATTGTAGGACCCGAGCAGCCGTTAGTCGAGGGGATTGTGGATTTGTTCGAATCGAATGGATTAAGAATTTTTGGTCCATCCAAAGCTGCCGCAGAGTTGGAAGGGAGCAAAGTATTCGCGAAACAATTCATGAAGATGTACAATATCCCAACAGCAGAGTTCCGCTCGTTCAATATTACCGAAAGATTCGATGCGGAGAGGTATATCAACGAAATACCTGTTCCAATAGTTATTAAAGCCGATGGCTTAGCGGCTGGCAAGGGTGTTTCTGTATGCGAAACTAAAGAGCAAGCACTCGAAGCGCTTGATTTGATGTTTGCACAAAAAGTATTTGGTGAAGCCGGTGCAAAGGTTGTGATAGAAGAATATCTTGTTGGTGAAGAAGCATCCGTTTTTGCGTTAACAGATGGAAAAGATTTCGTGCTTCTTTCACCTGCTCAAGATCATAAAAGAATCCTTGACAGCGATAAAGGAAAAAATACAGGTGGCATGGGAGCTTATGCACCAGCACCGATTGTAACAGAAGATATATTGAATAGGGTAAAGAGAGATATCATCCGACCTACGCTTTTGGGGATGGCAAAAGAAGGACGCACATACAAAGGTTGTTTGTATGTTGGCTTGATGCTAACTGAAACTGGTCCAAAGGTTGTGGAGTATAACTGTCGTTTTGGTGATCCTGAAACGCAGGTTGTTCTCCCACTTGTCGGTGAGGATATTGTAAGAATAATGATTGAAATTGCCGATGGGAAACTCTCGACTACAAAATTGAAACTTAAAAATGATTCGGCAGTTTGTGTTGTAATTGCCTCAGGCGGTTATCCCGATAGTTACGAGGTTGATAAACAGATTTTTGGATTAGATACTGTCGTTGATAAAGATGTTGTTGTTTTTCATGCGGGAACGAAGTATAATAAAGATGTTACTGTTACTTCAGGTGGTCGTGTTCTTGGTGTTACAGCTTTCGGAAGTGATTTAGAAGGAACGATTGACAAAGCGTATAGAGCTGTTGAGAAAATTACATTCGATGGTGCATACTATCGTAGTGATATTGGTAAGAAAGGAATTGAACAAATGAAGAAAATATCTAACAGAGACTTCTGAAAAATCACCCAAAGGGTCACCCTGAATTCATTTCAGGGTCT
>CAYYIJ010000108.1:0-6618 GCA_964471945.1 uncultured Chlorobiaceae bacterium
AGTTTCAGGGTCAGAGCCGGGAATCGAGTTGAGCCCTGTGGATAGGAGTCAGCGTACAGATGCCGAAACAAGTTCAGCATGACTCGTTGGCAAGGTACAGATGCCGAACTAAATTCGGCATGACTCCCGCGGCTGAGTCCCCCTGAACCCTGACCTGTCGTCAGGGCAGGCTTGCTTCAGGGTCTGAGCATAGATGCCGAAACAATCCGTCTACCGCGGACGGTATGAGTCTATCATTGTAGAATGGAGATTAAAATATGAAATCAAAAACTGAATATCTTTGGTACAATACAAAAAAGAAACGCGATTATATCAATATTACTGACGAAGTTCAACAAATTGTTATACGCAGTACGGTGAAAGAGGGGATGGTATTAGTCTCGGCAATGCATATTACCGCTGGTGTTTATATTAACGATGCTGAATCAGGGTTGATACAGGATATTGATGATTGGCTGGAAAAGCTTGCCCCTTTCAATTCAAACTACAAACATCATCGTACGGGTGAAACAAATGGTGATGCCCATCTTAAAAGTCTCTTGGTTCACCACGAAGTCATTGTTCCGATAACCGATGGGAGACTCGATTTCGGTCCCTGGCAGCAAATATATTATGCCGAGTTTGACGGTCAACGTCGAAAACGTGTTATTGTAAAAGTAATAGGTGAATAAAGAATGAAAAATAAATATTTACAGATATTAATCGTACTTTTATTATCATGCAATTGTCTAATTGGTCAAGACATAATCAACTCAAAAAATGATCTAAGAATAGACGTCGATTATGCACGTTTTTATAGTGATTCATCACAGGTATTTCTCGAAATGTATTACAGTTTTTCAGAGGGAATGCTCACCTACCGATACGATTCCGGTCAATATAGTGGAAAAATTATTTTCGATTGGATAATAAAAGACGACACCCGAATAGTAGCAAATAAAACCTGGACGGTTACCTATGCACTAAAGTCCGCAGATCATCTGCCAACAGCGCAATCGTTGGTTGGGATGCAAACAATTGTGTTGCCACAAGGTGATTACACTATGTTATTTAACTCCCGTGATGCACTCGATCCAACGCGTAAAGATAGTCTTGCTATACCATTGAGGATAAGCATGTACCCGACTGATAGTGAATTTTTAAGTGATATTGAATTTTGCACGTCAGTACAGGCATCTACGAATGAGGAGTCTTTATTCTATAAAAATACACTCGAAGTAATACCAAATCCAAGCCGAATGTACGGCACTGGTTTACCTGATCTTTGTTATTATGCAGTTGCTTATAACTTACTTTTAAAGAAAGAGGAATCTAATATAATAGTTCGCACTACTGTTATTGATGCAGTCGGGAGTGAAGTAATTATCAAGGATAAAACAAAACCTCGGATGTATAATGCAATCGTTGAAGTAGGAACGATAAATCTCTCCCCATTAAAAACCGGAACATATCAATTTCGAATATCTTTACTCGATACATCTAAAAAGGTTATTGCTGAATCAGTAAAGAAATTTTACATTTACAGATATGGAGCAGTATTCGATTCAACGATGATCGAGCAAAGGATGGATGTAACCCGAAGTCGGTATGCAATTATGAATGAAGATGAATTGAATAAATCATTTGAATATATAAAGTATATTGCCACAGAGAATGAGAAAGATCAGTTCTATAATCTAATGGATGTAAAAGCCAAGCAGAAATTCATATTCGATTTTTGGCAAAGACGCAATGTTGCTGGGCAAATTAACGAAGATGATTATTATAAACGAATCCAATACACAAATGATAATTTATCAACGGGATTGCGGGAGGGGTGGAAAACTGATCGCGGGCGTGTCCATTTAGTTTATGGTCATTGTGATGAGATCGAGCGTTTTCCCAGTTCAACTGAAAGTAATTCTTATGAGATTTGGCACTACAACAATATTCAGGGCGGGGTGTTATTCGTGTTCGTAGATCGCGAAGGTTTAGGGAATTATCGTTTGGTTCATTCCACTCACCGGGGCGAGCTATACGATGGAGATTGGTATAATCGTTATGCATCGAGGATGCGCTGATAGTCATTATGCGTTATCAAATTGAATTTATTTTTTTTCAACTTTTCAAATGGTTCGTTTTAGCTTTACCGTTGAAATCAGCTCAGCGATTCGGAGCTATGTTAGGGATGATCGCATATCATTTATTTACAAGCCGACGAACAATAGCACTTGAAAATTTATTGTCTGCTTTTCCTGAAAAATCTGAGGAAGAACGTATTATTATTGCGAAGGGATCGTTCTTAAATTATGGAATAACTTTGGTGGAACTGTTATGGTTTCCTAATCTGACAGGTGAAATTATCCGAAAGCTTGTGAAACCACAAAATCTTGAATTGTTCCTAAACAGGCACACTGTCGGCAAAGGTATGGTTCTTCTCGCAGGTCATTTCGGGAATTGGGAGCTAAACGCTCTCGGGATGGCATACATTACTCACATTCCTGTCTCAATTATTGTTCAGACTCAGAATAATAAATTAGTCGATGGAGTTATCAATCGGCATCGTTGTCTTTTTGGCAATAAAGTTATCCCGATGGGTATTTCAGTTCGAGAAATTATTCGAACGTTACAAAACGGTGGAATCATAGGAATTGCACCAGATCAAAGCGGTGACGAAAAAGGTGGAATATATATGGATTTTTTTGGTCGGACTGTGGCAACGCATCAAGGAGCAGCAGTTTTTGCATTAAGAAGTCGGGTACCGCTTATTATGAGTTTTTTAATACGGCAATCGGGCGGGACTTATAAAGCGATATTCGAAGAAATTTCATTTGCCGACCTTATTGACCAAACGGAAGAGAATGTTATCGAGTTGACTCGGCGGCATTTAGGAATTCTTGAGCAATACATTCGCCAATATCCCGATCATTGGTTGTGGATGCATAGAAGATGGAAACATTTAAAACCAGAGAGTGATGTTTAAGATGAAACAAGAATTGAATAGAATTCTGATTTTGCAAACCGCATTTGCCGGTGATGTAATTCTCACTCTCCCTTTAGCTCAAGTATTAAGTCGGCAATACCCGAAAGCATTGATCGATATGATTGTAATCCCTCGGACCGCTGAATTACTTGCTAATCACATTGCTATTAATGAAGCGGTAATATTTGATAAAAAAGGGGAAGATTCTGGGATAAGTGGGTTAATTCGACAAATAAAAAAAATACGTGATAGGAACTATGATATTGCATTTGTTCCACACCGTTCTATGAGGAGCGCCGTGATAGTCAAATTAGCCGGAATTAAACACCGCGTTGGGTTCGATAAAAGTGCCTGGTGTTTTCTTTATAATAAGGTGATACATTATGATCCTTCCTCTCATGAGATCGGGAGAAATCTGTCTTTGCTCAGACCGTTTGGGATAGATCATATCGAAAAAGAATTACCTCAGCTATTTCCTTCTTTCCATGATAGAATAAAAGTCGGACTTTTTTTATCAGATTATGGTATTCAACATGTTAACTCTATCATTGGTGTTGCACCCGGAACCGTTTGGAAAACGAAACAATGGTTAAAGGAACGATTTATCGAGTTGATTGCCCACCTGACTTCGAAGGGTTTCCATATAATTTTGATTGGCGGTGATGTTGATACAGAGTTGTGTAAGCAAATCAATAATTCTATCCCTTCTAAGCATGTTTATTCGGCAGCCGGAAAACTTACTCTATTGCAGTCAGCGGAGTTGATACGACGTTGTAAATTATTAATTTCTAACGACAGTGCACCAATGCACCTTGCTGTTGCGATGCAGACTCCAGTCGTTGCTATTTTTGGTGCAACAGTACCAGAATTCGGTTTCGCTCCTTATGGAAAAGATGATGTTGTTGTTGAAGTCAAAGATTTATCATGCCGCCCATGTAGTATCCATGGTGGTCCAGAATGCCCGATTAAAACATTTGAGTGCATGAAACGAATTACAGTCAACGATGTTCTAAATAGTGTAATTATTCATATCAATAAGTAAAGGTTATTAATCAGATGAGTAATATTCTTAAAATAAATCCAAAGCACATACAATCACAATCGATTAGTCAAACGGTGGAAGTTATCAAGAAAGGCGGGGTTATCCTAAATCCAACCGATACAATTTATGGACTTGGATGTGATGCGTTTAATAAAAAAGCTGTAGATATGGTTTTTAAGATAAAACAACGCAATCCCAAAAACCCAGCTCTTGTGCTTGCTGGGAATATTACGATGTTGAATGATCTTGTCGAAGGTATCTCACAAAAAACTAAAGAATTAATCCACCGATTCTGGCCTGGGCCTTTAACAATGCTCTTCAAAGCGAGAAAAGGTATTTCTCCGTTACTGATTTCTGATGATGGTAAAATCGGAATTCGGGTACCTAAATATAATTTTTGTTTGAAATTAATTAAATTATGTCGATCACCAATCGTCTCTACAAGTGCCAACATCTCTGGTGACAAACAGTCGGCGGAAATCGATGAATTGATAAAAATATTTTCTCATAAGGTCGATTTGATTATTGATGCCGGAGATAATACATCCCTTATTCCCTCCACAGTTATTGATGCATCTGAAGATAAATTGATACTTATTCGTGAAGGTGCGATTCCCTTTCAAGCGATATTATCTTCAATTCAATCTTCACCTCAGCACTAAATTATTTACCTCTTTTTGAATATATTTTTAGTGATAATATTTTTGTGCTGTTCTTTTTTAGCGATGCTTTTTTCTACGAATAACTTATCTCCAGTCCAAGGATTCATCTCGGTGTAGTACATCAGTGTTGAATATGTTGATGGTGTTGGAGTGAATATCTGCACCTGCTCTGGATTTATTTTCAATTCCATTGAAACATATCGCTTCATCCTTATATCATCGTTAAGGTTGCACCCTGGATGAGCAGCGATAAGATAATATGTAAGATATTGTTTTTTCTTTACTTGCATGTTCATGCTGTCAAATTTATTTTTGAACTCGGTGAGATATGGTGTTCCAGATTTTCTCATAAGTTGCAACACTTTAGCTTCAGTATGCTCAGGCGCAATCTTCAATTGACCGGATATATGATGCCTCACTAACTCCCGAAGATAATCATCACCGAATTTCGTGTCATCTATTATCATATCATACCGAATTCCGGATGCAACAAATATTTTTTTCACGCCATCTATTTTCCGTAATTTCCTCAATAATTCAACTTGCGATTTATGATCAACAGGGAGTTTCTTGCACGTAGTGGGAAATAGGCACGTTTTCTTCATGCACATCCCGTGTGATAATTTTTTATTGCATTCAATTCCGTACATGTTTGCCGTTGGACCACCGAGATCGTGAATATATCCTTTAAAATCAAGATGCTGAGATATTTTCTTAGCTTCATTGACAATCGATTTTTCACTGCGAGATATTATTGTTGTTCCTTGATGAACACCGATTGCACAGAAATTACACTCACCGTAACAACCTCGATGTGTTGTTATAGAGAATTTAATCGTTTCCATAGCACGGATATCACCATCTTTTTTATAGTATGGATGAACATCTCTTTCATATTTAAGGTTGTAGATGTTATCTATTTCACCCTGCGTGAGATGATGTGCCGGTGGATTTTGTATCAAGTATCTATCGCCGTATTGTTGACGTAATCCCTCTGCCGTAATCGGATCATTATTTTTATAAAAAGTATGAAACATCTTAATGAACTTTTTTTTATCCTCAATTACTTCTTGAAATGATGGTAGATCGATGTAATCTTCTTTTGGAATTTTTGAAATGTAACAAATCCCTCGAATGTTCTGTAACCTTACGAAGGATGTAGAACCTTCGCAAGGTTGACTCGCGAAAAGATTTGCAATTTCTAAAGTTGCTTTTTCACCCATTCCATAAACAAGTACATCTGCTTTTGCATCAAAAAGAATAGATCGGCGGATTTTATCATCCCAGTAATCGTAATGAGCGATACGACGCAAGCTTGCCTCGATGCCGCCTAACACAATTGGTTTAGTATTCTTGAAGTATCGTCGGATTAGATTTGAGTAGATAATGACTGCACGATCAGGTCGTTTGTCATTTCGTCCTCCGGGTGTAAAATCATCTTGCCGTCTGGGTTTTTTGGTTGCTGTGTAATTTGCCACCATTGAGTCCACGCAGCCAGATGTAATTCCCCAAAATAATTTTGGTTCTCCTAAGCGTGTGATATCTTCCTTGCTGTTGATGTCGGGTTGAGCAATGATTCCAACTTTGTATCCGGCGTCAAGAAGTACTTTCCCGATAACCGCCGAGCCGTTATACGAGCTATCGATGTATGTATCACCTGAAATAATAATGACATCTAATTCTTCCCAGCCGAGGTTGTCGAGTTCTTGTTTAGTTGTCGGTAGAAACATAAATTAGATTAAGCTAATAAAATTCTTCTTGAGAAACCAATTTCTGTAGAGTGCGATTCGTAATCGCACTCTACCAAGCAAAACAAAGCCCCGCCCGATTTCTCGAGCAGGGCTGACACCCTCCGCAATAACTAACTTCCCAAAAGTTTCAAGAGAAAGTCAGATCCGGAGACTTCTGAAAAATCACCCAAAGGGTCACCCTGAATTCATTTCAGGGTCTAA
>CAYYIJ010000109.1:0-6595 GCA_964471945.1 uncultured Chlorobiaceae bacterium
AAATCTGGACAAGGTAGAAAATTTCTTGATGACGTTTGCAAAACAGCGGTACGTGGGTTCTCAGCCGAAGGCTGATCCGCCTCTGGCGGAGAATCCCACCCTTTCCGCCAAACTACGTTCCGTTCAAACGGAACTTTGTTTAGAAGACTAAAAGCCACACAAAAGAAGATTACTGGAACACAAAATTTTTGCCATTCGTTATAATTTTATGTAATTTAAATTGAACTCTGTTGGTACTAAATAATTATAATAACAAATGAGACAATTATTCTTCAATATTTGCTTATGGTTGACAGTAAGTCTGAATTCGTTTTCTCAGCAGACGAATGTTCATGTTATTTCAATCGACGGAGCTATCAATCCAGCAACCGCTGATTTTATACATCAAACGATAGAAAAAGCAACAGAAGCGAAATCTGAGTGTTTAATTATTAATTTTAATACTCCAGGTGGACTATTGAAATCGACACGAATAATTGTTACTGATATTCTCACTTCTCCAATACCAGTAGTTGTATATGTTTCACCAAGTGGTTCTCAGGCGGCATCCGCAGGTGTGTTTATAACATTGGCTTCACATTTCGCTGTTATGGCACCCGGTACTAACATAGGTGCAGCCCATCCTGTTTCCATAGGTGAGCAAAAAGATTCTGTAATGATGGAAAAAGCAACAAACGATGCAGCGGCTTTTATCCGAACCATCAGTGAAAAACGTAATCGAAATATAAAATGGGCTGAAGACGCAGTCAGGAAAAGTCTTTCTATCACTGAAACAGAAGCTCTAAAGGAACGTGTTATAGACACAATAGCGAACGACATTGGACGCTTGCTTCAAATTCTTCAAAACAAAGAAATAGAGACGACAGCAGGAAAAAGAATTCTCAATACGGAAAATGCTGTTATCCTGACGGTTGAAAAATCATTTCAACAAAAGCTATTGGATATCTTAAGCGACCCCAACCTTGCCTACATCTTGATGATGTTAGGAATATATGGTTTACTCTTTGAATTATATAATCCGGGTTCGATTTTCCCTGGCGTGGTCGGTTTTATTTGCCTTATTCTTGCATTTTATTCACTGCATACTTTGCCGATAAATTATGCGGGCATTGCACTTATTTTATTCGCTATTGTTCTTTTCATATTAGAAATTAAAATTATGAGCTATGGTCTTTTAACCATTGGCGGAATTATTTCATTAGCATTAGGATCAATCATGCTTATCGAAAACGAATCATTTTTTGATTTTGTTACAATCTCGTGGGAAGTTATCTTGATCGCCGTTCTTCTTACTACAGCATTTTTCATATTTGCAATTGGACTTGGTCTTAAAGCTCAGCGCTCAAAGCCAACAACTGGTATAGAAGGAATAATTGGTGAAACTGGTGAGGTTATGAATGATCTGCGACCTGATGGTTTGGTAAGAGTTCACGGTGAAATTTGGAATGCAACCAGTTTAGACGGGATATTAAGAAGAGGAACAAAAATCAAAGTTCAAGAAATCGAAAAATTAAAACTAAAAGTCCGTAAAATTTAACAATCACAAATAAGCATGGAGGAAATCATGCAAATATTTTCGCTTTTCATAATGATGGTAATTTTATTTGCCATCATCATATTATCTAACGCTATCCGCATATTGCGGGAATATGAACGCGGTGTAATATTCCGACTCGGGCGCCTTATCGGTGTGAAAGGTCCCGGGATAATTTTACTCATACCACTTGTTGATAGAATGGTGAAAGTTAGTTTACGCACCGTTGTATTAGACGTACCACCTCAAGACATTATCACCAAGGATAACGTATCCATAAAAGTAAATGCAGTTGTTTATTTCAGGGTTGTCCAAGCCGATAAAGCTATAGTCGATGTTGAAAACTATCTTTATGCGACATCACAATTATCTCAAACGACATTGCGGAGCGTACTGGGACAATCAGAATTAGACGACTTATTGGCACGCCGTGAAAAGATTAATCAACAATTACAAGGAATCATAGACGAGCATACTGCTTCATGGGGGATCAAAGTGTCGAATGTTGAAGTGAAACAGGTTGACCTTCCCCTCGAAATGCAGCGAGCAATGGCAAAACAAGCGGAAGCCGAACGTGAACGCCGTGCAAAGATCGTTCATGCGGAAGGTGAAATGCAGGCAAGTCAGAGGCTATCTGAGGCAGCAGATATTATCGGTAAAAATGCAATTGCGTTACAGTTGAGATTCTTACAAACACTTACTGAAGTAGCTGCCGATAAGAATTCGACTATCCTATTCCCTGTTCCAATAGATATAATTACGCCATTTCTTGATAAAACAAAACAGAAATAAATTTTCTATGGGGTGAACTCGTTACTATACGGCTGGAACTCGGAAGAAAGAATAGTAGCGGTTCACCCCGCTAGTGACCGGACGATGCGGATTTTTATCCGCAGCAGCGATGGGATAGTAACTAAAGAAATAGAATTTTTCCCATTCTTTCATCTTTCTAATATATCATATCTAAAAAATATTCAGTCTAAATATTGGATTAAGGAGCTTGACGGAGAAAATTATTACCGCTATCTGTGTGCTTTCCAAAGCTGGGTTGATATTTGGGATGCGATAAATCATATTCTGAAAAAGTATAATGAAAATGCACCGACAACCGTTAACTCATATTTAGATTTACCTGTAATTCATTTTCGTCCAGACCCTGTTTCCCAATTTCTTCTCCAAAGCGGTAGAACATTATTTAAGGGAATGAATTTCAGTGAACTAAATCGCCTACAAATTACGGTAGGAACATATACAAAACACGGTTTTAAATCTAATAATCCTCATCGCTCCGAAGATCGAATCATACTGATAATTCTTTCTGATAATCATGGTTTGGAATATGTGATGAATGGAAAGCGAAAAAGTGAAGTAGAAATGCTCCAAGAACTCATCCAAATTATCAAGGAAAAGGATTTCGATGTTTTGGAAGGACATAATTTATTTAACTTTGATCTACCATACATTTTAACTCGGTGTGAGTTACTTGGCGTTGATTTCAATATTGGGCGAGATAACTCATCAATCCGTTCTGTGGATACGTACACACCATTTTGGGAGCGTGGATTTTCACCTACAATATATGAGATAAATGGAAGACATGTTATTGATACACTCCAGCTTCTTCAATACGCAGAGAACTCAGAAATAAAACCCGAAGACTACATACCGAAATCTTTTTCTAAAAATATTCCACCGGATCGAATTTCTTGGTACTGGGATCATGAACCAGAAACCCTGATTCAGCGACATCTTGAAAAGGTTAGTGAAATACGATTATTAAGTGAAAAACTGTCTCCCGGAATTTTTCAATTGACAAAGATGCTTCCATATAACTATGGAGCTGTAACACGCTCGAACACTTTCACAAAAATCGAATCAATTCTTCTTCGTGAATACATCCATAAAAAACATTCAGTACCACAACATGAATTTGGTTCACCACCAACACTCGGATATTTTGATATGTTTTATTCTGGTGTCCTCGGTCCTATCATACATATTGTAATTGATTTGTTGTATCCTAAGATATTATTGAATAAATCGTTATCGCCGAAAACTGATCTGTTGAATAAATTCCAACAGCTGCTTAACGACTTAATTAAGTTTCAGGAAAATCCGGATTATCAAATTGATATCGCAGCCCAAGCGGCTCTGAAGAATATGATAAATTCGCTTTCTTGGTATTTGAGCAATAGTCGGACTATGTTTAATGATTTTGCACTTTCAGAGGAGCTTTCGAAGCATGGCAAAAAAATAATACAAGATGTAATCTCATTAATCACATCTATGGAGGGAGTCGTTCTTCTTGTCGATACAGATGAAATATATTTTGTTCCACCTATTTCGCATCAAACCGAATTAAAGAAAAAACAATATATCGAGCGTATCAACGAAGCGATACCTTTTGGGATGAATGTAACCATTCGGGGAGAATACAAGCGAATATTTTGTTACAAAAAGAAAAACTATGCAGTTCTTGATTACGATAATAATATTCATATCAAAGGGGCATCCATTATTTCTCGAACGATGGAACGATTTGGAAGAGAGTTTATCCACCAATGTATTGATGGATTGTTAAATAATGATTATGAAAAGCTGCATAATGCTTATATTCATTATTTTAAAGCAATATCAGAACGTAAATTGGCAATAAAAGATTTTTCCCGAACTGAAGTCCTCCGAGAGAGTTATGATGAGTATACAAAATCAATTGAATCTGGATCAAGACATCGCGCTGCTGCCTATGAGGTTGCTGTCAAAACGGGCATTAGCTGGAGACCTGGTGATCAAATCACTTACTATTTATCAGGGGAAGATTCAACGATCAGAGGATTTGAAAATCATAAGCCAGCTAACGAATGGGATCCTAATTTCCCGGATGAGAATGTGAAATATTATCTGAAACGTTTAGATGAGTTTGCAAAAAAACTCGAAAACTTTTTTAAGCCACAAGATTTTCATGCTATTTTCTCAATCGATGATTTATTTTCTTTTTCTTTAAAAGAAATTCAAATTATTACATCGCTCGTTAGAATCGAAGGCATAGAGCCGATAGAAGATGACGAAGATTTCATCCCTATCGCACCAAAAATCTGGATTAGCGAAGAGTAAGATTTACATCGGACGATTTTTACCTATCCAATCTTTCACATATGCGATGATATCTATCGTGGAAGCGCCCGGTGTAAAAAGCTCTCCAACACCCATATTCTTGAGAGCTGCAATATCTTGATCTGGAATAATTCCTCCACCGAAGAGGAGAACATCATTCATACTTTTTTCTTTCATGAGAGTTAATATTCGTGGAAAGATTGTCATATGGGCACCGCTAAGGATGCTGACACCGATAGCATCTACATCTTCTTGTAAAGAGGCATCAACAACCATTTCAGGTGATTTTCGTAATCCAGAATAAATCACTTCCATACCGGCATCGCGAAGAGCGGCGGCAATCACTTTTGCACCTCGATCATGACCATCGAGACCCACTTTTGCAATTAATACTCTGATTTTTTTATTCATACAATAGTCCTAACTCTTTTTGAAATATTTTCATTGCAAGATAAAACTTTGTGAGCGGAAATCCAACTACATTATAAAAACATCCATCAATTCTCTCAACGAAAACAGCACCGTAATCATCCTGTATTCCATACGATCCAGCTTTATCCATCGGTGAACCCGATTTAACATATTCACTTATTTCAGTAGAGGACAACGAACGGAATGTAACTTTTGTTACTTCATAATCAGTAATGAATATATTTGAAGGACTATCATGGATTGTGAAGCCAGTATAAACTTCGTGTGTGCGTCCGCTTAGTACCGATAACATCGAGAATGCATCCTTTTCATCCTTAGGTTTTCCCAAAATATCTTTATCTAAAACGACAATCGTATCGGCACCAATTACGAATCCATCATCAATTCTCGCAGCGACTGTTGATGCTTTTTTTTGGGAAAGAATAGTTACATGATCGATTGGTTTTATAATGTCTTGATTCTCATCGATCCCACTCTCGATAACAATAAAATCTAAACCAATCTGCCGAAGTAAAGTCTGCCTTCTTGGAGAACGGGATGCGAGTATGATTTTTTTCTTGACAATCATGTTATTGATAAAAATAAAAAAGAGCGATAGTTATCCCTCGCTCTTAAGAGAATAATATTAAAAGAATTCTTATTTATCGGAACATCGCTTTAATGCTTCCCCAAGTCCGACGCACACCAGAGACGTTATGGTGAACAATCAATGGTTTCTCATTCATCACTGGGTAATAAGATTCTTCTTTGGGGAACTTGACTCTAATCCTGTAATAATAAACAGTCGTTCCTTTGGCGAATGCTGAATTATCAACAAATTCATATGCCGATGGTCCCTTTGGGTTAATCGAAGCAATTGTGATATATCCATTATCGAGCGAGGAACTTCTCAATATTTCATATCTCACAACGTTCAATTCATCATCTGAGACCCAACGAAGTGTAACATGAATACCGTCACTGAAAGCGATTAATGAGCCGGATTTAATAACATCTGCGGAAGCAATGCCCGAGAGTAAGAACAGAGCCAAAAACAGAGCCGCTATTTTATACCAATTAACCATATTTTGTGAAGTAAAATATGAAATGGAAATGAGAAAGTCAAGTATTTCCGAAAAAATATTTGTGCGCGAGGCGAGACTTGAACTCGCATACCCTTCCGGGCGCCACCCCCTCAAGATGGTGTGTCTGCCAGTTCCACCACTCGCGCATAGTCAAGTAAAAAGTCAAAATTGAAAATTAAAAAGCAGACAAATTCAGTCAATCGGGTTTTTTTCATTTTTAATTTTGCATTTTGCATTGAAAGTGAGCCCGGTTGGAATTTCCGCCAGTGGCGGATCAGCCTTCGGCTGAGAACCAACGGCTCTCTTTGTGAGCCCGGTTGGAATTTCCGCCAGTGGCGGATCAGCCTTCGGCTGAGAACCAACGGCTCTCTTTGTGAGCCCGGTTGGAATTGAACCAACGGCCCTCTGCTTAAAAGGCAGATGCTCTACCCCTGAGCTACGGGCTCTAAAC
>CAYYIJ010000110.1:0-6592 GCA_964471945.1 uncultured Chlorobiaceae bacterium
AAAGCCAGCTTGAACCATTAATAGCATAAGTTCTTCATCATCTGCAAGATTTATAGAAGCTTCGGTAGAGAAAACGAAAGGATGTTTTCGTTGATTCATCCATTCGATTATCGCAGGAAGAATCTCCTTTATAACTTTTCCTTTATTGCCTATGAAATTATCATCGACTAAAAAAACATTTCCCCGCCACCCCGAAGTATAAAGACTTTCTAATTCCGCAATGACTTGTTCTTTTCCTTTCGTACGAGGTTTCCGACCATAAAGGACAGTGATATCACAGAAATCGCAATCATAGGGACAACCGCGAGAGTACTGGATATTCATCGTTGCGTAGTGTTTGAAATTAATCAGTTCCCAAAGTGGTGTTGGCGTAGTTTCAATGTCAGCCCATTTATCTGTTGTGTAGATTTGATTGGCAGTTCCATTTTTTAAATCTTCTAAAAATAATGGTAGGGTTATCTCCGCCTCGTTAAGCACAAAATGATCTACATTCTCAAACTCTTCATGTCGGGCAGTGAAAAGCGGACCACCCGCGACAATCTTTGTACCCAGTGACTTGCACCTATGAATAGTTGTCTTTACAGATTCACTTTGAATCGACATTGCGCTTATGAAAACATAATCTGCCCACTGGATGTCATCATCTTCTAGATTTGCGATGTTCAAGTCAACCAAACGTTTCTCCCAATCTGTTGGAAGCATTGCAGCGACAGTGAGAAGTCCTAAAGGTGGAAGACTTGCTTTTTTAGATATGAATTTTAGTGCGTGCCTGAAACTCCAAAACGTATCTGGATATCGAGGGTAAACTAGAAGAACTTTCATCTCTTGGCTTTCTTTAACATCAAAACGTTACAATATTCCACCTAAATCACGCAAATCACCGGGAGCGTAAGGCAGTTGATCCAGGCATATTCATCCCGTCGAATAGTGACTGACTGACTGTTTATAATTTAATCAAGAATTTTGTTGGATGCAATTAAACGATTATTCGGGTAAAAAGGTATTTAAATATAATATCTCTTTTCTTTTATATTTCGATGAATTATGGAATATTTTCAGACAGTGAGAGGTAAAGTTTAAAATACAAGTGATCATATAATCTTTATGATTAAATAAAATAAATATTTTATTCTGTATTATTTGTGAAAATCAAGAAACTATATTATATTTCCATACATTCCATGTATAGTTATTTCCAATCTGGTTACGATCACGACCCGATTGATTCAGTTCTTAACATAGTTAGAATTCTAATGAAAAGAGAAATAATATAATCCACTAATAATTTCATTGTTTACAACAAAGGAGATCAATATGGCAACATTAAAAGAAAAGCTTGCACAAATAATTCCTGGCCTTAGGGACGAGGTGAAAAACCTCGTCAAAGAACATGGAGCTAAAGTTGTGTCTGAAGTTACAGTTGAACAATTATATGGCGGACAAAGAGGCATTCGTTGTTTAGTATGCGATACATCTGAAGTACCACCGGATAAAGGATTGATAATCCGAGAACGACCTATCGGAGAAATAAAAGATAAATTACCTGAAGAAATATTTTATTTGCTTTGCACAGGCGATTTGCCTGATGCAGCATCATTAAAATCTTTACAGATGGATTTAGAGACACGGCAAGACGTACCATCTTATGTTTGGGATGTTTTAAAAGCAATGCCTAAAGATTCCCATCCAATGTGCATGTTCGATACAGCGGTATTGGTGATGGAAAGAGAATCTTTATTCCGTAAAAAATATAACGAAGGAATGAAAAAAGATGTTTACTGGGAACCTATGCTAGAAGATGCCCTTAACTTGATAGCAAAGCTTCCAGGTATTGCAGCAGGCATTTATCGTATGCGATTTAATAAAGGTGAACGAATTGCACCAAAGAAAGGAATCGACTGGGCAGCTAATTATGTACATATGCTTGGACTTCCGGACCCTAACGGTGAATTCACAAAAATGATGCAGCTATACCTTACCCTTCATACAGATCATGAAAGCGGAAACGTTAGCGCCGCAACTACTGCAACAGTTTCTTCAGCACTATCCGATTTATACTACGCAGTATCGGCTGGATTAAACGGTCTTGCTGGGCCTCTGCACGGTCTTGCAAATCAGGAATGCCTCGGATGGATTCTTGAAACGAATAAAAAGTTTGGCGGTAAACCTACACCTGAACAATTGAAAAATTATGCTCAGGAAACACTTAACGCCGGTCGAGTTGTTCCGGGTTACGGACATGCAGTTTTAAGAATTACAGACCCACGCTTCGATGCATTCCTTGCATTCGGTAAGAAGTATTGCTTTGACGATCCAGTTGTCCAAACTGTGTCTAACGTATTCGATGTAGTTCCCGATGTATTGAAGCAAGTACAGAAAATTAAAGATCCGTGGCCCAATGTAGATGCTGGCTCTGGAGCGCTCTTGTATCATTATGGGATGACTGAATTTGATTACTACACAGTCCTATTCAGTGTCTCTCGTACACTTGGTGTTGCTGCACAAGCAATCATTGCCCGTGCAATGGGTTACCCAATAGTACGACCAAAGTCGGTTACAACAAAATGGGTTAAGGGGCAAGTTACCAAAACCTAATAATGTACCTCAGAAGAAAGCTGCCAAGTATTTTTTGGCAGCTTTCTTTATCTCAGGATTATTGCATGATTTTTTATAAAACTACTTCCTATATTTGGAAATAAACTGCTCCACTTCAGGTATCCCACCCTGGAAAATCAGATATCCGTTGCTTGGCTCGCGCTCGGTAATTTCACCTGCAATTGGTGTCATCATTATTTCTCTTACTTTTTCCAAATCATTTGTCTGCCCAAGCGCCCAGCCCAATTTCATGTATCCAACCTCAGGCAGCATATTTGCCCCGGGAATAACACCCAATTCCATCATATCGCGACCAGTATCGTAAACATACATTTGCACATAACCCCATAGTGTTTGTACAGTCATGTAGACAGCAATCCCCTTCTCCTTTGCGCGCTTTAACGAAGGATACAGAGGTTTATTCACATGTCCAAGTCCCGTACCGGCAATAACGATTCCTTTATAACTGTTATCAATGAGTGAGTCGATGATGTCGGGTTTCATGTTAGGGTAATAATAGACGATGCTCACTTGTTCTTCATATGCTGTGTTAATAGCAACGTTCTTATCATGACGGCGACGCTTGTAATCTTGGCGAATTGGAATTATCTTTTCAGTGCTTACCATTGCAATCGGGATATCACCAATAGTACGAAATGTAGATCGATAACTCGAGTGCATCTTACGTACACGAGTACCGCGATGAAGCAGACCATACATATCAGATGTTGGACCGAACATACACACCATTATTTCAGCGATATCACTCTCAGCTGCAGTTTTCACACTGTGCTGTAAATTTAATGCGGCGTCTGAAGAGGGGCGATCGCTGGAGCGCTGCGAGCCAACCATTACAATCGGTACAGGTGATTTCTGAACCATGAAGGAAAGTATTGCAGCGGTATGGTGCATTGTGTCTGTGCCGTGTCCTATAACGATTCCTTGTACTCCCTTTTCAATTTCTCGACCAATTGCTTGTGCAGTTCCTATCCATTGTTCAGGTCCCATATTTTCGCTGAAAACACTGTATAGTTTTTCGGTCTCGAGATTGCAAATATCAGCAAGTTCAGGAACAGAACCATAAAGTTCACCTGGTGTGAATGCGGGAATGACTGCTCCAGTACGATAATCGAGACGACTCGCGATTGTACCACCGGTGCCAAGTAGTTTCACGTTAGGTTTTTTGGGGTCGTATGGAAATGCTTTTTCAGGAATTTTGTAATGTGCTTCTTTCCTCCCGGCTATTTTAATACCTTCGATCTTCTTTGCTGCAATACCAACGTTATATCCTGAACGAAGTTTCAAAACAATATGATGAGTATCGGCAGTTTCAGAACGTGGAAGTATGATCCCCGTGTAGTTTCCAGTAGCTGTATTAATTTCTACATCGCTCCATACTAAGGCATCAAAGTTTTTCAGAGTTGAAAGTGCCTCGCCTCGGTAACCTTTATAGGAATCGTCTGCCATTAGCATCCCCCTTTCTTTAAGAATCCGATCATTCCGGCAACTACAACCCCATCTATACGTCCACGCAGTTTGTTCATAATAATACCCATTTGTACATGTGTTTTATTTTCAGAATTGTATAGCTTAATCTTCGATAATTCTTTTTCTGAATTAGATAAAACTTTTTTTAATTCAGTTTCTGTACACTTCTTTGGAATTAATAATTTTCCATTAGCAAGATATTCTCGCATTGCACTGAAAATTCCTTCACGTCCGATTTTTCCATCACTATATGTTTCAAATATTTTCGTTATCGTCTCTACATCGAATATCTTTCCATTTTTTTGTAACCGTTTTAATCGTTTGGGATATTGAATGAGAGCAACAGAAGCAAGTGTTGGATTAATTTTCAATGCTTTAACGGCAAATTCAAAAAATGAAGATAATTGAGAATGTGCTAACGGTTTGATAACATCTTTTGGAATTTTCAGCTCTGAGTACCAGCGCTCATTTTCCCAAATTGGTTTTGGAAGAGTTATGCGAATCTTCTGAAGCCGTTCATCTGATATTTTTTTCGGGGGCAGGTCAGTATCTGGGTACATCCTGTCAGGACCAGGTAGAATTCTCTCGAATCCATTTGTTCCATCTCTCAATGCTTGCCTGGTTTCCGAAGGAATGCCAATAGTTGCTTCTTTTGCACGGATTGTAATTTCCTCTGCTCCTGCTTTAACATCCTGTTCATTGCCCCAAACGATCACAAGTGTATCTTCATCTGTTCCGCCAAGATATTTTCTGATTGCTTGCCATTCTGAAGTTGCTATGGTTTCACTCGTGCTATCTGAATGAATAATGTTCGGCAGCGTGGTTAAACATGCAACGACACGAACTCTATCAGAAATTTCACGAGAAAAATAGGTTCCGGTTTGAGTTTGCCATCTTAATAATCCTTTGAATCCCTTTAAAAGAACACAATTTACCATCATCCCCTGCTCAATCGCGTTTTGTATTGGTTGGTATCTGGTCTTGCGAAGAATTTTTGTAACACTCTCTGTTTTCGATTTAAAAGTTTTTATCGAAATACCTCTACGTAGAAGTTCTTCCTTAAGTCGTAAAAGATTCCACTGCCGCATTGCTTCGTTGTATGTGAGCAATGGAATATTTACTATTCGCGGTACACCTTTAATTTCGACACGCGTTCCACCTTCTACACTCACATTAACATCTTCACGCGCTGCACCGATACCTGTACGGACTTTGCAGGTACTTCTAACTAACCGCCGACAAATTTGTGCAACTTCAGCAACTTCGTGAGGAGTTCGCATGTCTGGTGCAGTAACTGTTTCGATCAACGGCATTCCTAATCTATCGGTAAGATATGTACGCAGATGACCAACATCGCTTACTTCACGGCAAGCATCTTCTTCAATAGATAGTTGAAGTATTCTAATTTTCCCGTTTTTGTAAGGAATACACCCATCAACACCTACAATAGCAGTTCGTTGAAAACCGGTAGGAATACTTCCATCTAAATATTGTTTACGAGCAATATGAATCTCATCTACCATGTTCAAATTGTACAGCATCCCGATGCCAAGCGATATATCGAGCGCTTCTTCATTTATTTCGAATGGTGGAGTATCATCCATTTCATATGTGCAGACTGTATCTCTATGTATAAGATAAATTATATCTTTTTTTGTTTTGAATTCCATCAATGCAGTGCCGTCATACTCGCCAAGTTCCGATAAAGTCGGACGCATATGCCGAAGGATTTCTGCATCATATTTTTCGCTGTACTTACCCGCTGGACATCTACAAAATAATTTTTTTGAGGTACGTAATTGTTGGTGTATCTCCAATCCCGATTTAAAACCGATAGTTGAATAATCAGTTTCGGTCATTTCATTGAATGGCTTAAAAATAAACATACTTAATTGGAATTATCTAAAACGATTTTTAGAATATATGATAATTTTTTAAATTATCACAGAATTCAGACTTAAAATAACCAAAATTATTTTATGGCAAAAGATTACGATCCAAAGATGCACTCAGCAGAACACATATTGAACCAAACTATGGTTCGAATATTTAATTGCGGCAGAAGTGTAAATGCTCACATAGAAAAGAAAAAATCTCGAATAGACTACCGTTTCCAACGCGATATAACAAAGGAGGAGATAACAGAAATCGAACGGCGAGTGAACGAAGCGATAAAATCAAATTTAAAAGTTACAGAAGAACATCTCACTCGTGAGGATGCTAAGAAAGAATTCACACTAAGTAAGTTACCAGAGGATGCTGGTGAATTAATCAGGATTATTAGAATTGGAAATTACGATTCCTGTCCATGCAGCGGAAAACATGTTAATTCGACGCAAGAAATTGGTGAGTTCAGAATTATCTCATCAACATACACTGATGGAATTCTTCGTTTAAGGTTTAAACTCGGTTAGAAGTCAGATTTCTATCCCGTTATATCATAGCAAGAAATCGGACTTCTTGCCATGCTACTTTCAGTCTGAGTTTATCGAAGACTGACGTGAAGGGG
>CAYYIJ010000111.1:0-6372 GCA_964471945.1 uncultured Chlorobiaceae bacterium
CTTATTAAAAAATATCCTATTAAACTCTATTCAATTCAGCCAAATGAATTTAACTTTGGCCGTACACGCGACTATATATTTAGTTTAACAGAAGGTCAATTTATCATTGCCATCTCCCAAGATGTTGTACCGAAGGGAAACGATTGGCTTAAAAATCTAATTGAGCCATTTTCTAATCTTGATATTGCTCTGGTTCAAGGCATCGTTGCATTACCAAAAGATCGTGAAAATTTCTACTGGGAAAAAGTAGGAATGTTTTACTTTACACGCGAGTGCAAAAGATGGGCAGCCAGTAATAATGGTATCGGTGTTTCGTTTGTTAACTGTGCTATCCGCCGCTCAGTGTGGGAGAGCAACAGACTCGAGAAGCTTGAAATGATGGAGGATAAATTTTTTCAGATGAAATTAGCAAAGGGTGGTTATAAAATTCATCGTGAAATGAAAGCAATATGTTATCATGGTCATTCTTATACAATGACTGAGCTGGTTAAGAGATGTACAAACGAAGGCATGGGATGGAGGTTGGTTGGTCATAAGTACTACTGCAAAGAAATGATTAAGGATATACTCAGTCTAAAAATATATCGCCAATTATTAAGTGGTATTAAGACTCGAGAGATCAAACGATTCTCAGAATTGTTGTTTCCCATAATTCGACCCGTGTTTGTGTACATCGGTTATCGTTTCATTAAACGGTATATCCATTAATTATCAACCCGATGTAGCCGCAGACTTTTTTATCCGCCTCTGGCGGAATGCCTGTGGGTGAAGCTCTAATGCGCAACCATAAAGGTTGCGGCTACAACTCTACGCCCACCCGACGTAGGCGCAGACTTTATGTCTGCGGGCAGAGCTCTATTTAACAACCATAAAAGCGTTGTCCTGAGGATTCAATCCGAAGGATTGCGGCTACACGATGATACCCTATTTCGCAACCGTGAAGGTTGCGATTACAACCCTACGCCCACCCGACTTAGGCGCAGACTTTATGTCTGCGGGCAGAGCTCTATTTAACAACCATAAAGGCGTTGTCCTTAGGACTTAGTCTGAAGGATTGCGGCTACACGATGATACCCTATTTCGCAACCGTGAAGGTTGCGATTACAACTCTACGCCCATCCGATGTTGTTGCAGGCTTTTTTATCCGCCTCTGGCGGAATGTCTGCGGGCAATGCACCATTACGCAACATACGGCCGTGTGCCGCGTTATTACCAATCATCGAAATTGTAAATGGTTGAACCTTTGTATGGGTATAGTTTCCAGTCTACCACGATTCCTTTCCGTACAGGATTTTGCAAAATGTACTCGATTTGTTTCCGAAGGTCTTCGCTGTTTCGTATAATATGGTCGTAATAATCTTTCTGCCAATGAAATTCTCGCTTATGTTGATACAACCAATAACCGGTTTGCTGTTTGAATTTGTTAACCATTTTTAAAATATTTGCATTGTCGGATGTTCCTTCGATTATAAGATGTAAATGATCCGGCATGAAAAGGTATACGTGGATACCGCATTGTTGCTTGTGCGCTTCATCTAACAATATGTCGCGAAAACATTCCACGATGTTGTGGAATATAAAAATCGGTTTACTTGCTTTAACGCGCATTGTCAATGCAACTATTACGTGACCAATATAACACTCGGGCGCTAACCGATGATGTTTTTCCCGAATTAACTTTCCCATACTTTAAATATATTATTTTCAATAAATAAAATCAAAGTCAACCCGACGTAGCCGCAGACTTTACGTCTGCGAGCGAAGCTCCAAAACGCAACCATAAAGGTTGCGACTACAACTCCCCGCCCATCCGATGTTGTTGCAGGCTTTTTTATCCGCTTCTGGCGGAATGCCTGCGGGCAATGCTCTAATGCGCAACCATAAAAGCGTTGTCCTGAGGATTCAATCCGAAGGATTGCGGCTACACGAGGATACCCTATTTCGCAACCGTGAAGGCGTTGTCCCTTGGGCTTAGTCCGAAGGATTGCGGCTACTGTATGCCAATCGATACTTTGGAAACAAATAAATATATTCCTACATTTTTCTATTCAAAATAAACAAATTAATGACACAATCAATAAAAATATCTGCAATAATTTGCACCCGAAATCGTTCGGATTTATTACCCAAAGCTATCGATAGTCTTCTTCATCAAACGCTTGACAACTCAAAATTCGAGATCATTATAGTCGATAATGCTTCCGAAGACGGAACAAAAAGAGTTTGTGAATCATACAAATCGTTACACAATTTCCAATATATCTATGAACCCGTTCCGGGATTATCGATTTCACGTAACGCAGGTGTTCGAGCGGCAAAAGGGGAGTATGTTGCATTTATCGATGATGATGCAATAGCTTCACCGAAATGGCTTGAGAGCATTGTTAATGATTTTGAAAGAGTTTCTCCCTCACCCGAAAGTGTAGGTGGAAAAATAATACCTATCTGGGAAGCACCGAAGCCGGAGTGGTTTCCAGATCAGCTAAATCCTTACTTAACCATTCTCGATCATGGTGGTGTGCCGATGTTTTTAAAATATCCTGAGATTTTATTCGGTACAAATATGTCTTTCAGAAAAAGTACACTTCAAAATATTGGCGGATTTGCCCCATATTTTGGTCGAGTAAAAAGTAAATTGATATCATGTGAAGAAACAGAGGTTTTTAAAAAATTCAATGTAAATGGATATTTGATCTGGTATAATCCTGATGCATACGTGAGTCATCTCATTCCCCAGAATCGTTCTACAAAAAAGTACATTTACGTCCGTCATTACTGGCAGGCAAGGTCTCAGGTATTATTGCTGCAAGGGGAATATCCCATTGAGAAAATATTCCGAGAGATTCTTTACTCTATAAAAGAAATTATTAAATGCACGGTAAAGATCATAGCAGCATTTATTAAAAATTATAACTCACAAAATCGACTATTGATTATTGCATGTACATTTGATAGATGTGGCAGATTAATCGGCTGGATTCTCAATCTATTAAATCATATATTTCGTGGTAAAGTAGTTCCCAATACCCTAAAGTGATTATAGAATTAGAGCATATCTGATAAATGATATATTTGGTCACATATAAATTTCGACATCATTACTCGACTTCCGGCTATCACCGCCTCGGTGATTTCGTTGATTGCAAAAAAATAGCTCTTCCTTCATTTATCGGTAGCTTGATTCAAAAAGCGACTACAAGAAAGCATTACGTGAAATTAGCACAGACCACAGGATTACCCGGTTATTTCCCCGAATGTGTTTGGTTAGAGTGGATGGTAAAATCATTATCAAATTTCTTTCCCCGATCGATCTTCCATTTTATTTATCCCGAGAACTCATATCACTTTACTAGCACATACAGCAAATCTAAGAAGACAAAAATTATTGCAACCTATCACCAACCAGTGCAAGAATCTCGCCAGTGTATTTTGAAGACAGATACAATAAAAAAATTGGATGCTGTAATATTACTCGCTGAGAGTCAGCGCGAGTTCTTCGAGCCGCTCGTTGGGAACGATAGGATTTTTGTTGTCCCTCATGGTATTGATCTTAATTTCTTCAAGCCGAATCGTGAGGTAAAAACCGGAAAGAGAATCATCGCTGTTGGCAACTGGCTGCGCGATTTTCCAACACTCATCTCTGCCTTAATAATATTGGAAGAACTCAGGTCGGATATCGTATGTGATGTCGTTACATTAGAGCAGAACAGATCATTTTTTTCTAATTTAAAAAATGTACAATTTCATTCAGGCATTTCAGACGATGCTTTGTTAAAATTATACCATCGTGCATCAGTATCTGTCTTATCGCTTACAGGCACAGCAGCAAACAATGCTGTTCTCGAATCGATGGCATGCGGTCTTCCGATTATTGCAACCGATCTTCCGGCAATCCGTGAATATACACCATCAGAAGGTTGTATCTATGTTCCATTGGCTAATCCAAACTATCTTGCCGATTCGATTGTTTCACTAATTGATGATACAAAAACTCAGAGAATTATGAGTGAAGTTAATTTAAAGCAAGTGCAAAAATATAGATGGGAAGCTATAGCCAAACGCACAATGGTCGTTTATCAAAGTATAGAAAAAGGGTAATGGTCAAAGGGATTTGAAAAATATTTTAACAATAAATACTGCCAACTGCGGCGGCGGCGCAGAGAAGGTTGCTTATTCTCTCTGTAAAGAGTTGTTCTTGAGGGATTTTAATAGTAAAATGCTTGTCGGGCGTGTTGAATACTCTACTGATCCTCTTGTTCATGATCTTGTATTTCCCGTCCCAGGGTGGGATATTATCTACTCAGCTGGGAACCTCTTGGATCAAATCTTCTCAACACACTATCTCTTCTATCTTCCCACATGGAAAATACCCCTTATGAAAATTACTCGGCATGCTGATGTTATTCACATGCATAACATGCATGGTTATTATTTTAACTTGCTGACGATCCCGTTTTTGATGAGACAAAAGCCAGTTGTATGGACTTTCCATGATATGTGGCCATTCACAGGTAAGTGTGCTCATGCTTTTGAATGTGATCGCTACACCCGGTCATGCGGATGTTGTCCGTACCTACTTGATCATCCAAAGTTACCACGTGATACAACGCGATTTCATCTATCATTGAAGAAAGTTCTGTATGGAAAACGTCCCTTTCACATTATATCTCCTTCAGAATGGTTACGTTCTCATATTGAGAAATCATTCCTCAAGAATCACCCAGTTACTGTAATTCCCAGTCCCGTCAACACAAAGGTATTTTATCCTGAAGAAAAGCAAATTGCACGTGAGAGATTGAGTATTCCTCAACATAAAAAAGTTTTATTATTTGTTGCCGGATGGATTAAATCTGCGCCTAATAAAGGTGTAAAGTTTTTAAAAGAAACGTTGCATACCCTATACAATCACCGTGAGGATCTTTTTACCCTCGTTGTGGGACGTCTTGAAAACCAAACAGTGCTGGGAAAACAGTATGCTGGCATAGAAACTGGTTGGATTGAAGATTTGAATCTCATGCGTGCCTGTTATGCAGCCGCTGATATTTTTATATCACCAACAACGGCAGAGAATAGCTCTTGTACTATTGCCGAGGCGATGGCTTGTGGTACAGTGCCGGTTGCATTCGCTGTTGGAGGTGTGCCAGAACAAATTGTACAAAAAGAAACCGGAATTCTTGTCCAGTTGAATGATACCCATAACTTGATAGGAGTGATTAATTATTTACTCGATCATGAACAGGAAAGGAATAGAATGGCTCAAGCATCAACTATAAGGGCACAAAATAATTTTTCGATGAATCTTATAGTCGAAAAATATTTAAGAGTTTATCAGGAGGCAATCAATTTTTGGGAAAGAGAGAAATAGTATTGAGCTGAGTTATCTTCTATTGTCTGAGCATTATGATTAATGAAAGACAATTTACTTCCTCTCGGATTTTTTCTACCTGGTTCCCAAAGTTTCCTTGGGATCTGTATAGCAATTACAGTGAAGCATTCAACGATCAGGGTCACAGCCAGTCCTGGTTCCCAAAGTCCCTTTGGGAACGAACCACCTCCATTCTGGTTCCTAACGTCCCGTTGGGAACAACCAATGGAAGCGAGCTACTGAGCATGTCCATTCCCAATCAGGAGATTGAGAATGAGTTGTGCGGGTTGCAGTGCTTGGGGATGAACGGAAAGAATCGTATCTTAAACCGACATTGAAATTATCAGAGTAATTCATGGCAAGAAGCAGATATAAAATTATCGAAAAGGAGGAACCACATTTCCTAACATGCACGGTTGTAGAATGGTTCAATTTGTTTGATAATGAATTGATGACGAATATCCTATTAGATTCTCTTTCATTTTTGCTAAAAGAAAAACGAATAAAACTGTATGCGTATGTGATTATGAAGAATCACCTTCACTTAATTGCTTCTGCAAAAAATCTGAGCAAAGAGATCGGTAATTTTAAATCTTATACTGCAAGAAAAATTATTGATCTATTAAAGGCAAGAAACGATAAACATTGGTTATCAAAGCTTAGATATGCAAAACTGTTTCATAAAAAACAAAGCACATATCAGGTGTGGCAGGAAGGAAGTCATCCAGAAGCTATCCATGGACCGGGAATGATGCGACAGAAGATTGAATACATCCATTATAATCCTGTCCGAGCAGGATACGTAGATAATCCAGTCGATTGGAAATATTCTAGCGCTTCGAATTATGAGCTTGGATATGGTATATTGGATGTTACGACTGAGTGGTAGCGTGGCTATCTGGTTAGGCGGCTACAACGATCAGGGTTACCGCTACTCCTGGTTCCTAAAGCCCCAGACTGTGTGAAAACTCTGGCAAGGTTATTGTACCTAAATAGGAAAAAGAAGA
>CAYYIJ010000112.1:0-5839 GCA_964471945.1 uncultured Chlorobiaceae bacterium
CGCATAAGGAAATTAAGCGGATTCTAATACAATGTTAGCCATATTTTTCATTTAAAAAAATATAAAGATAATCCAACACAAAGTCAACTTACAAAACCGCAAGTGCGGCTCAGTATCTAACGTGGGTTAGTTAAGAATAGGGTACATTCATCAAAATGGATATGGGAGAGTAAATTTATGTTCTTATCTGCTTCCACCAATTACTCACAACATCCGCAACGATCGTATCCGCCTCTTTCTTCTGCCACTTGTTGAAGAATTTAATATCACCGCTTGCCGGCGTAGGTGAAGGTATATCAATCATTACACGGGCAGGAATTGCAACGGCATCGCCGATGATAAATGCCTCTCCTTGTTGAAGTGTTGGAAGAATGTCTATTAAACTCGATAACGCATCCGGAACAAGTTTTCGTACGTAATTCTGATCGTTCGGATTCAATAATCGCATTGCAATGAAATTGTTGCATTGTGCTGTAATTGTTTCTGAGATTTCTGATGGTCGCTGGCTGACTATCATGCAGCTTACGCCATATTTTCTTCCTTCTTTTGCAATTCTCTCTACAGTTTTTCTGGCTGCGTTGCTTTTACCTACAGCCGACAGATATGTGTGAGCTTCCTCGAAAACTATCAGAATAGGGAAATTATGCCGAGCCGAATTCCAAAGATTGAAATCAAAAATAATTCTGCCAAGAAGTGAAATTAAAACATTAATGACATCGAATGGTACGCGACTTAAATCGAGAACGGTAACTCGTTTTCCCGTATCTATGCCAAAGAGGCGGGTCAATAATTCATTAAAAGTATCAGAAGATTTATATTTTTTTGGTTTAAAGAGAAACTCATATCGCCTATCCTGAATCTTACTTTCAAGCCGTACGAGGAATCGTGTGAACTGTCCGTAAAAAGGGCCTTCTTTTCCGCCTAAAGTTCGTTCTGTGTCGAGTGAGCGCATTCTTGCACTGACTTCTAAAAAATCAAAATACACGGGTGTATCAATTGTTAAAAATTCTTTTAATGTTAAATTCTTTCCTCTCTTTGAATCGAGAATAGCATCCTTCATCACCATCATCTGGTTGTGTGCTGATGGTTCGTTTTCATCAACGAATGTTTCGCACAACTCATCAAAGTTCATGAGCCAGTAAGGCAGCTCAAGCTCGGTGATTTTAATAATATTGCCGTGTTCAACAAATGCCGGTTCATATTCGCCATGAAGATCGAGGAGGATGATATGTGTGTTCTCGAGTTGTTGGACTTTTTGCAGAACTGAAGCGGTTGTACACGATTTTCCTGAGCCAGTAGAACCGAAAAGCGCAACGTGTTTTGCAAAAAATTTATTTGGATCAAGGTATAAACGTTCTTGATCCATGAGTGATAATGACCCCAACGAAAAATTATTTTCACGAAAAGTAGAAAATATAGTTTTTAAATCTTCGATGATTGCGGGATACACCTGGTTTCCTAATAAAGGAAAAGACGATACTCCCCGGCTAAATCTTCCGTTCTGGAGTGTACCGATAAGTTGAATCTCCATAAGTTTTTTAGGCGGTTTTAATGTCAATTTGTCATCTATCGAAGATAGATCATGACTGCGGACGGAAACAATATTTCCGATGACAGTTCTATCATTGCTGGGCATGATAACATAAGAACCTATCATCCCAACTTGTTCGAATCCTTTTTGAGAAGTAATAGTGTTAATATCATCACTGAACACAGCGGTGATATTACCGCTTGATACAGCGGATACAGTTCCAATTCTTTTTGATTGTTCTGGCATTGAGGTATTTTCCTATTATTAAATTCGTCTGATTGTTACAATTGTTTTATCATCTGATTGTGTTCCATTACTATTAAATTTTTGTACGTTTTCTAATATTGTAGTTGTAATTTCCTTAGAATTTTTCTCTCTTAACTGAAGAAGAAGATCGATTATGCGTTGTTCTCCGTAGAATTCTCCATTCTCGTTCGTGGCTTCTGAAACTCCATCGGTATACATGAGTAATATATCACCGACATTCATAAGAAAGTTTTCAGTCCGGAACACCGCATCGGGGAATGGACCGAGCATTTGTCCGGTCGTTTCTAAAAATTCAGGTATCTCTTTATGTTCGCGCAGCAAGATAGGATGGTTATGACCACAATTTGCATGGATAACCAATCCATTCTTATTATCTGTAAGCTCTGTGTAAAATAATGAGACAAAATGTTCTTCAGAAAATGTTTTATTCAATAATTTATTTACGCGGGATAGTAAAGCACTAATTTTGGTTTGATATTCGAAACCCA
The DNA here is from genome assembly GCA_964471945.1 of uncultured Chlorobiaceae bacterium. Lineage (GTDB taxonomy): Bacteria > Bacteroidota > Ignavibacteria > UBA10030 > SZUA-254 > JASEHD01. Next base: position 2,287 of record CAYYIJ010000112.1, read on the forward strand.
TTCGAAGTGCGCCCGAGGTATATAACGCTTGAGCTGCTGCCGAGAATCCTTTACTTGCCGCATCGCCGATTACAACAGCAATACGTTCTAAATCACCCTCCACTTGAAGATAATCGAAAAAATCTCCTCCGACAATTTTATCGGGGATCGAAACACCGTAAATTTCAAAAGAATGAAAACGCATTTCATGTTGAGGCAGGATGCTTTGTTGAATGTCTCGAGCTTTATCAAGATCACGCTCCATGACTTTGGCTTTATATTCAATCTTTTTACTGCGAAGCACCGAGCTCACAGCCGAGCTGATGATGTTTAGCGTCGATGTTAACGAATCATCAAGGTGATCAGCATTAAATGCCACAACATAACGGAAGAGTGTACGGTTTCGCCACTGAATTTTTTCGCCTATACCTGTTGCCGAATATTTGAGAATACCGCGCTCTCTAAGATACCAGTCTTGTTCATTACCCAATACCGTTCTTAATTTTGGCAATTCAAGAAAAAGAGGATAATCTTTCAGTCGAATTTTATAATGGGATTTAATCTGATCGATATCACCGATCTGAAACAGAAGCTCGTAACTCGCACTCTTTGGATCAAACTTCCATATCCTTCCTCCATTTATGTTGATTTCTTTATTCTGGACGATCTCGTGAATTACTTGTTGTAATAATTCTTCTTCGGTAGCGGAACTTCCAGTCGCAAAATTTTCAATGGTACGATAAAGTTTTCGTAATTGCATAGAATTATTTTAATATTGAGTTTGCCATGTTAATCCGCCGTCTCTTGTGTTGATGATTACCCCTTCACTCCCGACTGCCCAAGCGGTTTGTTTATTCAACACAGTCAATGCGTGTAATACTTCTGTTGTGTTACTCCGCTGATCAATCCAATTCAATCCGCCATCGGTGGTTTTCATAATAACTCCACCCGAACCAGTAACCCAACCAGTTTGTGAATCAGCGAAGCTGATTGCGTAATGAAAATTATTTGTTTTAAAATAGTCAACATTTTCTCTGGCGTTTTGTTTGATCCATGTAGATCCACCATCAAGAGTATTAATAATCGCTCCGTAACTGCCACATGCCCAACCCTTGAGATGATCAATAAAGAGGATTGCATAGTATGCATTTTTGAAATCACTGTTAAGAAGATTCCAAGATTCACCGCCATCCGTAGTTTTGAAAATAGTCCCCGCTGCTCCCGATATCCATGCTGTTAATGGATCAATAATAGTAATGCACCAAAGATCTCGAGTTGTATTACTGATCTGTTTGTGCCAAGACTTCCCTGCATTAGTTGTTTTTAAAATCAAGCCATGTGTACCAACGATCCAACCGGTTTTTTGATTGATGAACCTGACACACGTATAAGTAGAGTGTGAAGAACTATCCAAGTTTTTCCAAGTTTTACCTGAATTCAAAGTTGTTAATATAACGCCCTTCTCGCCTACAATCCATCCTGTTTTTGAATCCGAGAAAGTAATTGAAAGCAATGTTTGTGAAAATTTAAAAGTGTTATCAGTTCGAGTCCAGCTTTTGCCGCCGTTTGATGTTTGTATCATTGTTCCATTTTTTCCGACTGCTATTATAGAGTTTTTTGTCGTCGAAATTAATCCGTATAATGTATTCTTTTGGGTGAGTAATGAAGGGGGAGCCAAAAAAATTAAAATTAAAAAGAGAATAAACATAAGTATAAAATCAATCTAAATAAATTTTTGTATTTCTCAACAGTTCCTTAATTTTTGTTACTACCATATCAATAGCGACTTTATTTTCTCCTCCTTCGGGGATGATAATATCAGCCCATCGTTTGCTCGGTTCAACAAATTCTAAATGCATTGGTTTTACAGTGGAAACGTATTGGTGCATAACAGATTCGATAGATCGACCGCGTTCAAGAAGGTCTCTTCGTAAACGCCTCAGGAGTCGTTCGTCGGCATCAGTATCAACAAAGATTTTAATATCCATAAGTTCACGAAGTGCTTTTTCAACAAAGATCAATATCCCTTCTAAGATAACAACACTCTTAGGTGAAATCTCTTTAGATTCGGATAGTCTTTGGTACGATGTAAAGTTATAAAAAGGTTGCTTGATCGATTGTCCGTTACGCAGCTGGCAAAGATGTTCAATCAGAAGTGATGTTTCCAATGCGTGAGGATGATCAAAGTTGATTTTTTCAGGTGGTAATCCGTTGAATGAAGAAATATCCTTATAATAGTAGTCATGCCGTAGCACAATAACTTGCGAGGGTTCGAGGTTATCAAGGATTTTTTTTGTTACAGTAGTTTTACCAGAACCAGTACCACCAGCAATTCCGATGATTAATGGGATTTTCATATTATTGATAATATAAGGGATATTTTGGGGAGAATCAATCTTGCGATTGTTAAATTGTAATTGTTTTGATAAATTGAAAATCAACTGAGTAAGAAATTTAAAAATGTTAACAATTATCTTAATAATAGCGGCGGTTTTATATATTACAGAACTATTTTTTCTTTTAATCGGCATTGTTAAGTCTAATAGAGAAGGCAAGATCGAATGTCATTTACCTAAAGTATCGATAATTGTTGCGGCGCGAAACGAGGAAGGAGTAATAGGCGATTGTCTTACGGCTCTGATCGAAGTAGATTATCCCGCTGATAAATTTGAAATTATAGTAGTAAATGATGGCTCAACAGATCAGACGATGGAAATTATTCAAACGTTTACGGGAAAATATCAGAACATTCAAATGGTTGTATCTGTGCAGGGTGTTGGAAATCTACGGGGTAAAGCCAACGCGGTTGCTCAAGGAATTGCTGTTTCTTCGGGAGAAATTTTAATGTTTACGGATGCTGATTGCAGGGTGCCGCGAACTTGGGTGAAAGAAACAGTTAAATATTTTGATAAACACACTGGCATCGTAGGTGGTTTTACACTGTTGGATTCGAAAAATGTATTTGAAGGAATGCAAACTCTTGATTGGTTATTTCTATTTGAAATTGCATCTGGAGCTGCGGGATGGAATGTGCCACTAACCGTAGTCGGAAATAATTTCGCTGTTCGGCGTTCAGCATACTTTGCAACCGGAGGATATGCTGAGATCCCATTCAGCGTAACTGAAGATTATGCGCTTGTACGCACAATCCTTAGACGAACCGATTACAGAGTAAAATTTCCGATGAATATCAATACACTTGTTCGCAGTAAAGCTTCACCCACGTGGGGGTCTTTATACCGTCAGAAACAGCGGTGGGGAGTAGGTGGTCTTGGTATGGTATTTTATGGAATAGCAATTACATCAATCAGTTGGATTGCTAAATTCCTCATGTTGATTTCTCTTCCATTTATTGACACATCTATTTGGTTTGTTATTTTTCTCAGCATGAATATTGCTGAGATGGTGTTCCTCTGGAAATCATTAAAGCGTTTTAGAGTGATAAATCAATTGCGTTATTTCCCTGCTTTCGCAATATATCTATTAATTTATGGCTTGTTGATTCCCTTTATAGCATATTTTAGTAGAAGTGTTGTTTGGAAAGAGAGAAAATTCGTACAATAAAAAATGCCCT
>CAYYIJ010000113.1:0-5702 GCA_964471945.1 uncultured Chlorobiaceae bacterium
ACAAGCTTGAAAAGCTCGTGTCCTAGGCCTCTAGACGATGGGGGCGAGGAAAATGAAAAATTAAAAATTTTCATTTTAAATTTTTAATTTCTTTGGGTGTCCAGTGTGACTTTCCGCCAGAGGCGGATTCGTCCTTGAAACTTTAACTTATTTATCGGGTGTCCAGTGGGACTTGAACCCACGACCTCCAGGGCCACAACCTGGCGTTCTAACCAAACTGAACTATGGACACCATTCAATTGCATACAAAGATACTTAAAATCCATACTATAATCAAGGATTTTTCAGATTGTGGACAAAAAACGTGGAATTCCTGATGTGTCTTCTCGCTGTGATGCACTATTCTATTGGATTTGATTCTTTTGGTTTATTAATCCCAATGTAGGCCCGACGCGAATCGAACGCGTAACCTACAGCTTAGAAGGCTGTTGCTCTATCCAATTGAGCTACGGGCCCTTATGTTTTCAACGTTTTTTCTTTTGATTGCATAATAAATATAACCATTTTCTTGAGGAAACTCAAACCCTTTTTTGTGAGGAAAATTCATATTAGCATGTATCTTGTTTTTCTTTGTTAATTTTACTAACTTTTCAAACTCAAACAATTTTACTGAGGTAAAAGATGAAAGGAAAAGCAACTATTCTTATTGCTGAAGATGATAAACAAATTGGTACAACTTTATTAGAACAGCTTACTAATCAACAGTACGATGCTACTCTAGTAAATGATGGAGAGCAGGCATTAAATCAACTAATTATTAAGAAATATGATGTCATTGTACTCGATTTGAAAATGCCTAAAATCAGTGGCTACGGAATTCTGAAATACATCAAATCGACTATCCCTGCAACGAAGGTCATCATTTTGACTGCATATAGTGACATAAAAAACATCGAGGAGTGCAAAAGACTTGGCGCTGACTATGTCATAGGAAAACCCTACGACATGGAATTACTATTTTGGACGATAGAATTAGTGATAGCGAAGTGAATGTCTCTCCGAAATTGTTTTAAAAAAAACACTTTTTCTATAAACACCGGTCGATATTTTATTTCAACTGTAAATTAATTGTATCGAGGTTCGTCGTTTGATTGGCGAGAACGGCTTGATCGATAAGAGTTGTATCTTGATACAATATGTTACTTGGAACTATCTTGACAGTATAAATTGCCGGTGGAAGATATATTAATTTGAATTGTCCCAACGTATCGGTAAAGGTTGATAATGTATCGTTTGTTGAAAATCCCCAAACCTCAGAATGAGAGATGGGTGGTGAAATAACACCGGCGATCAATCCCGTGATACCCGTTGTGATCACTCGAATAACAGGTTTAAGTTTATAATTGCCATTCCCAGTTTTTGTGATCGAACGATTCGCATCAAAATCAAGAATGAGTGTGTAATCAACGTCGGCTTGAATTGTTGCATGAATATTTAACTTAACTCCACTTTCTGATCCACTTGGGATCGTAAGTGGATAAGTAACATCATTAACAACAACATTGCTTCCGTTTCCGATAAATAATCTAATCTGGGAATAATTACCCGCAGGTAACTGGGCTTTTCCAATCACTGCATCTACACCATTTACCAACGTTAGTAAATTATAAGTTGCTTGAACTCGATTTAGATTTATCCAACCAGTTACGGTATCGTTGTTTGATACGTGAACCTGCACACTATCTACGACGATATTAACTTGCTGATAATCCCCCGGAGTATCAACCATTTTCACAATTAATGTCCCCGATTTACTTGTTGGTGGTTCAGTTGTTTCGTTTTTATTACAACTTGAAATGAGTATCAATCCTAAAAAAAGTAAAAGTGAAATAGAAAAATTCTTCATATATATTCCTTTTATTAATATACTTGATAATTTAATTATTTATCGATTCTGCCAAACATCAACTACTAATATAACTATACAACGAATTATTCAAAGTGTATGTGTGATATGAATCAACCCTGTGTACCAGAACAGCTTGCTTTTACTATTAAACAATAGTATATTAAAACGAATTTTTTAAAAGGAAAAGCTATGCCAGATAAATCTAAAATACTTATCGTTGATGATGAGGATACTTTACGACTATTAGTGAAAAATGAACTCGAAGAACGTGGTTATTATGTTGATGAAGCCGAAAATGGTGAAACAGCCCTTATAATGCTTCACGACGATACTTACAATCTTGTTATTTTAGATATTCGGATGCCGGGAATAGACGGTCTGGAAGTCCTGAAAAAAATTAGGGAACACAATCTCGTTGAGAAGGTAATTATGCTTACCGGGGTTGATGAATTAAAAATCGCTCGAGATAGCTTACAATTTGGAGCCAATGATTTCCTTACCAAACCCTATGAAATTAAAACACTGCACGCTTGTATCGATCGCGTTCTGAATGAATAAACGATATACAAGTGCATTTCGCAAAACACACTTACATTGTTGAAGTTCCCCCGAAAAAGCCGTATATTGTTATTACTTTTATAAAAAGAATATAGCAATTAATAGACATAGAACTGCGGGTAAGTGGCGGAATTGGCATACGCGCTAGACTTAGGATCTAGTAGGGAATACCTGTGGGGGTTCAAGTCCCCCCTTACCCACAATAAATTTTTTTTATCTTTGGAAATATTAACAAAATGAAAATGTGACGATTATGGAAGTTTCAATCACTGATATAAGTGATATAGAAAAAGAAATTCAGATTAAAGTTGCAGCAGAGGAACTAATACCTCGCATCGAAGAAGCATACAAACGGAACCAACAAAAAATAGAGATAAAAGGTTTTCGCAAAGGGAAAGCACCCCTCGATCTCGTCCGGCGTATCTATGGTGAATCTATTGAATACCGCGAACTTGATACTATTGCCTCCGACGTTTATAAACAAATAATTAAAGAACGCGGAATTCAACCTATTGGTGAGCCAATGTTAACAGACATAGACTATAAACGTGGTGAATCATTATTCTTCAAGGTTAAGTATGATATTAAACCTATTATTGAGTTGAAAGAATATAAAGGCATTGCAGTTGAAAAAATTATTCATAAAATAGGGGACCAAGAGATCGAGGATGAAATACTGCGTATCCGTAAATCTAACAGCACGATGCAAGAAGCAGAAACGGTAAGCGATGACCAGCATGTTGTTTCAGCCGATATACAACAACTCGATGGAAGTGGGATCCCGTTGATCGGTAAAAGAAATAATGATGCTCAGATTTATTTGTCAAGCGAAACAATTTATCCCGAAATTAGAGAAGCATTAAGAAATGTAAAAACTGGAGAAATAAAAAAAGTTACAATCAAGCGTGATCACGAAGAACATCAGCGGAATGAATATTTAGAAATAACGGTAAAAAAAATTGAAAGAGTTATACTTCCTGATTTTACAGATGAACTCATCAATAAAATAACGGAAGAGAAAACAAAAACCGTCGCAGAATTCCGTTCACAGCTTCAAAGCGATATCGAAGAATATTGGCGGGATAGATCTGAACGTAGATATATCGACGCTTTAATAAATGAGATTGTTCGAAGGCACGATTTTTCCGTTCCTGAAACAATTATTAAAAGCATTCTTGACTCTTTCATCGAAGACATTAAAAATAAGAATCCAAACAAAAAACTTCCTCAAGATTTCGATGAAAATAAATTCAGAGAAAACAGCCGAAGTTATGCGATCTTCCAGGCAAAATGGTTCTTGCTTAGAGAGCGAATTGTTGAAGCTGAAAAAATTAGTGTCGAAGAAATTGATTTAGAACGACTTGCTGAAACAGAAGCACCCAAAGTTGGAATTGAAAAAAACCGGCTTTATCAATTTTATAAATCATCGAACTCGATTCATGAAAAAATAACAACGGATAAATTACTGAGACTTCTTAAAGAAAACGCTGAAGTAACCGAAAATATTACAGAGGATTTTTTTTAGGATAGATAATCACTAATAAAGAAAGTATTCAAAGAATATGGAAAAGAAAATTATCAATCAATTGGTTCCGATAGTTGTCGAACAGACTGGACGCGGAGAACGAGCATACGATATCTTTTCCCGGCTTCTGAAAGAACGTATAGTCTTCATCGGTACTCCTATAGACGATACGATAGCCAGTCTTGTAATTGCACAATTACTTTTCTTAGAGTCAGAAGACCCGGATAAGGATATAAACCTTTATATCAACAGTCCTGGTGGCGCTGTTTCATCAGGGTTGGCGATATATGACACGATGCAGTATATACGTCCGAATATATCAACTATCTGCATTGGTATGGCGGCGAGCATGTCGGCAGTGCTATTAGCCGGCGGCACGAAAGGGAAGCGTATTTCGCTCCCAAACTCCCGTATCATGATTCATCAACCATGGGGTGGTGTGCAGGGGACGGCAACTGATATTAGTATTCAAGCAGAAGAAATTTTGAGAATGAAGAAACGGATAAATGAAATTCTTGCGAATCACTGCGAAAAAAAGATCGAGCAGGTTGAAAAAGATACAGATCGAGATTATTATATGTCTGCCGATGATGCAAAATCGTACGGTCTGATTGATAATATTCTTTTTAAGAAACCAAAAATAGACCCAAAGAAATAAAAACGAAAAGATGCCACAAAAATTGAAGGTAGAAGAGCCAATTAAATGTTCATTTTGCGGACGAACGTCTGACCAAGTTTTAAGTATCATCGCTGGCCCCGGAGTTTTCATTTGCGATTCATGTGTTGCAAGCTCAGTCGATATTCTCCGAAATAATCTTTCTACAATTTCTTCACGTCGAGGATCCCGTAATCTTTTAACGCCCATTGAAATCAAAAAAGCATTGGACGATTACGTTATCGGACAAGAACATGCGAAGAAAACACTTGCAGTAGCAGTTTACAATCATTATAAACGGATCGATGCGAAAGCTAATTTTCATCCGTTGGATGATGTTGAGATCGAGAAAAGCAATATTATCCTTCTTGGCCCAACTGGAACTGGAAAGACGTTACTTGCTCAAACTCTTGCAAGAATTTTGAATGTTCCTTTCGCAATTGCTGATGCTACTACGCTAACTGAAGCTGGTTACGTGGGTGATGACGTGGAAACAGTTCTTGTACACTTACTTCAGAATGCTGACTACAACGTAGAGCGAGTAGAACGCGGAATAGTGTATATAGATGAGATTGATAAAATCGCCCGCAAGAGCGACAGCACATCCATCACTCGCGATGTTTCTGGTGAAGGAGTTCAGCAAGCACTTCTAAAAATATTGGAAGGAACAATAGCCGGAGTTCCCCCAAAAGGGGGCCGCAAGCATCCTGAACAAACTCTTATTAACATCAATACAAAAAATATCTTATTCATTTGCGGCGGTGCTTTTGAAGGATTGGAAAAAATCATCGCACGCCGTGTAAGTCAAAACCCGATTGGATTCGGGGCGAACATCAAGGGAAAACGGGAACATACCGTAGATGAATACTTGCCTAAGGTTGAGCCGCGCGACCTTCTGAAATTTGGGCTAATACCTGAGTTCATCGGACGGTTACATGTGGTTGCTGCCCTTCATTCATTAGACGAAAAAGCTCTATTAAACATTCTCACAATTCCAAAAAATGCACTTGTGAAGCAGTATCAGAAATTATTCCGGTTAGAGGGTGTCGATTTAGAAATTGAAGAAGAAGCTCTGAGAGCGATGGTACAAATAGCAATCGATCGTGGAACGGGTG
>CAYYIJ010000114.1:0-5659 GCA_964471945.1 uncultured Chlorobiaceae bacterium
TAGACCCTGAAATAAATTCAGGGTGACCCTTTGGGTGATTTTTCAGAAGTCTCTATTAAATAAAACATCGCATGTATCTTACTGTAAACCTAATCCATTCGCTATACCAATACCGTAGGTTTTATCTGCCTTCATAAAATGTTCAATCATTTTTCTCTGTATTTCTTTATTTACTTTAGACAAACTTCCTGTAATATTTTCAATCAGGCGTTTTTGTTCGTCAGGTGGCATTAGTCTAAAAAGATTACCCGGCTGGATATAATCATCATCGACACCTCTTTTCTGTTCATACCTGTCAGCATCGCCGGATATTTTCAGTGGAGGTTCTTTATAAATCGGATTTGCCGTGGGCCCTCCAAAACTATTCGGTTCATAATTAACAGAAGGTCCACCATTATCATCAAATCTCATATATCCATCACGTTGATAATTGTTAACGTTCGTATTACGAGGTATGTTTATCGGTAGCTTTTCATAATTCACACCCAATCTATAACGATGAGCATCGGCATATGCAAAAATCCGTGCTTGAAGCATTTTGCAAGGGGAGAAGGATATGCCGGGTACTACGTTTGCGGGTGAAAAAGCTGATTGCTCGACCTCAGCAAAATAATTTTGTGGATTTTTATTTAGTTCCAATATTCCAACCTCAATGAGCGGGTAATCCTTATGCGGCCACACTTTTGTTAAATCAAAAGGATTCCACTTATAAGTTTCAGCTTCAATTTCAGGCATCACTTGGACATAAAATTTCCACTTGGGGAAATTCTTTTTCTCAATAGCTTCAAATAACTGACGTGTATGGTAATCTGGATCCTCACCAGCAATGGAATCTGCCTCTGCTTGCATCATGTTTTGAATACCTTGTTGTGTTTTGAAATGAAATTTTATCCAGAACCGTTCATTAGTTGAGTTGATGAAACTGTAAGTATGACTTCCATAACCATTCATAAATGGTATTCCTTTCGGGATACCGCGGTCTGAAAAAAGTATCGTCACTTGATGCAATGATTCGGGGACTTGAGACCAAAAGTCCCACCACATTATATGAGATCGTAAGTTGGTTTGGGGCTCGCGTTTTTGTGTATGGATAAAGTCTGGGAATTTGATTGCATCTCGGATAAAAAATGTAGGTGTGTTATTACCCACCATATCCCAGTTGCCTTCTTCGGTATAAAATTTTAATGCAAATCCCCGTACATCTCTCACAGTGTCGGCAGATCCTTTTTCACCGGCAACTGTGGAAAATCTACCGAACATTTCGGTTGATTTACCAATCTTTGAAAAGATTTTTGCTTTTGTGTACTTGGTGATATCGTGTGTAACAGTAAGAATACCGTGAGCACCTGCTGCCTTAGCATGGACAACTCTTTCAGGTATCCGCTCTCGATTAAAATGCGCAAGTTTTTCTAATAAATGATGATCCTGCAATAATGTTGGACCTCGTTCACCAGCAGTAAGGGACGTTTGATTATCATCAACAGGTATTCCTGCTGCAGTAGTAAGATTTTTCTTTTCCTTCATATTATTTCTCCTTCTTGGATGATACATCTTTTTAATTGAAATATAACACTAAGATTGCTAAAAATCAATATACTCTCCGCTTGATTCTTATGGTGGGGCTTTCCATCGTTGGTGGAATTGAATCCTCTACTGCTACCTTCCCGAAAGTTCTATGTGCAAGCCATATCCAGTAACTTTCGGGAAGTTCTGAGAGTTGCCTTTTAATGTAATTGGTTTTATATTTGTATAGAATTAAAAAGCAAAGATTTAAGGAGACAGGCATGCATACGAAAACTAATACAAAAATTAGCGACATTACAATTGGAGAATTGAAGAAAGTTATATCCGATTCAATTAAAGAGGCGATGGAAAATATGATCGAGGAGATTAAGGCACTTTCGAGCCAAAATTTTATCAATTCGGTTAAGGAAGCAAGAGCTGAATACAAAGCTGGAAAGGTAAAAAAGCTTAAGGACATCCTTAATGTATAATGTCCTTTTAACTAATCGAGCTTTAAAGGATATAAAAAAGATTGATCGTAAGATTGTCAAATTCATCTTAACAAAGATTGAGGATTACTCTAAAGATCCATACCAGCATTCTAAAAAACTTGTTGATCCAAAAATTGGAACATAAAAATTCCGGATCGGAGATTACAGGATTATATTTGACATTATTGGAAATGATCTTGTAATTTTAAGGCTTGGGCATAGGAAGGAAATTTATAGATAAAGTAATGTGCGATTACGAATCGCACTCTACGAAAATAATAAAAGCCCCGCCGGATTTCTCAGGCAGGGCTGACACCCTCCGCAATAACTAACTTCCCGAAAGTTCCAGCGAAGAATCAATCCGGCAACTTTCGGGAAGCTAAAGCTTTTAGTGGATTACAAGCTCGTTGAGTATGTTTTGAGCGTTGGAAAATTTGTCTATGATAAAGAGGATATACCGTGCGTCTACATTTATTGAACGATTCAGTGGCTCTTGATAAACGTAATCTCCAACAACTGCTTCCCAATTTCCATCAAATGCTAAGCCGATAAGCTCACCTTTACCGTTAATTACAGGACTTCCAGAATTGCCTCCTGTGATATCCAGATTGGCAAGGAAAGCGACGGGGATATCGTTTAATCTTTTGTCAGCATATTTTCCAAAATCTTTTGTTTCCCATAATTGGCGAAGTTTTTGCGGTACTATGAAAGGATCTTCACCTGTTTCTTTTTCCATCACGCCGCCAAGCGAGGTCTGATAATCATAATGGACCGCGTCGCGTGGATTGTATGATTTTATGACTCCATATGTCAATCGTAATGTTCGATTCGCATCGGGATAAATATCAGAACCCTTCCAAGCCATGGTTGCTTCGAGTAATTTCATGCGGAGCAATCCGATCTTTGCATTGAAGGCAGTAACTTTTGCTACAATTTCACTGTTATCTTTATCAAGGTCGGCAGAGAATTCAATAAATGCATCGTCTAAAATATCATCTGCTTCTTTATTTAAAAGCTTGGTACAACCCTCGATGGTTAGTAGCTTTGTATAGTCATAAAGGTCTTCTACAAATTCCCTGACAGCTTTTTCGCGTTTGGCACCAATTTTCTTTCCGACGATATTCTGGATTGCTACGATTTGTTGATCTACAGGAAGATCAGCAGCTTTAAGTATCATTGCCGTTAGTACAGCTTTGTCAACTAGGAAATTTGTATTTTTATAAGTAGTTGGAAGCGCATCCTTGATCTCGTTATACGTCGCTGTAGGTGGTTTGAGTTTACCTGTTGAATCTTTAGAAAAAGATTTCGCAAAATTTCGAAACCGGTTCGCTAAGGAAAGAACATCTGAGCTGCCCAGAAGCTGTGAAATAAGAATCTGTTTACGATTAAATAATTTTAGTTCGTCAAATAATGCTCTAATATCAGAGATTACTGTTCCATATTTTTTCTGTAATTCAGGATTCGTGCTTAGGAACTCTTTAAATTTTGTTTCTTCGTTTTGGCGCAGCTTATGAATATCCGCACGTTTCATTCCCTCTAAAGTGCCTTGATAATTTTTGTAGCCATTTGCCATTCCCCTCCATCTACTTGCGTATTTTATTTCGGTAGCGCGATCATTCTTGCCTGCAGTTTCAATAATGTCCATCCGTATTTTGAAAAGTTCCATAATTAGTAGTAATGTTTCGTCTTTCGCAAGTTGAATTTCAGGCGATGTGCGATAACGAAATGTTCTACCGGGGAATCCCATTATTATAGCAAACGAATTCTCGTTATATCCTTGCGTCGAGATTGGTAAATATACTTTTGGTTTGTACGGAACGTTTTCTTTTGAATACTTTGCATGTTTGCCATCCGGTGCGATGTAAACACGCATTAGAGAAAAATCGCCAGTGTGACGGGGCCAAAACCAGTTATCGACTTCACCGCCGTAATTTCCTATTGCAGTTGGAGGTGCATAGACGAGGCGAACGTCTTTAAATACTTCGTATTTGTTCATAAAATATTTCACACCGTTGTAAAATTCTGAAATTCGGAATTCATATTCTGAATCGCCTTTTTCTCGCTTTTCGATTTCACGCATTTTTGACTGGATAGCTTTCGCTCGTGCGTCGGGAGTCATTGTATCATTAACAGCGCTCAATACTTCGGTTGTCACATCAGTAATGCTGACAACTATCTGAGCATTGTAACTCGGTATTGAAATTTCTTCTTCTTTGGTCTTTGCGAGAAAACCATCTTTCAATCGATCTTCTTCAACCGAACTTACTGATTGAATTGCACCGAATGCTACATGATGGTTTGTCAGTATCAATCCTTCTGCGGAGATAAACGAACTGGTGCCACCCCCAAGAAGCACGATCGCGTCTTTTAAACTTGTGTTTTCGGGATTGTATATACCTTCGGGGGATAATTGTAAACCCTGCTTCTGCATTTCTGCAATGGGAAGTTTACCAAGCTGGGTAAGCATCCACATTCCTTCATCGGAAAATGTGAGGGTGGAAAGCGATATAATACCGATTACCAGTATGATTAAATGGTAAATTCTGTTTTTCATTGGAAACTCCAAATTATTATTAAAGGAATTGAACGTACAAAAATATTGACTACCGTTACTTCATTCGCTGAAATTCTGCGGGATTCGGGAATGCTTTCGTGTTTTCGGCGTATCTTATAACTAATTGCTGTAATTCTTCAGTTGAAGCCGTGAGAATAATTTGATCGCCTAAGCGTGCGTGCGTGATTTTGAAGGCATTGTTATCGATCATCCTTTCTAGCCAGTCGTTATCGAGTAACGAAAGCTTAAGTAGATCGCCGTCTAACCAGACTTGTGAAATTGTGTGAACTGGTAGAAGATGAAAATTATAGAATCCATTTTTTACTTTCGTATCAGGTTTGCCGGGATAAATATCGAGGAAAATATTTTTATCTAACTGCCCGAGTTGGGCAATAAATTTCGTTGTGTCTCCCGGAATTTTTTTACCCATCTTGTTATCATATTCTGCTTCGAAGTGGAGAAGTGTGTACGCTTTTTCGCCGGCTTTTTCGAATGTCCAGGTATTTTTTCCGTCCCTCTCTACCCATGTACCAATAAGCTTAGGTTCAAAGATGATATCTTCATCAGTAAATAATGGGAAAAGTGAACGCACACAGCCTGAGAGAAGGAGTATGACAATAAATGTAATGACATATTTTCGTTGCATATATTCGATCTCCAGTTTTTCAGATGGAATATTGATTTTTCATATCATGAATTTATAAATTTTTGTGAAAAGAAACAAACAGAAGTTCCCTACAACTACTCTCAATTTTTAGTATATGAGACTTCTGAAAAATCCCTCCATTTGTCACCCTGAACGCTCGCCTGCCAAAGTCGGCCATGGTGGACGGCGGGCAGGAAGTGAAGGGTCTCAAATTCTTTAGAATCGAGATGTTTCGTTTCGCTCCTAATGAACATGGTAATCTGTTCATTAAAATTTGAATATTTTGCAACGCTCATTTAAGTGGACTCAAGGTGACCGAGAGCTTGTGCTGTCAGTCTGAGTTTATCGAAGACTGACATGAAGAAGCTCTGTTGACTGTCACCCTTCGACAAGCTCAGGGTGACCGTTGGGCTAATGCTACTAATTAACATGGTAATTTGTTCATTACAATTTGAGACATCTGAA
>CAYYIJ010000115.1:0-5425 GCA_964471945.1 uncultured Chlorobiaceae bacterium
ATAGTGGCAATAGAATTAAACCCTGCTGCGTGAACTGACGATATTCAATCGTTTTAATTTATAACGCAACGTTTGCTCGGTCATTCCGAGGAATGTTGCAGCGCGGGATTGATTGTGTCCAAATTTTTGTAATGCCCTTTCGATTATTCCTTTTTCAATAGCATCGAGTGATTTATATAAAATAAAGTCTTGTCCTGTAGCAATATTGTTTATCATCTTGACCACTTCTGTTTTCTCGTCAACTAGCTCAGGCGGGAGCATAAAACGACCGCTGTTGGAAAACAGAACAGATTTATCAACGACAGCTTTCAATTCGCGGATGTTTTCGCGCCAATTTTGCCTTACGAGAACATCTATAGCGTTGATATCGATAACAAGTTCACCCATGCCTAATTCACGACAAAGTTCACCTGCAAAATGTTTTACAAGTAAAGGAATATCTTCGGGACGTTCACGCAAAGGTGGAATAACAATCCGTTCAAACTCGGCTAATTTGGTATATAATTCGTCCATCAATTTTCGTTTTTCTAATAATTCTTTAGGGTCTTCTTTGACGGTAACGATAAGACGGATGTCAACTTGTTCAGCTCTGCCGGCGCCGAGTCTGCGAGCGATACGCTCATTCATAAACGTCAATATTTTCATCTGATTTCGGAAACTCGCTTCTTCGATTTCTTCGATTAAAACCGTTCCTCCATTTGCAAGCTCAAATAAACCACGTTTCGATGCGAATGGTAATCCTTCGTTACTTTTTTCGTATCCGAAAAGAACAGCTTCTAATTCTCTATCATCTAAGACTGACAAATTTATCGACATGAAGGGTTTGTGCCCGCTGGCGGTTTGACCAGAGGAATAAATGTTTTTGGCGATAGCCCCTTTCCCAACACCCGTTTCACCAACAATTATAACATCACGTCTATTCTTTGAAAGAGCGTTGATTTGTTTGATTAACTGGTCGACAGAACGACTTTTTCCAATTATTGGATATTCCATTGACCCAGATTTCTTATCTTCTGTTGATTTAACATTCTTATCCTTTTCCATATGCTCCTCTTTATTAATATATTATTGAGAATAATTTATTTTTCTGTTGTATTTTGGAATAATCTTCCATTAAAAATCTTATAGTTAAAGAATTGAGCTATTACAACATTGTCTAACCAATCTCGCCATCTACTTACTTGCTGCGGATTGGCAGCCAGTTCAGTTTCATAAAACTCACCTTGTACAGATGTAATGAATCGTAATCGTAAACTGAAGAATAATACGAGCGATAACCCGGTTAAAAACGTAATGTATTGACCAATTGTAAATAATTCTGCAAGCGAAACCAATTCAATACTTTTAATATAACTCCAGTTATGGAGAATATCCATAGATTGGAGTATTAAAAATAGAAACATAATTTTATCAATATATGCTCCTTGAGGTGGATCTTTTTTATATTGATAGCCGAAAAAGAGTAAGATAAATCCGATAAGAAAAATATCGAGGTTGATTGTCTTTTCGTAAAGGGGTTTCCAAAGAAGAACTAAATAATTATCTGTTCCTCGATCTAAATACGGAGCTAATTCTTCTATTCGCTTAAGGTTCTCTTCGGGATAGAGGTCGCCAATCGGTTGGCCGTTATTATATGATTGAAGTGTTACATTATTTGCCAGTTCATAAGAGCTTGGTATCGTCGGGAGCTCGGAAATGTGTGTATCTAACATCTTCCACTGCTTAATATCTGTTGTTGAATATAAGTATAATGGATCTTTGATGAAGGGATGGAAATAAAACCCAAAAACAATACCAACTATTGTGAGTGTTGATAAATATTTAGATAAAACTTTAAAATCTCTAAACAGAAGATCAATAACAACATAAACTACCGAGATTGATAAAGTGAAAATATATGCAAGGGCGAGGTACTGGATAAATAGATGTTTAGAATATTTTCCGATCATGAACGAAACACCGATGAAATCATAACCGAAAGATAATAGGGATAGGAAAAAAAATATAGTGAAATTGAGAAAAATAAATTTATTTTTTTTGTTTGGTTCTTTTAAAAGAATGTAAAATGAGATAACAAATATAAGTACTTGAACGATTTGATTTAAACGTGCTGATAAAGGAATTGTTTCGTTCGGAAAAATAGAGGTACTTAGCATATAAGATGCTAATAAACTTATCCAGATGATCAGTATTTTAAATGTTAAATGCATGATATAAATATGCTTACTAAGATTCGTTGTTTTTAAGACTATACAAATATAGGTAATAAATTTTAATTTGTCAAGAAATATCGCAATTTTTTTTATATATAATAAAAAAGGTGATATGCGACACACCCGAAAATTCGTAAAAAATATTTACGTTATTTCAATAAATTTCTTGCTTTTTTATTCACATCTTCATAATTTGTACTTAGTGTTTAATGTGACACACATCTCAAATAGAGACCTAATCAATCATTTAAAATTATTTATAAGGAGATTCACCATGTTTAATAAAATCCGTGCAATAATTATTACAATCGTTTTGGTTTTTTCAGCCAATTTAGTGCTATCTTATGCTGCAACTTTTCCACTATTTCCCTCATCTCCACGGCCTAAAGCCGATAATACATTATTGCAGTCATCAAAAGAGCTTAAAGCCACTTTTCCATTATTCCCCTCGTCACCAAGGCCTAAGGCTACTTTTCCTTTATTCCCATCCTCCCCGCGACCGTAATAATATTATTTAATTTTTTGGCTCTATCCTTAAGATGGGTAGAGCCATTTTTTTTCTTGAATTTAATTATTGATTAGAAAATAATTAAATTGTTTTGTAACTTATCTATTAATGATAAGCAGCAAAACAAACTTTATTAGATTATTCATTCATGCTTCACTTTTTTTAATTACATTTTTCACCACCACACTGGCGGGTGTTCAATGGTTAAATAAAGATCCTTTCGAGCTATCAAATTTTTCTTTAGGTTTACCCTATTCAATCAGTATATTATTGATGTTGTCTGCACATGAATTCGGTCATTATTTCGCTGCTCGTTACCATAATATCAACACGACTTTACCATACTATATACCAGCCCCACCATTTATAATTAATCCATTTGGGACAATGGGTGCGGTAATACGCATACGATCAACCACCAAAACAGCGATTGAGATTTTCGATATAGGTATCGCAGGACCTGTTGCAGGATTTATTGTTACAATAATTATATTATTTTATGGACTTTTTACTCTTCCCGATGTAGAATATATATTCAATATTCATCCCGAATATCAATTGTTAAATCAAATTCCTGAGCAGGGTTTTTCATTCGGTAATTCGCTGCTGTTTTTCGGATTTTCAAAATTGGTTCCTTCAAATGGTTACTTTCCCCCGATGAATGAAATTTACCATTACCCCTATTTATGTGTCGGTTGGTTTGGTTTATTCGTTACTTCGCTAAATCTAATGCCGGTTGGTCAGTTAGATGGAGGACATATACTTTATGCTTTAGTTGGTGGGAAAAAACAACGATTATTTGCTCGGCTGTTTTTCTATTTCTTAGTTATTTTAGGTATTTTAAGTTTTCTACCAATTTGGGGGACGAAGTCGTTACCCGGATCAATCGGTTGGCTTCTTTGGGCGGTTATTTTGTATTTTTTTATCAAGCTCGATCACCCAGAAATACCATTTGTAGAGGAACTAACATTTAAACGAAAAATTCTTGGATGGATTATTTTTCTTATTTTTATTCTCACATTTATTCCAGTTCCTTTTATTGAATATTAATGCTGAAAACTCTTTACATAAAAAACTACGCACTCATCGAGGAACTCAATGTCGATTTCGAGCGAGGATTGAACATCATCACGGGTGAAACTGGCGCGGGTAAATCGATCATCATCGATGCTTTAAGTCTCATACTCGGTGAGCGTGCGGATACTGAAGCAGTGCGTAAAGGTGCGGAGAAAGCGATTGTGGAAGGAACGTTCGATATTTCAGGAAATCAAAAATTAAAACCACTCCTCAAACGAAATGAAATTGAATTTTCCGATGAACTTATCCTTAGACGTGAAGTTTCAATCAAAGGACAAAGCCGCTCATTCATCAACGATATACCTGCGACAACTACATTGCTTAAAGAAGTCGGTGATCTGCTTGTTGATCTTCACGGTCAGCATGAGCATCAATCCTTGCTACGAACCGATACGCATATCGATCTCCTCGATGATTACGGACGACTTGAGGGATTGGTGAATGAATTCTGTCAGGCATACGACAAGACACATCAAATTCTTAACGAGCTGAAAGAGTTGAAAGCTAAAGAACAGCAGTTGATGGAGCGACGATCGTTGTACGAATTTCAGATAAATGAAATTGATGCAGCAAATCCTCACTGTGGCGAAGAGGATGAATTAGAGAATGAGCTTCGAATTTTAGAAAATGCCGAGCGGCTCTTCAGTGCCACCGAGCGTTTGTATCAAATGCTCTATGAAGGTGATAACGCTGTGCATGATCAGATAATCCTGGCGCGGAATGAGCTTGAGAATCTTGCAACGATTGATACTTCGTTCGAAGAACCGAAGAGGGAAGCGAACTCGGCCGCTGCAATAGTAGATGAATTAGCGAAGTTCATTCAACAATATAATTCAAAGATAGAATTCAACCCCGAGCGGCTCGAGGGAATTCGCAATCGACTTGGTAATATCGCACTTCTAAAGAAAAAGTACGGCGGTTCACTTGATGCTGTAATACAGCTTCGTGAAAAAATCGGACGAGAATTCGAGCTGGCAAATAATTTTCAGACGGAAATATCTTTCCTCCGGAAAAGATTTGAAGCTGAACGGAAGGTTACATCCGATATTGCTCAACGTCTCTCAGTCAAACGGCACGAAGT
The DNA here is from genome assembly GCA_964471945.1 of uncultured Chlorobiaceae bacterium. Taxonomy (GTDB): domain Bacteria; phylum Bacteroidota; class Ignavibacteria; order UBA10030; family SZUA-254; genus JASEHD01. Next base: position 4,880 of record CAYYIJ010000115.1, read on the forward strand.
TGCAAAGAAGGCAAGTAAATCAGTCGCTCAAGCATTGATAGTTCTCGGAATTCCCAATGCTGTTTTTGAAACCAGTATCGTAACTTCTCTGGCAATCGACAAAGATATTGCAGTTATCAAGTCGGGGAAAGATTTCTTGGAAGCAACCGTAAAAGGAATGGATTTTGTTGAGTTCTATATTTCCACAAACATCGGTGAAGACCCCAAACCGCTTGTTAAGGTTGCTTCTGGTGGAGAAATCTCACGAATAATGCTTGCATTGAAAATGGTACTTGCAAAATCGAACCGTCTTCCGCTTTTAATATTTGATGAAATCGATGTTGGTGTAAGTGGACGAATCGCTCAGGCAGTTGGCCAAAGTTTGAAAAAGTTATCGCAGTTCCATCAAGTAATAGCCATCACGCATCTTCCGCAAATTGCCGGATTGGCTGATACGCACTTTATCGTGGAGAAAATCGAAGATAAAATTCGGGCAATTACTCAGATGAGGATGTTGGGAATCGAGGAACGTGTCGAAGAAGTCGCCAAGCTGATGAGCGGTGAGGA
>CAYYIJ010000116.1:0-5412 GCA_964471945.1 uncultured Chlorobiaceae bacterium
CACTAGCATCCGATAACTTCGAGAAACGTTTCGGTGTTTCACCAGAAGACATGAAGAAAATTTTAAACTTTGCACTTTCGAAGGGAGGAGAATTCTCTGAGTTATTCTTTGAATACAGAATAACCAATTCCGTAAGAATGGAAGAAGACATAGTAAAAGATTCATCAGAGAATATCTCGCTCGGTGTGGGTATTCGTGTCCTTAAAGGGGAACAAACCGGTTACGGTTACACCGATGATCTTTCGTTTGATAAGATGAAACAAACTGCACTCACTGCGGCGGCTATCGCTGCAGGAATGTCGAAACTCTCGGTGGCAAATCTAACACAAAAGTCATCCGATCTTCAAGTTTATGATTTGAAATCTCCATTCAATGAATTAAAGCTTTCATTAAAAGTCGATCTTGTAAAGGAAGCGTACAATGCTATTAAATCGTACGATGAACGCATCGTCAAAGCACAAGTTTCCTTCATGGACGAGATTCAGTATATTACGATTGCGAACAGTGAGGGATTGCTCATTTCAGATGCGCGTCCGCAGGTAATGATGGCTGCATCTGCAACGGCTGAAGAGAATGGAATTAGAAATACAGGATTCAAAACTGCCGGTGGAAGATATGGACTTGGATTCTTTCAGAACATCATGCTGCCACAAGAAGTTGGGAAAAAAGCCGCGCAAGACGCAATAACACTTCTTTCCGCCGTTGATCCGCCTGCAGGCGAGCAACCGGTTGTGTTAAGCTCGTATCAATCAGGAGTAATGATTCACGAAGCTGTTGGTCATCCGCTCGAAGCAGATGGCAACCGTAAGAAGACCTCGATTATGTGGGATAAGTTGGGTAAGCAGGTAGCGAATTCGATAGTTACAATATATGATGATCCGACAATTCCTAACTATCGCGGTAGTCTCAATATCGATGACGAAGGAACAATCCCGACTAAAAAAATGCTGATCGAAAATGGAAAGCTTGTTGGTTATCTTCAAGATCGTCTTTCTGCAAAATTGATGAAGATGGAATTAGACGGTCACGGACGCAGACAGACATATCAAAATAATCCAATCCCTCGAATGGGAAATACAGTATTAGCACCCGGAGATTCTACTCCAGAAGATATCATCAAATCAGTTAAAAAAGGATTTTATGCTGAAACATATCAGGGTGGACAGGTTAGTGATACCGGAAAGTTTACTTTCTCTGTTAACATGGGTTATCTCATTGAAGATGGGAAGCTTACCAAACCCGTAAAAAATGCAACACTGATTGGAACGAATGTACAAATACTAAATGAAGTTGAAATGATTGCCAACGACACGCAGTTTTTCCTCGGAACTTGTGGAAAAGATGGTCAATCGGCAGCGGTAACAGCAGGAACACCAACACTTAAACTCCGTCAGATGACGGTAGGAGGTCGACAATGAAAAACGATAATCTCTTAAAATTAGCAGAAGACTTAGTTGCATTTGGTCGCAAGAAAGGTGCAAGCCAGATGGAAGTATCAATCAGGCAGGGTAGTGAGTTTTCTCTCGATGTTCGTGAAGGAGAAGTCGAGCGATTGGTAGAAGCCGGTTCAAAGGGACTTTCACTTCGACTTTTTGTAGAAGGAAAGATGTCGCGGGCAAGTTCTTCCGATCTTTCAAAAGAAACTTTGGAGAAGCTTGTCGAGAACGCTATCGAACGTGCTAAACTTTCCAGTGCAGATCCGCTGGCGGGTCTTCCTGAGAAGGAAGTCATATCTGTCGATATCGAAAAATTGAAAATGTGGGATCCGGCTATTCTTGAGCTTTTGCCTGAGAAAAAAATCGCAATTGCCAAGGAGATAGAAAAAATCTGTTTATCCGATAAACGAGTCAAGAAAAGTTATGGTTCGTCGTATGGAACGTATACAGGTGAAACATTTCTTGCCAACTCGAACGGTTTCAGCGGATCATATAAACGCACTGTATGTTCGTCAGGTGTTTACTTGCAATCAGGCGAAGAACCAAATCTTTTCGATGAAGGATGGAATGATTCTTCCAGAATTCTAAGTGAACTCGAAAGTCCTGAAGAGATTGCCAAGAAAGCGATTCACCGAGTAACCCGGCTGATCGGTGGAAAGAAAGTGGATTCACAGAACGTTCCGATTGTGTTCGAGTCGCCGATGACTGCAAGCTTGCTCAGTTTTTTGTATAACTGTATCAACGGAAATAGCGTTTACTTGAAGCAATCATTCCTGGCGGGTAAAATCGGTGAAAAGATTGGAAGCGATCTCGTTACGGTAACGGATGATGGGTTGATCCCCGGTGCTGCCGGTACAAAACCGTTCGATGGTGAAGGTGTTCCTACACGGAAAACCATCGTGATTGAAAACGGTGTTCTCAAAAATTACCTGATGGATACTTACGCAAGCAAAAAGTTGGATATGAAATCAACAGGTAATAGTTCGGGTGTCAATAATTTTTATCTCGCACCGAGCAAATCAACACCAGAAGAAATTATCAAATCGGTTGATAAAGGATTATTCCTTACAGGCACAATCGGGTTTGGTTTAGTACCGACGACTGGAGATATTTCACGTGGTGCATTTGGTTTGTGGATCGAGAAAGGTGAACTGACATATCCTGTAGCAGAAATTACATTCTCAGGAAATCTTGGTCAACTTCTCAAAGGAATTGAGATGGTTGGTAACGATATGAAGTTTAAAAATTCTATAACCGGTCCCACTATAAAAGTTGCCGAGATGACTGTGAGTGGGAAGTAAGAACCATTTATGAAAGCATTTTTTGCCCTCTGAAATCAATACCGCTCTCAACCGTGTTGCAGAAACGTATGTAATGCTTGTCCTCTCAGTTGGTCAGCACGACGAGAGTTATGTGGATGCGTATTATGGTCCAATTGAGTTGTTGGAAAATGTTAAGAGGGAGAAAAGCTCACTCGAACAAATTAAAACCATGGCTGATAATTGTATTAAAGAATTAAAATTTTTAGAAGTGGATAATGAAGAAGAAATTATTCAACTACGCCATCAATATTTGATAAAACAATTACAGTCGCTTGTTGCACGTGTAGAAATGATAGAAGGGAAGAAATTTTCATTTGATGAAGAAGCAAAAGCACTCTATGATGTTACCCCACCTACATTTCCAGAAAGTCATTTCCAGAAAATTCTAAAAGAAATGGACGGATTATTACCGGGCAGCGGTGCTGTAAGTGAGCGATATGATGATTTTAAAGAAAGATTTATCATTCCGATAGAAAAATTGGATAAAATATTTCAGACGGCAATTATTGAGTGCCGCAAGCGAACTAAAGAACACATAGAACTCCCTTCAAATGAAAACTTCGCCATAGAGTATGTTAGCAATAAACCATGGAGCGGTTACAATTGGTACAAGGGAAACAGTTTTAGTTTAATCCAGTTGAACACCGATCTGCCTATTTATATAGATCGCGCAATTGATCTTGCTGCGCACGAGGGTTATCCCGGCCACCATGTTTATAATTCATTGCTCGAATCGGTTCTTTACCAAAAATATGGTTGGATTGAGTCTTCGGTTTATGCGCTTTTCAGTCCGCAATCGTTGATTGCTGAAGGTACGGCGAACTTCGGAATCGAGGTTGCACTTCCTGGGGGCGAGCGAGTTGAGTTTGAAAGAAAAGTATTATTCCCGCTTGCAGGAATGGATGTGAGCATGGTTGATTTATATTATAAAATGCATGAGTTATTTTTAAAGTTGGGTTATGTAGGCAACGAAGCAGCGCGTGGTTATCTGAACGGTACAATTACACGTGACCAAGCCGTAGATTGGCTGATAACTTATGCACTTATGTCGCCCGACAGGGCAAAGCAGCGCACTCGTTTCTTCGATACTTACCGCAGTTACGTGATAAACTACAATCTTGGACAGGATTTGGTGAAGTCATACATCGAAAAGCGAGGTGGGACTGCTGAAAATCCTGTGAAGAGATGGGAAGAATTTAAAAAGTTGATTTCATCGCCGAGGCTGCCGTCGGGATTAACTTAAAAATCTTTCTCTTACTTTAGTTTTGATTTTAACATTACCAATAGTTAAATTGAATAGAGAAGATATAATAATATGCCGACAGTTTTGATAATTGGGAAATATCGCTTTTTCTTTTTCAGTAATGAAGGAAATGAGCCATCCCATATACATGTTGAATCCGGAGATCAATATGCTAAATTCTGGATCGATCCTGTTCAACTGGCGAGATCTGTAGGTTATAGTGCTAAAGATCTGAATACTCTTAGAACTATGGTTTTAGAAAATGTGAATCTCTTTAAGGAAAAATGGTATGAGTACTTTGGTCGCTAAAATTTCTGAAGCGTTGGCATCTGATGTATGGTTTGATGCTGATTCATTGCATATACGCTTGGTTGATGGAAGAGAGCTAAGTGTGCCTTTGGAATGGTTTTCTAAACTTCGTAACGCCACAGACAAGCAGCGTGACAAATGGAGATTAATAGGGAGGGGTGTCGGTATTCACTGGGATGAATTGGATGAGGATATTTCAATTTCGGCATTACTAAAATAAATTGTAAAAATTTGTGTTATAAAACTTGTTGATTTCATCGCCGAGGCTGCCATCGGGATTGGAATGATAATTACTATCTCACTGTTCATAGGGTTCTTCGAATTTGTTCACTATCTAATGGGATATATTTTTATTAGATTCTAGAAATCTAATTTTTTCTATCAACGCACAGAGTTGTAGTGTGCTGTAAGCAATTATTCTTTCCCCGTTATTTCACTAATAATTATTCCACTCACCATTTCTGCCCTTGGAGGCATAATGGCTGTCAATGTCTCGATTTTTAGAATTTTTAATACATAATTACGATACTCGAAAGTATCGAAGACATCATTAATATTACTAATCGATTTTTCAAATTTTATTTCAGCAATTATAAAAGTCTTATTTTCTTCATTAATGTTAATATTTGCTACAACACCCCACATTTCACCATTTTTATAGATACAATTTGTGTCTCTGATAGACTCCTTAGCTAAATTAATATTAAGATTCTCAACATGGCCAACTGCAATTCCACCAGACATATTCTCGATGATTAATTTTGAATTATTAATAATATTATTTTCATTCGTCTTCTTATCATTAGGTGAAGCAGGATGAATGTTATTTTGTTTATTGATGCGTTCTATTGTTTTTAGTACGTTAGTATCGGCTTGATAATAATTATTTGTTTGGTTAGCTATATTGCCTGAAACAGGGTTATTATTCTTTTTGTCAACACTTATATTTGTAATGTTTTTTCCATCATTAATATCCTAAGTCTAGGGAATATAAAACTTGTTCGGGTGAAAATCAAAAATTCCGGCGTCATGCTGAACTTGTTTCAGCATCTATATAAAGCAAGCAGGTTTGCTACGTTTAGATTCCGAAACACCTGCCCGC
>CAYYIJ010000117.1:0-5380 GCA_964471945.1 uncultured Chlorobiaceae bacterium
TTGTATATGCATCTCCTTCTTCTTTTGGCTCAATCGTTGGAGGAACGTTTGTTGTAGCTGTAATGGAATACCAAATATTGACAGCAGCGGTAGCCAATGTATCTTCAGAAAGAAAGTTTCCACGAGCAACCCACCCTTTCTTAATTTCTTCACGTTTTTGACCGGCGCAGTTCCCTGGACCGGAATCGTGTTCATAAAATTTCCAATTTCGTGGAGGCCAGTTCTCATCATTCGTTGTGCTGATTCCACCATCCCATGCGTAAAAACCTGTCCATGTACTCATATCTGGATTATCTACAACGTGTTGATTATCAGAATTGATTATAAATGAAATGAAAAATTTCTCACCGACTGTTACAGTTAAGGGTATATTGGTTTCAGCTTCGGGAGCAACAAAATTCAATCCTTGACGATGAATTTTTCCATAACCACCGAATCCCCATTTTTCATCTCCAAACGGAGGACGTGTCGGAGGTACTATTCTACCATGTTGGATCGTTTTGATAGTAGAAATCCATGTTGTATCTGTTGCATCATCGATGAATGCCGCTATTCCTTGATCTGCATCATCAGTGTTGTACCAGTATCCCCAGCTTTGACAAGGGGCAGGATAGGGTGGTATTCCAGGTCCCCAATCTTTACCGACATTGGATTCAAAAATGCGCAGCAGCACTAATGAATCTTTCGCGCTATTGCCACTCGATCCCCACCAGAATATTGTATCAATCGTCCCGCTTGCCTTTGCAATAAACCATTGTCCCAAAACATCTTTGTGTGCCATTACATGGTTTATCGAGGGCGGAAATTGAGTCGTTGGATATCCAAAGGTGAAGCTGCCTGAGCATTCACCAAGTTTATTTAATGTGGTTTTATTTAATTTTTTGATGATGTTTGTCGGGCTCTCACCTTTTTTTATCGGGATAGCATCACCATTTGGAGAAACAATATATCGCTGTTGAGCAAAAACAAGATGCCCAACTAAAAGAAATAATGTAAATAGTAATCGCATTATAGCTCCGTTCTATTTATATTTTCTCTCCCGTTAGTTATTTATATCATATTATCGTATTTTTTACTTAAAAAGTCAACTTTTTTAAATAAATATTATTAATGATCACTTTAGTCATATGCAGAGATTCCAGCATCATGATATTCCCAATCTATTTTTACTCCAACAGCTTTAATAACTTCCAAAGCTGCAGATATGATTTCAGGACCAATTCCGTCACCTGGAATTAATGTAATAGTTCAATCACTTCACTTTTATGTTTTTTATTTTGATTAAGTTTTTTTTAAATGAATTCTATTCTTCTTAACTGCTTTTTGTTTCATCAAATGATCCACCAACACAAGTGCTATCATTGATTCAACAACGGGAACTACACGAGGACAGATACACGGATCATGTCTCCCTTCAACTTTGATTATTTTTTTTCTTCCTTTGATATCAACAGTCGTTTGAGGTTTACTGATTGAAGATGTAGGTTTCACTGCAACGCGAATAACAATATCTTCACCCGTCGATATACCTCCTAAAATTCCACCAGCGTTGTTTGTTTTAGTCCGGATTCTGCCTGATATTTTATCCTTATAAAACTCATCATTGTTTTCGCTCCCTTTCATTTTGGCAGAAGAAAATCCTGAACCAACTTCAAATCCCTTCACAGCCGGAATCGACATCAATGCTTTGGCAAGATCGGCATCCAATTTATCGAAGACTGGCTCGCCAATTCCTGCAGGACAATTTATCACGACCGCTTCGACTATTCCACCAACCGAATCTCCTTCTTTCTTCACCTGAAATATTTTCTTTTCCATTGCCTTTGCAGCAACTGGATCGGGACATCGAACGGAGTTCTTATCTATTTCCTTTAAGTTTATTTTCTTTGCAACGATTCCACCAATCTTTTTTGTGTAAGCATAAATATTTATTCCTTGCTTGGCGAGAATTTGTTTAGCCAAAGCGCCAGCCGCAACTCGACTTGCAGTTTCTCTCCCCGATGCTCTGCCTCCACCTCGATAATCTTGAATTCCGTATTTAGCAAGATATGTAAATCCAGCATGCCCCGGTCGGAATAAGTCTTTTATCTTTTCATAAGCTTTCGAATCTTGGTCTTTATTCCAAATCAATAGACAAATTGGTGTTCCTAATGTTTTTCCTTTAAACACTCCACTTAAAATTTCGACTTTATCTGATTCTTGCCTTGAGGTTGTAACTTTGCTTTGTCCAGGTTTTCTTCTATCCAGCTCTTTTTGGATTTCTTTTTCAGAAATTTTCATATTCGGTTTGACACCATCAATCAGGACACCGATGGCTTTGCCATGACTTTCTCCGAATGTTGTAATCTTGAATAATCTACCAAACGTATTTCCTGCCATAATTTAACCTTCAAGTTTCTTGAATTCCTCCCAAAATTTTGGGAACGATTTTGTTACACATCGCGGATTTGCAATACTTATTCCTTCTACTTGCAAACCAGACATAGCGAAACTCATTGCCATTCGATGGTCATTGTAAGTTTCAATCTCGAAACCGTGAAGTGTCTGAGGATAAATTACTAATTCACTTTCACTTGCCTCAACTCTCACACCGATTTTTGTCAATTCTTTTGTTATTGCCGCAAGTCTATCTGTCTCTTTATGCCGAAGGTGTGCAATATTCTTAATCGTTGTCGCACCTTTGGCAAATGCAGCAACAACTGCAAGTGTCGGAACGCAGTCTGGCATTTCGTTCATATCGACTTCAACACCGTGCAATTTTCCACCGTGAATTTCGATGCTATCATCACTTTTAATAATTGAACATCCCATATCTGATAGAACAGTTAGGAATTTAATATCTCCTTGAAGTGATTCGGAAGTGAGATTATTGATAACCACGCGTCCTCCCGTTATTGCCGCTGCACCAAGAAAATAAGTTGCAGAAGATGCATCAGCTTCGATAGGAAATTCATGTCCGATATATCTTTGTTTATTATCAACATTAAATGTTTTCAAATCTATCGAATCAATAATCGCACCAAAAGATCGCATTACATGAAGTGTCATATCGACGTAAGGTATCGAGCTTAACTTTCCATTCACGTGCAGCGATACCGCACGCTTGGCATATGGAGCAGAAAGTAGTATAGACGAAACAAATTGACTGCTGATAGATGCATCAATTAATATTCTACCGCCATTAAAAATGCCACCTTGAATAATAACCGGTGGAAAACCATTATTGCTTGAACATTTCACGCCACTTGATTTCAGGGCATCGACTAAATCTTTTATCGATCTTCGATTCATCTGTTCGTCGCCGATGAGTACTGTTTCACCTCGAGCCAAACAAGCAAACGTTGCGAGAAACCTCATCGCAGTTCCTGCATTCCCAACAAATATTTCTCTTGATGGAGCTTTTATATTTCCGTTTGAACCAATTACTTCAATCGAATCAACGCGATCATTTATTCTTATCCCAAATTCTTTTAATGCTGCTATTAGAACAATCGAGTCATCACTTCTTGATGGATTGTGGATGACGGAAGTACCATCCGCAAGTGCAGATGCAATCAAGGCACGATTTGTATAACTCTTCGATGGCGGAAGTTGAATCGTTGCATCAACCGCTTTAACAGGATGAATAGTTCGTATTTCTTTCATCTACAACAATCCATAAAAAGCTTTGATTGGATTTCTGCTTGACGGTTGAATAATTCTAAACCATTGATGATTCGGCAACCAGCTTGGACTGCATCGTGCAAAAGTGTTGTCATGGTTGGATTATAAATCGCATCAAAGACGATCATTTCTTTTTTGAAAAACTTCAAAGGTACGAGGCGAATCTTTTTAGTTCCTTTCATCCCAACCAATGTACCATTCATAAGTACGTCAGTATTTACTGATGTAAGATTATCTAATGTTGTCCATTGGCATCCGAATTCATCGGCAAGGGATTTTGCTTTATTCCGATTTCGACCAACGATTGTTGTGTTTGCCTTATTTGTAATTGATGCGTATGCCATTGTTCTAGCTATTGAGCCTGTTCCCAAAACAACAACATTTTTCTTTTTCACGTTGATGTATTTTTTCAGAATTGTGCTAATTGCTGTTAGATCAGTGTTATATCCTATTAATTTCTTTTTCTTTTTAATTACTGTATTGACGATTTTTAAATCGGATATATTTCTGTCAAGCGTATCTATATATTTTACAATCTCTTGTTTGAAAGGCATTGTAACACTCAAGCCCGTTATATCATCTCGATATGATCCAAGAAAGGATTTGAGATTTGTTACAAGGAAATTAACATAGACTGCATTGAGTCTATTTAGGGCGAATCGTTCGTTGTGAAAATAAATACCCTGGCTGTGCTTGACCGGATTCCCAAGAAGCCCAAAGATTTTTGTTTTGCAATCCAACCGATCTGCTCTGAAGATGGTTTTCATATCTTCAGTTGTAATTTGCCCATCTGCAGTAACTTCTCTTGAAGTTAAAGATGCAAAGCTCAAGTAACCACCATGGATTCCACTAAGTGTTCTGCTGATTTCGCCATACTCGCCCATGCAAAGTGCAATAATATTTTGGCGATCTGCTTTTGCGCGCTGGAGCAGATTAAATATTTTTTTGTTATCGGTAATATCATTTGCCATCGTGGCAATCTTGATTATCTCAACATGAGTTTTCCTTAAGGAATTATACATTTTGATGAGGTTGTCGGGAGTGTTCTCGAAATTATGATATGAGCAAATTACTTTTGTTTGACCGGCTTTTGATTGAATCGATGCAATAAAATCTTTTCCCCAACTGTATTCGACATCGATATACTCGGCGCCATACTCAATTGCGTTAGCGAGGATCTCGGATTGTTCTGTTATGCTTCCGATAAATTTTCCACCCTCATCTTTCTTGCGGTTCGTTATGATTACTTTCGGTCGAGGTTGACGAAGCAATTTCCTTAGATTCAAACCCGGGATTCCATCAACACGAACCTCAACAAGCTCATCACTCGAAAAGCTTTGCAATTTAACGACCGCTTCATCTATCGTTTTGGGTGCTATTGAAGGACAAATAATCATAAAGATAAAACTTTTATAACTTTCTCTGAAGATATGTTTACACCCACACGTGCTTTCCCAATCCGTTCAAGTAATGTGTATTGAACTTTTCCACCTTTAACTTTTTTATCGCGATAGGTTAAGTCGACAAGTTTTTGGATATCCATCTTCGAAGGAATTTGAGTCGGGAGTTTATAAGATTTCAAAAGAGATGAAAGTCGTTCAACTTCAGATTGTTCGAGTAGTCCGAGTGCAGAAGAAAGTTTTGCCTCAGCTACCATACCTATTGCAACTGATTCACCGTGAGAGAGTTTGAAATTCGACATCAACTCTACAGCATG
>CAYYIJ010000118.1:0-5251 GCA_964471945.1 uncultured Chlorobiaceae bacterium
TTTAAATTTTCAGTCAAAAATCCGTTTAAATATATTGAAAAACACAACCTTATGCAAACAGGACGCACCTACAGTGCGCAACGTCAGCGTTCATGAACTGGCAATCACCACCGAGTATGAAAATACTGCAAACCCATCATTCCCCCGAAGGGGTCATGTCGTGACGACTTGTCTGGTCGGAATCTTAACCGAGCAATCCTCAGTTGGCTAGGCTTAGATGCTGATCAAAAGAATGTCAGCATGACGAGAAGGCTGGGTGCTGAGCATCGCCGCAGGACATAACACCTGTTTTCCGCTACTATTTTCATAGCAGTTATTAATTGGGCTAAAGTCCTTTATGCGAGCGGTTTTTCAATAACCCCATGCTTAAGCGTGGGTTTATATTGCATCGCTGGAGTAGTGCTATATAATAGAGAAGCAATAGCTAAAAGAAATATACAAAGATTTTCGTATCTTGTTCAGGTGTTAATGGAAAATTGGAAAAAAAATTTATATGTCCTTGGCGGAACCCAATTCCTTACCATGATTGGTATGAATTTGGTGATTCCCTTTCTTCCTTTTTACATCCGTGAGCTTGGTGTAACAAATCCTGATGAAGTAGCACGCTGGAGTGGATTAGTTTTTGCCGGAACATTTTTTACCGCATTCTTTGCTACACCATTCTGGGGTTCAATGGGTGATAGATATGGGCAAAAATTGATGATCGTGAGAGCAATTTTCGGCCTGGGATTATCACAAGTATTTATTGGCTTCTCACAAGATGTTTATCAATTATTATTATTTCGGATGATTCAAGGTGCAATTAGTGGTTTCATAGCATCCGCCCTTGCACTTGTTTCAACATCTTCACCAAAGCAACATATCGGACATTCACTCGGGCTTCTTCAATCGGCTACAGCAGGTGGTACAATGCTTGGTCCTGCTGTTGGTGGTTTCTTGGCGGATATGATTGGGTATCGAGAGATATTTTTTATTACAGCAAGTTTATGTTTCGCCAGTGGTTTGGTAATCATCAAATTTGTCCATGAAGTGAAGAAACAAACTGAAAATCCACAAAAACTTCAAGTATGGCACAATTTCAAATTTATGTTTACTCAGAAGCAATTGCGCATTATTGCACTTACAATTTTATTCTCACAAATCGCCGCCTTGATGATCGAGCCAATCTTTGCATTGTTCATCGAATCGTTCAAAACAACTACGAAATATGTATCAACACTAACAGGTATCACCATTGCAATTTCTGGAATTTTCATGGTGATCTTTTCACCATGGTGGGGAAGGAGGAATGACCGCCTTGGATATAAACAAAATCTCATTATCGCACTTACCGGAACAGGTATAGCATACAGTTTACACATGATTGTTCCGGGACTGATAACGTTAGGGATTTTAAGAGCTGTACTTGGATTTGTTCGTGGTGGAATTCTTCATTCTCTCTATTCTTTAACTAGTCTCCGTTCTCCTGCAGACCACAAAAGTGGAATGATTGGTGTCGCATCCAGTCTTACGATATTGGGAAATATGATCGGACCTCTTTTAGGCGGAATGATTGCTGGAAATATCGGGATAAATTTTGTGTTCGTTGTTAATAGCATGATTTTCCTCGCAACTGGATTATTAGTTTGGAAATATCTGCATAACCATTAACGGTGACGGTGCGAATCATTTATTTATCATCTCCGCTGCACCAAATCCGCTCATCACTGCACCCTCGATTGTCGCTGGTAAACCGGTGTCTATCCAATCACCTGCTAAATAAAAATTCTTTATCGGTGTGATAGGAGATGGGCGATAATATTCTACATCGTTCGTAGCTGAAATCGTTGCCCGCTTTTCTTTAATTATTACTGAATGAACCAACTTCGCATTTATACTATTTGGAAACACATGATGTAAATCATCGAGTGCAATTTTTACAAGCTCTTCCTTAGAACGATCAATAAATTTATAAGCAGCACTAATGACGGATGTAATGTAACTTGTCGAATTGCTTTCGTTCATCAATCTCCTTCGATTGAATATCCATTGCAACCTCCCATCTATCAGACCTATATAGTCGACATCCATGAACTCTCTATCGAACCAGAGATTTATTGAAACAATAGGCGATGTTTCGAATTGATCGAGAGAAGAAAATGGTTTCTCTTTTCTAACCGGGTCTGGAATCAACTTCTTAAGTGCCTGCGGCATAACAGTACTAATTACTTTTTTTGCTCGAACTACTTTTCCACCCTTCAGAATAACTCCATCAATTTTATTTTCTCTCATCTCCAACGATTCGATCTCGCTGTTTAGATAAATCTTACCGTAATGCTTTTCAACCAACTTTTGTGCCTCGTAAACATACAACTCGGATTGTCCAACAGTCGGGATGAGTATCGCCGAATCAGATTTTTTTCCAAGGAATGCTGCTTTAAGTGATCGTGCGAATAAGAGTGCTGATGATTTCTCAGGAATTTCATTCATTGCCGAAACAGCAATCGGATACCACAAACATTCTCTTGCTTCGTTAGATTGCTTCAAGTCGATTAGCCACTGCTCAACGCTCATTGCTCTAAGCTTGCTTTCTAAAGTTGCATTCCATTCATTTAATTGCAATCCGACCTTCAGCAACCGATGGCGATCTCTAAACGAAAGAAGCTTGAACCTCAACATACCAGCAGTCAAATGCAGTGGTTTCGGAAGCGAAGAAATCTCAAACTTCCCTCTCCCTTTCTCAGGATGATTAAATATCATACTCAGTGTCGGTTCATTCTTTAGGAATTGTCTCGTCCCGATTAGGTCTAAGTATTTTAGAAGATTGTGATAACCGCCAAGGAGTACATGCTGCCCATTATCAACTACATCTGCGGTTTTTTGATCAATGTACGAATAACATCTTCCACCCAACCGCGGTGCTTGCTCGTAGATGCCAACTGTTGCTCCCTTTAACGAAAGCTTCACTGCCGCTGCAAGTCCGCTAAGTCCTCCACCGATTATAATAACATCGAACATCAAGATTTGGGATTTAGAATTTTTTGTTTAAGGATAACGATATTGGTTGATGGAAGAATAATTTTATTTCAGATTTTAGATGTCAGTAATGTTCCATACTCTATGATTCATTCTCACCGCTCTATGCGCAACGCTCATAACTCAAAGCTCACCGCTCCCCACTCACAAACCAAATATTCTCTGTTTCACCCAATACTTAACAGCTATCAGAAACTGAATCAGTCTCGGTAAAGCAACTTTTTTGTCAAATACATTATACTCGGCTTCTTTTATTTTAAGAAGAGTGTGATAATAAATTCTCTCCATTATCTTTGCGGCAAACATTACGCGTTTATCTTCACTCGGAAGTGACTCCTTTGCCCTTTGAAAGAATTCTTCTGCCCGTTGAGTTTCAAATTCCATGAGCTCCCTAAATTCTTTAGAATATCGGTACGACAATAACTCAGCTTCTGAATACCTGAATCTTTTTAAATCTTCTTGGGGGATATAAACTCTCCCATACTTTGCATCTATACCCACATCTCGAATGATATTGGTAAGTTGTAATGCGATTCCAAGGTTTATTGCATACTCTTTTGTTTTCTCGTTTCGAGGTCCGAAAATTCCCAAGCTCATCAAGCCAACCGTGGAAGCGACGAGATAGCAGTATTCTTTCAGCTCCACAAAGGCTTCATATCTATTCTTAACTAAATCCATCTCAACACCCTTGAGAAGATCATGGAAATGAACGATCGGGATACGAAATTTTACTGCAACCGCATTAAGCTGATTCAGAATTTGATAATTCGATTCCCCTCTTTGGGCGGATTCTAATTCGTTTCTCCATTTCTGAAGGACTTCAATTTTACTATTGACATCTTTTTCGTTGTCAACAATATCATCTGTAATTCGACAAAATGCATAAACAGTTTTTAGTGCATTTCTCTTAACCTTTGGGAGAAATGAGAATGAAAAGTAAAAACTTGATTTACTTTCCTTGAGTCCGATCGATGCAGGAATAGCTATGTCAGATCCCATGGCTCTTTCTTCGGACGTTTTCTTTTGTAATACAGTAAATCATTGAATATCAAGCCACGCATAAAAATCATCATCTTGTTAAATGTACTTAACTTTGGTCTAATGTTCAAAACATCGTATCTGTCTGTTTCAATCTTTTTTAAAATAGCCATACCGCCAAACCAGATGAGCTTTAATTCAAGCTGTAAATCTTTTGCAACAAGAGAAGGTAACTCTGCACCTTTGTAAAACATCTCTCGTGTTCGCCCGACTTCAAACTTTATCAATTTCCGAAATACATCATCCATCACTCCATTACTCCAACACTCCATTTTAAAATTATATCTGTTCATATCTTCAATCGGAATATATAATCTATCCTTCTCTCTATCCACTGAAACATCTTGCCAAAAGTTGGCAAGCTGGAGTGCAGTACAAATATAATCCGATAATTCGAATAGCTTCTCATCCCTATAACTAAAAATCATCAGCACCAATCTTCCAACGGGATTCGCCGAGCACTTACAATAGCCGAGCAAATCTTCGAAGGTTTCATAACGATTTTGCAAAACGTCTTGCTTGAATGCCGCCAATAAATCTTTCAAGGGCTCTATCGGAATGTCATTTTTCTTAACTGTATCCATCAATGCAATGAATATCGGATGATCTACATTTCCTTTATAACAATCGAGAAGCTTTGCTTCCCAATCGTTTAATCTAATTATTCGTTCTTCTTTTGTAAAATTATGCTCATCTGCAAAATCATCTGCAACTCGGCTAAATGCATATATTGCCTGAATGTATGGTCGTTTTTCTTCAGGAAGAAAAAAAGAGGCAACTGGAAAATTCTCGTAATGTTTTTCTGCCAGCTTAGCACAGTAGGTATATGCTTCATCGAGATTGTATTGTTTAATATTTTCTTCCATGATGATAAAATAATAAAGACTTCTGAATAATTCTTTTTTGTCATGTTGAGTCCACCTAAATGGGCGTTGCCCATTACTCAAATTGTAATGAACAAATTACCATGTTAATTAGTAGCATTAGCCCAACGGTCACCCTGAGCTTGTCGAAGGGTGACAGTCAACAGAGTTTCTTCATGTCAGTCTTCGATAAACTCAGACTGACAGCACAAGCTCTCGGTCACCTTGAGTCCACTTAAATGAGCGTTGCAAATTATTCAAATTTTAATGAACAGATTATCATGTTCATTAGGAGCGAAGCGAAACATCTCGATTCTAAAGAATTTGAGACCCTT
>CAYYIJ010000119.1:0-5201 GCA_964471945.1 uncultured Chlorobiaceae bacterium
AAAAGATTGCTCTTTATCGATGGTCTCTGAGGTGATTGAGTTTTCACACAGTCTGCCTCCAAAGGAGGGGAATACCTAATTATGAATTATACACTAATTCCATTATCTATCGAGGAGTTCAAAATCTTGAGATCACAAATTGTGACCTCAAGTTAGAGTGGCAAAAGATACGCACCCTATGACTATACCGAGCAGGGTGTTGCTATGCTTTCATCAGTTTTAAATTCTGAAAAAGCAATCCATAGCCAGAACTCCGACTTCTGGCATAGAAAATACTTGGATAGAAGTCGGAGTTCTATCCTGATGGAAGCGATACAACAGCTAATGACACCACCGGAAAAAAATAACGGCAAATTGGTTTTATTGTAAAAGAACCAAGTTCTCGGTATAAATTTAGGAAAAAAGAGTGATGTCGTTAGACGATAACTAATCAAAACCGAAATATCAATAATCAAATAAACTCCTCCACATTTTGAATATGAAGAGCTATTTAATAGATTAACTACAACAATAAAACATATTATATGCAAACTCTATATTTTCTGCTTTTAATTCTAATTACACTGAATTCTACGATAGCTCAGGATTTATCCTTTACATCGGGGCTTGATGCGTATGTAGCAAAAGTGATGAAGGAGTTTGAGGTTCCCGGTATCAGCGTGGCAATCGTGAAGGATGGAAAGGTTTTTCTAACTAAAGGATATGGTATAAGAGAACTCAGCAAGTCGGCAGCGGTAGATGCTCACACTCTTTTCGGTATCGCTTCGAACACTAAAGCTTTCACCGCAACCGCCCTTGGGCTTCTCGTTGAAGAAAGCAAATTAGAATGGGATGCACCCGTTGTTAAATATCTGAAGTGGTTTCAACTCGCCGATCCATATGTGACTCGTGAAATAACTATCCGCGACCTGCTTGTACACCGAGCAGGCTTTGGCTTAGGTGCGGGGGATCTGCTTTGGTGGCCCCCCTCTACTTATACCCGAAAAGAGATATCAGAGCGGTTGCGTTATATTCCGTTAGCATCGAGTTTCCGCAGTAAGTACGCTTATAATAATGTTCTCTATCTTATTGCAGGTGAAATCATAGAACAAATATCTGGAACTCCATGGGAAGATTTTATTCAAAAAAGAATTTTAACCCGGGTAGGGATGACAAAGAGTAATATAATTCATGAGGAATATAAAATTGAAGGAAATATTGCGACACCACATGCACGAGTTGGAGATAAAATCCAATCAGTAAAACCATTTCTAAGCAGTAATACAAATCCCGCAGGTGGAATAAATTCAAATGCCGAAGATATGGCAAAGTGGATGATTGTACAGCTCGATTCGGGCCGGTTAGCAGATGGGTCGCGGCTCTTTTCGCAGAAGACTGCAAAAGAACTCTGGACCATTGTAACACCGATAACGATTAGTGATCCGCCTGCTGAATTATCCCGAACACGTCCGAATTTTAACGGCTATGCTCTCGGCTTCGGTATCCGCGATTACCGCGGACTAAAGGTTGTTTCTCATACTGGTGGACTTCCCGGATACCTCTCACGTCTCACTATGATTCCTGAATTGAAACTTGGGATTACAGTTCTTACAAATCAAGAATCAGGAGCTGCTTTTAATGCTATTACGTATTTTATCTTAGATTATTTTTTAAAAGCTCCAACCTACGACTGGCTCACTGCATATAAACGGGTGACTGAAAGAACCGATTCGACAAACAAAGCAACTACGCGAGAAACAGTACTGAAACGTGATTCTACTTCACGTCCATCACTCCAACTTGAAAAATATGAAGGAGTATTTTCCGATCCCTGGTACGGCGATATTGAAATAGCAATGGTTGGTGGAAAGCTTACAATAAAATTTTTACACACACCCTTGCTTGCTGGAGTACTCGAACACTGGCAATACGATACCTTTATTGCACGCTGGTATGATCGCGAACTGCGCGCTGATGCTTATGTTTCTTTTACACTGAAACCTGAAGGATCAATTGATCAAGTATTCATGAAAGCCGTTTTACCTGAAACCGACTTTAGTTTTGATTTTCATGATTTGCTATTTAAACCTGCGGTAAATAAATAAAAGAAATAAGGTTGAGAAAATGAAATTTAAAACCTCGCCATTTGTTAGCGGCATAAAGTGCCTAATATGCTCTAAAAGTTATCCGAATGAAAACTTATTTACTTGTTCCGATTGCGGTCGACAGGGTATTTTAGATGTCCAGTACGATTATGACCGCATCCAACTTCCATCATCCATCCTCAATCAACGAAACAATGACATTTGGCGGTACCGTGAGCTGCTTCCGATTTCTCCAACACTCCATCCTCCATCGCTCCACATCGGCTGGACGCCGATATATGATGTACCTCGACTCGCTCGTCACATTGGTGTGAGAAAATTATTCTTAAAGGATGACGGACGCAATCCATCGAATTCATTTAAAGATAGAGCAAGCTCAATTGGAGTTTTGAAAGCAATCGAGTTTGGATTTAATACAATTGCATGTGCTTCAACAGGCAATGCGGCTTCATCATTGGCTTGTTTATCTGCTGCGGTCGGTTTAAAGAGTTATATCTTTGTGCCTGAGCGTACCCCCGAACCAAAAGTAACCCAGCTTTTAATTTTTGGTGCAGCTGTCTTTCGAGTGAAAGGAACTTATGAGCAAGCTTTCGAGTTAAGTAAACAAGCATGTGAACAATTCGGATGGTACAACAGAAACAGCGGAACAAATCCTTTCCTTGTGGAAGGCAAAAAAACCGCTGGACTTGAAATTGCTGAACAAATGAAAGAAAATTTACCCGATTGGATTGTAGTTTCTGTTGGTGACGGATGTACTATCGGTGGAATAGGCAAGGGATTGCAGGAAATGAAACAGCTTGGATTTATTGATCGTGTACCGCGTTTGTTAGGTGTACAAGCTGAAGGTGCTAAACCAATATTCGATGCATTTATTTCTGGTAAAGATTTAATACCATCAGAGACCAATACTATTGCCGACAGTATTGCGGTTGGTACACCGCGTAACTGGCGGAGAGCTATTCAACAAATAAAAGCTTCGCACGGCGAAATGATTGCAGTATCAGATGATGCGATTTTAGATGCAATACGCCTCACTGCCAGATTAGGTGGAGTGTTCGGTGAGCCGGCGGGTGTTACAGGTACCGCTGGATTGAAAAAAGCTGTTGAACAGAACATCGTCAAGTCAAACGAAACCGCATTGGTTGTTATCACGGGAAATGGATTAAAAGATATCCAATCCGCAAAACGGGCAGCCGAAAATGAACACTTAATCGAGCCAACGCTCGATGCTGTTGCAAATGTACTCAACCAGCAATTGAATTTTTAAATACTAGTCGGTCTTTGCGGTTTAAAAAAAATACTATGTATGGATATAGCTACAAAATAAATTAAATGAGGAAATAACAATGAGCGAAATAATAGACAATAGCCGGAAAAGAGTTGATACATTAAAATCGTTAATAATGAAGTTGCATCTCGGTTTCTCACCAGATGATACTCGAAAAGAGCTTGAAGAATTACTCGGCTCAGTTCCATATGGTGAAGTTGTTCAAGCAGAGCAAGAATTAGTCGAAGAAGGTTTACCACAATCTGAAATAATCAAATACTGCGACTTGCATTCTGCCGCATTGAGGGGTAAAATCGCTCCAACACCAGAACGAACCTTGCCTTCGGGACATCCTGTGCATACGTTCGAGGAAGAAAACAAAGCTATCAAATCTCAACTGGAAAAATATAGATCCATTCTAACGGGGATTAATAAACAAAATAAAGACTCGAGAGTAGAGAAAGAAATACTTGAAATTCGTTCACTGTTCAACACATTGATGGACATTGAAAAACATTATGTAAGAAAAGAAAATCTCGTATTTCCTTTTTTAGAAAAACACGGAATAACAGCCCCACCCGCAGTAATGTGGGGTAAGCACGATGAAATACGTGCGTTTCTAAAATCCACTCACCAAAGTTTGTTGGAGATAGAAGACATTTCAATTGGTGAATTGATAGATTTAACCGAGCTTCTTTTAACTCCAACCATTAATGCAATCGATGAAATGATTTATAAAGAAGAAAAAATCTTATTCCCGATGTGTCTTGATACTCTTACTGAAATTGAATGGTATGAGGTTTATCAACAGTCGGATGAAATCGGTTACTGTCTTTATGATCCAATAGAAAAATGGGAACCAGAGTTTTCCGATAAGCTTGAAGTTAGACCTCCTGATTCAGGAAAAATTCAACTATCGACAGGTAGTTTTTCGATTGACGAATTAGATGCAGCTCTGAAAACACTGCCGGTTGATATTACTTTTGTTGATAAAGATGATAAAGTTAAATATTTCTCGTTTGGTAAAGAGAGAATATTTGAAAGAAATCGAGCAATTTTAGGCAGACAGGTTCAGTATTGTCACCCACCGTCAAGCGTACATATAGTTGAAAAAATCTTGAGTGACTTCAAGTCGGGCAAAGAGGATGCTGCAAAGTTTTGGATAAATTTTCATGGAAAGTATGTTCATATTGCTTATTATGCAGTACGTGATGATAATGGAAATTATCTTGGAACTCTCGAGGTCACACAAGACATCGCTGAATTTAAAAAAGTTGAGGGAGAGAGAAGAATTTTAAGCTATGAATAATTTAAGGAATTAATTTAGTATGGATAAAAATCTTTTAATTACACCTGACACGAAAGTAGCAGAGCTACTTAATACATATCCACAGTTAGAGGAAAAACTAATTGAGATAGCCCCTGTTTTCAATAAATTAAAAAATCCATTACTCCGGAAAACAATCGCTAAGGTTACAACACTTCGGCAAGCTGCTGTAATTGGAAAAGTACAATTATCGGATTTAATCAACAAATTGAGAAGAGAAGTCAATCAAGATGAAATTATTTTAGAGGAGCAGAAGAAAGAGAAAATGCGAAAACCGGATTGGGTGCGAAAGGAAAATGTAAAGATAGAATATAACGCAATAGAAGACCTTGAAATCGGTATTCACCCAGTGAATAAAGTGACAACAGAAATTCAATCTTTGAATCATGATGAGTTATATCTTTTGATTACAAATTTCATTCCTGCACCACTGATCGAAATTGTTGAACAAAAGGGATTTGAGACATTTGTAGATAAATTAACAGATAGCAATTACGGAACATACATCAAAAAGAATAAATAA
>CAYYIJ010000120.1:0-5121 GCA_964471945.1 uncultured Chlorobiaceae bacterium
GTATGATATATCGACAATTTGTGATGCTGTTATATTTCCTCATCACGCTTCCTTTATATTCACAACCTGACATTTCTTCATCGAAAAATGGTGGGATATCTGGCTATATACTCGATCTTCAAACAAAGGAGCCGTTGATATCGGCAAATGTTCTTATCATGGGGTCTGCGAGAGGAACTGCCACAAATAAAAGCGGTTACTTTGTTGTACCTGATGTACGAGCTGGTACTGTATCTTTACGAGCATCGATCGTTGGATATGAAACCATTGATTCGACAATTGAAGTAAGACCAGGTAAATTCACAAGTATAAAATTACATTTACGTGAGTCGACGACTATACTTGGGGAGATCGTCATCGAAGAAAATATCATAAAAGATAAAGATAAAACAATCTCAACGATTTCACTTCCTGTCGCAGAACTCCAAAAACTGCCCGCTGTTGGAGAGACAGATTTACTTCGTACGCTTCAGTTATTACCGGGAGTTCAGGCATCGAGTGAAATAAGCACAGGTTTATACATCCGCGGTGGATCACCCGACCAAAATTTAATTTTATTAGACGGTATTACCGTCTATAACCCTTCACACTTCTTTGGATTCTTTAGTACATTCAACAGTGATGCAATTAAAAATATCAAGCTCATTAAAGGCGGTTTCCCTGCTGAATATGGAGGCAGACTCTCGGCGGTTCTTGACATAACAAACAAAGATGGCAATCGGAATCGTTTCGGCGCTTCAGGATCGACTTCACTTATAAGCTCTAAACTATTGGTAGAAGGTCCGTTGGGTAATGGAAGTTATATGCTCTCGGGGAGACGGACATACCTTGATTTGATTTTAATGGCAGCGAATTTAAAAGATGTTCCAAACTATTACTTCTATGATTTTAATGGAAAATTCAATATCGATGAATTCGAAAATGATAAATTCTCTCTTTCTATGTACGCAGGTGATGATGTTTTAGATTTCACGATAAAAGAAAATAATGTTCCCCGCCAAGCATTAAACATTAGCTGGGGGAATAAAACACTTTCAGCAAAATGGACACATTTATTTTCAGACCAGATTTACAGCAACCTGATCGTAGCAGGAAGCAGCTTTAAATCATTGACGAAATTTGGGTTTAGTGGTTTCGATCTGCACTTCGATAATGGAATTACTGATTATTCCATTAAACCCGATATCGAATGGTATCCGAGCAGTAACCATATTGTCAAATTTGGTTTATGGGGAACATACTATCAAGTTACGTATAACAGCGAAGTAGGGAAAAATACCGGATTCATAACCGACGTGAATGCTCACTCCAAATATTTTGCCGCATATCTTCAGGACGAATGGAAACCAAATGTATTTTGGACGTTGACTTCTGGTTTGAGATATAACTTCTATTCATTGGGAAGTCGAAATTACATCGAACCGCGTTTTCAAGTTCTCTTTCGAATCAATGACCAATGGTCGCTTATTGGTTCGATTGGATACTATACGCAATATACAACTCTGATTACATGGGAAGGCGCATCATTTGCCGATTTATGGTTCCCTATTGATGAAACAATCAAACCATTAGAAGCTATGCAGTATGTTTGGGGAATTCATTTCAGGGAGGAGCCAGTTTCGATTGAATTAGAAACATATTACAAACCGATGAAAGAATTAACGGAGTTTAACCTGACTTCAAAAATGGATTCAAAAAATCTTTCGGAAATATTTTATATCGGAAACGGTTATTCAACCGGGATTGAATTATTTATACAAAAATATTCTGGCGGCTTGACCGGCTGGGTGGGCTACACACTGAGCAAAACTGTTAGAACATTCGACGGGATAAACAATAATAAACCATATCCAGCAAAATGGGATTTCACACATTATCTTACAGTCTCTGGCAGCTATAATTTAGGGAAGGAGTGGTCTATAGGTTCAACCTTAGTCATAACAAGTGGGACCACTTACACAGTTCCAACCGGTACATATCAAATCGATTTTGGTGAAGGTTCATATACATATCTTCGTAGCGGCAAGAAAAATGCACATCGTTTAGAGCCATACCATAGGTTAGACATCAGCGTTTCTAAAATATGGAAAATGTGGAATGGTGACTGGAAGATTTCCCTAAATGTATATAATACCTACAACCATCGAAATGTCTGGTACCGAAACTATGAATACGATATTGATGGGGTACCAGAAATTACAGATGTTCGATTACTTCCGATTGTTCCAACTCTTGAGTTATCGTTTAAATTTTAAAATGAATAATAGAATAAATATTGTATTGACAACAACACTAATTCTGATAAGTGGATGTGCTTCATCGGTTGATCCGTTTGAGTATAAAACCGACACTATAGTTGAATGCATCCTTTACGTGAATGAAAGTATCGACACACTAAAACTCCACCGCACATTACCGGTCGACCAAAAATATAATAAAGCAGAAGCCGGAATTGGAAATGCAAGTGTAAAAATATTTTCCGGGGTCGGAGATACAATTTATATGCTGCCAGCAAAGGGGAAACCGGGATCGTATTACGATCCGAACAATACAACTGTCCGACCAGCCACTCAATATCATCTCGAGATCGATTACCCCGGCGGCAAAAGAATAACCGGCACCACAACCACTCCCGATACATTCACTGTTTTACCGCCTAAGTATCGAGTTGTAACTTATCTATACGATACGAACATTGTAAGATGGACTATATCGAACCATGCCGCAGCATATCTAATTCTCGTATCAAAAATCGGATTTATTAGAATTAAAATCGAGCGAGATAAAGATCTAACACCGGATAATCAGTATCACAATAAAGAAGCATCAACCATCTGGACGTTTACACTCGGAACATCCACACCGCTTTATCCTTGGCTTTATAATTATTATGGTTACCATAAAATAACGATAGCAGCAATGGATATCAATTTGTACGATTACGTCTGGACGATGTATCAGGATAAGATGAGATTGAATGAACCGTCATTTCATCTCAATAATGCCATCGGTTTCTTCGGCTCAAGTGTTAGAAAGTATTTCGATTATGAAATTCAAAGGTGATTTATTATATTCTTGACGTTGAAAAAAACCAGCACGCCCGATAATCTTATTAAGAATCAAGCAGAAATAGAAATTAAAATGACATAATGAAAAATTCATACTAATCCAAATCAAAAAGGAGTTTATTATGATCGTAAAACTTTCTAACGGGAAAGAAATCCCGGTCGAGATGCACAAAGTTCGGATTGTGCAAAAAGCAAACCTCGTTCCAATCGATGAACGACTTAAATCAATGGAAGAAGGCGGATACAATACATTCTTACTTCGTACACGCGACGTCTTCCTCGACATGCTCACTGACAGCGGCACGAATGCAATGAGCGATAACCAACTTGCCGCTATGATGGTAGCAGATGATGCCTATGCAGGCGGCGAGAGTTATTATAAGTTAGCTGCTGCAGTCAAAGACGTTCTAAAGTTCGATTACCTCATACCGGTTCATCAGGGAAGAGCTGCCGAGCATCTGCTTGCTAAAGTGTTCGTCAAGCCAGGTGACGTGGTGCCGATGAATTATCATTTCACAACAACAAAAGTCCACTTCGAGCTGGCTGGCGGAACTGTTCTTGAAATTTATACTGATGAAGCATTAAATACTCAAAGTAAGTTTCCATTCAAAGGAAATTTAGACATTCAGAAGTTCAAAGATGTTATCCAGAAATATGGAGCGAAAAAAGTTCCTTTCATCAGGATGGAAGCTACAACAAATCTCATCGGAGGTCAGCCGTTCTCGATAGAAAATCTGAAAGAAGTAAAAAAGATTTCTTCGGATAATAATATCCCATTAGTTTTTGATGGAAGTTTGATTTCGGAGAATGCTTATTTCATCAAGATACGAGAGAAAGGATATGAGAATAAATCGATTCAAGATATCATATGGGAATTGATGAGCTACGTGGATATCTTCTATCTCTCAGGCAGGAAAAGCACTTGTGTGCGGGGTGGATTCATTGCAACTAACAATAAAAAATATTTTGAAGACTTCAAAGTATGGCTGCCAGTCTATGAAGGCTTCTTAACTTATGGAGGTATGTCGAGTAAAGAAATCGAGGCAATGGCGGTTGGACTGAGAGAAATGACCGATTTAAATGTAGCGAGCAGCTCTGCTGAGTTTGTAAAATATTTTGCAGAGCGTTGCATTGAAAAAAATATTCCGGTCGTTACGCCGCCGGGCGGACTTGCTTGTCACATAGATGCAAAACGATTCCTCCCTCATATTCCACAGTCACAATACATAGCCGGTGCGATGGCAGCAGCAATCTATTTAGCATCGGGTGTAAGAAGCATGGAGCGCGGCACAGTTTCGATGGAGCGTGATAAAGATGGAAATGAAGTTTACGCCGATTTAGAATTGGCTCGACTCGCAATCCCAAGACGTGTTTACACAATGTCGCAGATTGAATATGTCGTCGACCGATTGAGCTGGCTTTTAGAAAATAAAAAATTAGTCGATGGACTTAAATTTGTTGAAGAGCCACCGGTGCTAAGATTCTTCTTCGGTAAAATGGCTGCCCTTGATAACTGGGGAAAGAACTTTGTCGAAGCATTTAAGAAGGATTTTGGGGCTAACTATTAGTTAACTAAGTGCGATGCACTTCCCGCAGTGTATCGCACTCTCATTATTCTTTTTTCGTAGAATCTCCAAAAGATTTGGAGGTACCTGAAGATTTCGTGTCCGATTTTGTGTCTGTTTTTAATTCAGGTTTTGTGTCGGTCTTTTCTGATTTTTTATTAACGGATGAAGATTTACTTTTATAATCGGTTATATAAAAACCATTTCCTTTAAAAACCAATCCGCTTCCCCCGCTTATCATCCTAGTTAATGAATGTTTTTTGCAGGATGGACATGCAGTCAATGGATTTTCCGCTATTCTTTGAAGCTCTTCAAATTCGTGTTTACACGATTTACAACAATAATGATATGTGGGCATACTTTGATTTTAGATCTCAGATTTTTTATTCCAGCTTTATCAAATATACTTAGATATTGATGGATATGCAACACCTTTGTTTTATAAAAATATTTTTTGTAAAATATACCTGTCGTGTTGTTAAGAATAC
>CAYYIJ010000121.1:0-5042 GCA_964471945.1 uncultured Chlorobiaceae bacterium
ACATCCAACTGAAAATCGCAAATATTAACACGTGTCATTTGGCACTATTGTAAATGTAACATGATTTGCATGTACCCACATAATCCCATAGTTAATAGATTTATCAATAATAAATGTGGCAATTATTGCTTCTACAAGAAACCTTGCTAATGATAACGACCTGATACTTGAATCGATAGCATACCTTGACGCTTCACCGACAGTTTTCCGTTGCTCTTTTACATTAGAATAAAACCGTTTTAACACACTGTTAGCTGTGGAATCATACGTCAACGCCGGAAACGGATATTCTCGATAATCAAATTCATTGTGTAGATTCATATTTAATTCTTCCTCGATCGATTTAAACCAGTCGTAATGTGGACCTATGCCGTCGATTATTTCACGGTGAGAGCCAACGATTTTTGTGCCTTCGTCTGTATGCACGAAAAGTCCCATCTGGAAGGCACGTTCGTCGTACTGATCGATGTCGTAGCTACTCTGGTTATTCTCTACAAAATCTACAAGCCGGCAATCTTTGTACACTCGATAGCGTAGCTTTAGAATTTCTCTCAATTCATCAATCGATTTTGGCGCTCTAAATTCGTAGTATGTGTTGTTCATTGTTTTAATTCCTTTATTACTTTCATTCTATTGGATAGTCGACTGGATTTGAGGAAGGTTACAAAGAGGTTTATTCTGTCTGGATAGAGACTTTATTACTGATGTTACGCAAAACATTGATTTAATAGTAATGTTCTTAATTTAATAACCCCGAACTTCAGTTCGGGGTAAAGAGTAAGAGAACACAATTGGGTTTTAACCCTCAAATGAGGGGGCTGAAGTCCATGCTGGGTCTCGGATATTATCCCCACGATAAATCGTGGGGATATTAGTCGGTGATATTGAATCACTGCGTAACATCAGTTTATTACATTTAAGCGGTACTCAACGATAAAAGAATAATCGGCAAAAGCATTAAAAAAGGTTAGATTGAGAAATTTATCTAAAAAGCATGCGCCCGTTCCACTATCAAGTAAGAATATGGGATTGCTTCGTCCTATAAAAACGGGACACACAATAGCTCATGTTACTCAAAATCATTCGTTTTATTTTAAATCCGAAGCACTAAATCCGAAACTCGAAACAAATACAAATTCACTAAATACAAAACTGTTGAAAAATATTGATTTGGGGGGTTTAGTTCATTTGAATTTCGGATTTGTTTAGCCTGCCCGCCGTACAAAGCTTGCTTTGGCAGGCGGGGATTTCGATATTCGGATTCCAGATTTTTTAACCCAATCCACAGCATGCGTAACAACAGGGCACCTTTAAAAACTAAAGGCAAATAAAATATTTAACCACTGAGGCACTTAGATCACTTAGAAACACTAAGGATTTTTTGTTTTTTTAGTGAAACTAAGTGCCCTGAGTGTCTTAGTGGTGAGTTTTTAGAGGTTCCCATCAGTCATTGATTAATTTCTCAGAAGTTTTTTTAATTATTCCAACAATTCAGAAGGGTTGGTTGAGAGAAAATCTTCTACGGAAATACCATCGGCACCGACTAATATTTTTTTATTGACTTTGAATTTTTCGCTGAATAAATCGAGACCTGCGAGGTTAGGTTTTCTTTTTCCACTTTTTACTTCAACGGCTATAAGGAATTTACCTTTTTGAATTATAAAATCGACCTCATAATTTCCTTCACGCCAATAGAATATTTTTGGTCCCACCGTCGAAAATGAATTCACCAAGTGAGCACCGACAGCCGATTCGACAAGGCGTCCCCACAACTCAGGTTGACTATGAGTTTCTTGTAAAGTAAGATGTGAATGAGCTGTAATCAGAGAATTATTCAACACTATAAGCTTAGGACTCGAGCTTCGCTGACGAATTTTTTTCTCTGAATATTTTTGGAGTCCTGCAACCATTCCGGCAGCGCTCAGTAAGTTAAGATAATGAGCAAGTGTGGTGGTATTACCCGCATCCTGCAATTGTCCGACTAACTTTTGATAGGAAACAACCTGGCCTGAATAGTCGGAGCCGAGGTAAAATAGCTGACGCAAAAGTGAAGGTTTATCAACACGCGTCATTAGCAGTATGTCGCGTGAAATTGTTGTTTCGATAAGAGAATCAGTAATGTAACGCGCCCAACGATCGCTATCGTCTATTAGGTGAGACGAGCCGGGATAACCTCCAAAATAAATATATTGGTCAACGTTCCAGCCAAAAGCTTTCTTCATTTCTGAGTAAGACCAATGAGTGACCGGAACTACTTCGAACCTGCCCGCCAAACTTTCGCTGAGACCCTTTTGAAGAAGTAGTGGAGATGAACCGAGTATAATTACCTTCAATGGAAGACGGCTAAATGTGTCGGCATCCCATAATCGCTTAACAGTCTCTGACCATGAAGGAATTTTTTGAATTTCATCGAGAATAATAAGACCGCCGCGTGCATTAGATTTTTTTGCCTGCATACGCGCTGTTTCCCAATGCTGCTCAATCCATGAAACACCACGTACAACAGATTCATCGGCTGAAACATAATGAGTTGGTATTTTCGCAGCATCTATTAACTGCTTGGCAAGTGTAGTTTTACCAGTTTGACGTGGACCGCAAATGACTTGTATAAGTTTTCGTGGAGAAAGCACTCTCTTCATCAAAAGCTCAAACTGTTTTCTTTTATAATTTGTGTTTTTTCTCATATTCTTACTCAATATATTGAGATAATTTACTCAGTATGCTGAGTAAATATAATATACAAACTGAATAAAATCAAACGGGAGGATTAGCAACTGATGTTACGCAAAACATTGATTTGATAGTAATGTTCTTAATTGAATAACCCCGAACTTCAGTTCGGGGTAAAGAGTAAGAGAACATAATTGGGTTTTAACCCTCAAATGAGGGGGGCTAAAGCCCATGCTGGGTCTCGGAATTATTATCCCCACGATACCCGCCTGCCGAGCGGGCAGGAATCGTGGGGCTATTAGTCGGTGATATCGAATCACTGCGTAACATCAGCGTTCATGAACTGGCGTTCACCACCGAGAATGAAAATACTGCAAACCCGTCATTCCGACATGTTTCTGGTCGGAATCTTAACCGAGCAATCCTCAATTGGCTAGGCTTGGATGCTGACCAAAAGAATGTCAGCATGACGAGAAGGCTGGGTGCTGAGCATAGCCGCAGGACATAACCTCTGTTTTCCGCTCATATTTTCATGGCAGTTAGTAATGTTGAATTTGAGAAGACGTTGCTGCAGCCGGTTCGTAAAAATTATCCGGCTGTGTGGGATTAAAGCAAATACTCCCCGTTGCCCTGTATGCCTCTGCCATTTTATACAACCGCTCCAGCAAGTGCGTTGGAATTGTATCGAATGAAATTACCATAAAATTTGCTGGTACACCATGAACATCTACCTCTCCGATTCCTTCAATTTTCTTAAAACCATGCCGTTCATAAAAAGGGGCATGACTTGAACTTACTCCAATTACACCATAGCCGATCGCTTTATCAATCAATAATACAGAAATTATAACTTCAAGAAGAAACCTTGCAAGCGAGAGAGACCTAAAAGTGGGATCAATTGTATATCGAGTTCCTTCAATTACATCTTTATTACTTTTCTTTGCATAATCATAAAATTTTCTAAGTGCACAAGCAACAGGTTCACTGTATGTAAACGCAGGGAAAGGATATTTAGTATAATCAAAATTCTTGTACGAATTAATGTTTATCTCCTTTTCTATTTGAGTAATCCAATCAGCATGTGGACCTATACCGTCAAATACTTCACGATGAGTACCGATAACTTTAGTACCTTCTACGGTTTGCATGAAGAGTCCCATCTGGTACGCTCGCGTATTGTGCGGGTCTATATCGTAGCCGGATTGATTATTCTCTACAAAATCTACAAGCCGGCAATCTTTGTACACTCGGTAGCGTAATTTGAGAATTTCTCTCAATTCTTCAATCGATTTAGGTGCTCTGAATTCGTAATATGTGTTGTTCATGATTAAATTTCCTTTCTTTTGATTGTCATGCTGCCTTCGCCGCAGAGTCCATCTCGCAAATGGACTTCCGAGATTCTTTATCTCCTTTGTCCGACTGCGAGTCGGACTCCTCGCCTTGGCTCATTTGTCCGATCTGAGGATCGGACTCTACGTCTCGGTTTACGGCTGGGTTAAACACCGGCTTGCTCTTGATGAATGCACCGAGCGGCGGATAATAATTCTCCGGCTCAGACGGATTGTAACATATTCTACCAAACCTTTTGTAAACTTCTGCCATCTTGTAAACTTTTGCTTTCATCGATACTGATAATCTATTTGGTGAAAGAAGAAGAAGAACACTCCCCGCTCCTTTAACATCAAACTCTTTTGTCCCCCTGAATACTTCAGCACCTCCCCTTCGATAGATTGCCTCATGATTACGATTACAAGCTAATAAAGCTTCTTCGGCGCAATTAATTTTTCCCTGAGCGATAGTCGCGGCTACAAAGTATGATATAATATTTAATCCCCTACAAGCGACATCTAAAGATAAACGACTTGCCTCCACAAGATTATCACCTTGAAACTTTACTTCTTTATAAAACTTTCTGAGTTCGACAACATAAGGACAATAGTTCATCAATGGAAATGGATAACGCGGTATACTGTTCACTTTTTCGTAAAGTGATGGAATTGACTTTGCAAGCTCAAACAATTCATCGCGAAATGTTCCTGTCTCTTCGGTTACCATACGAATATATCCAACTGGTCGTGAAGTATCGTCAATATGCTCATACAAGCCGAAGTGCCGTGAGTAAAGATCATAGCAATCGAGGTCTATGCAAGCTTCGTTTTCTTCAATGAACTTTTGCAATCGACTTTCACGATAAACACGGTAACGGAGAAGAAGAAGCACTTTTAGTTCATCAAAGTTTTCCGGTTCACGATATATAAAATAATGCTGTTCCATTTTAATTTCCTTTCTTTTCCTTAAGCCGCCACAAACACCGGTTTACTGTAGTGTTTGACGAAATTAGGAACAACTTTTTGATCAATTAAGTATATTAT
>CAYYIJ010000122.1:0-5038 GCA_964471945.1 uncultured Chlorobiaceae bacterium
TATTGTTTTACTAATCTAATCATTTTTGAGGTGTCATTTGGCACTATTTAATTAAGATCATCTTCTTTACATCTGTGAATGCTGAGCCACGAGAAGCAGCTGCGGTTAGTTTGTATATGTACAAACCACTCGATAAATTCTCAGCGTTAAACGATGCCGACTTGTATCCTGCTTCTTGCATTTCGTTCACAAGCGTTGCTACTTCACGACCTAAATCGTAGAAAATATTCGTTGTTGGATTGAATGGATTGGGATAAAAGGTAACCGAAGGGGGTTGAAAAGGTCAGGCATGCCGCGTTGGAATATTATTAGCAAATGAGACTTCTGAAAAATCCCTCCATTTGTCACCCTGAACGCCCGCCTGCCAAAGTCGGCCATGGTGGACGGCTCGCAGGAAGTGAAAGGTCTCAAATTCTTTATAATCGAGATGTTTCGCTTCTCTCCTCCTAATGAACATGGTAATATGTTTATTATATTTTGAGTAATGAGCAACGCCCATTTAGGTGGACTCAGGGTAACTGTGGGGCTCGTGCTGTCAGTCTGAGTTTATCGAAGACTGACATAGAGGGGCTGTATTGGTTGTCACCTTTCAATAAACCGTCACCCTTCGACAGGCTCAGGGTGACGGTTAGGATAATTCTTCTGATGGACATGGTAATATGTTCATTACAATTTGAGTAATGGGCAACACCCATTTAGGTGGACTCAACATGACAAAAAAGAATAATTCAGAAGTCTCTATAATAATGTACTTCGCCTTGAGCCAAATTTCAAAGCTGCGGATGATTCAGTTAAACGATTATCAGAAATTCCATTGAATCGAGAGAGATGATATATAATTTTTTGGTAATCCGGGTTCTAAATATATAGGTTTATTTTCTTTATTGATATCAGGATTGATGTAAGCAGAAGCTGGATATGTTTTATTAGTGATATTGTTAATTCCGATATAACCTCTCAGTGATAGCTTATCAGCGATTAAATTCAAATTGTCAAATCCAATTAAGGCATTTAGAATGTTGTATCCGTCAACGCTTAGAGAATTAACATCGTCGGCATAATATTTACTCACACCCTGTAAATTGATTTCGGTATAAATATATGATAAATATTTGGGTAAATAGTTGAGTCCTAATTTATAAAAATAATTAGGTACACCAGCCATTTTATTACCGGAGAGAGAACGGGAGTGCCCTACACTTCTTGGTTCTGTATAATTTGAGTCAATTACATAATTTTTGTACTCATTGTGTGAGAAAGTGAATGCTGACTGTATTGATAAACCAAAGTTGAGCTGAGTTTTCAAACTGATTTCGATGCCCGTTCGCTGAGTCTCACCTGCCGAAAGATAAAGTTTGCCGGATTGATACGGGATAAGATCATTATTTACGATTATAGTATATAAAGCAACATCATAAGCAACAGATTTCACGATATTATCATTCTGAATAGATATAATATGTTTAGTTCCTAACTCTAAGGTTGTTGATACTATTGGATCAAGAAGCGGATTTACTGCCGCTAAACTATCTGAACCCTTTTTGTAAGGATCGGTTTCATTCCCCGCTGGGACTTCTACTCCTCCTCCAATATTTCCATAGATGCTGTGAGTTGGTGAAAATCGATATGTTATTCCCGCTTTTGGTGTCAATCGTTGAAACGATTTCTCTCCTCGGATTTTTTGATTAATAAAGTTTTCACTGTAATACGTGATGTTATCAAATCTTCCCCCAACGACTAAGCTTAAAAAATCCTTGAAAAGGAGCTCATCTTGAAGAAAAAGACCAAAATTATTTGCTCCCTCGCGTTTGTTATCTTTTAATTTTGGTCCTCGGTGTCCATTCTTGAGATCATAAAAAAGAATTGAGCCATCTTGATATGCTTCATCACATCCAATTAACAAAATATTTTTATAATCATTGTTCAATAAAAAAATATTTTTATAACTAAAACTGCCTCCAATATGGTAACGGTTAAAATCGCGGAAGGTGTTTCTTTCTGACCGCTGTAAATATTTTGGATTTACATAAGTCATGATGGTTATACTATTCTCATTATTAAATTCGTGGGCAAAATTTAATCCAATCCGACCCAACCTGTTAAATCTTCGCTCGTCACGCTGGGTGAAGGTAGTTCCATCTTTTAGTGTGTCCTCTTGAGCTTGCTGGGGGTTTGTATCAAATTGTTCTTGTGTCAATGGTCCGGGTATTCTGAACAAATTACTCGTACCGATGAGATGAACACTGAGTTTTGTTCGTTCGCTTATTTGAGAAACAATCCCGGTGTTAATCAACGCTCGTGTGCTTGAAGAATGATTTCGCCATCCTTTGAAGTTTGTATTGCTGATATCAAGATAAAATCTTCCCGAGCCAACCAACGCCCCTGTATTGAAAGTCTCTTTTCTATATCCAAAACTTCCAAAAGATGAACTTGTTTTTACAAATGGCTGTTCAAAAGTTGTGTTTGATGTAATGTGAACAATTCCCCCTGCCGCATTTCCCCAGAGAGATGATGCATTGGAACGAATTACCTCAACTCGACCAGCCGATGAGAGGTCTATCAAATCGAAAGATGTTCTTCCATCGGGTTCTGTTTCGGGGAAACCATCTACAAGAACTCGTATCCCGCGTGAAGTTCCAGCATTCGAACGCTCCCCAGCCCCTCTCGCACCGAAGCCGCGGATTGTGAGTCTTACATCTTGATTACCATAACGCGATTGTCCTAAAACTCCTGGTATTCTGTTGAGCGCTTCGTCTAAACCATATCCGCGGAGTCTCTGGAACTCGGCTCCTTCGAGCTGCGAAATTGCAAGCGGTGTTTCAATCCAAGATTCGGCTATTCGAGTTGCTGTGATTGTTATCGGAGCAAGATGATACTTTATACTGTCGTCTTGTTGAGAATGAATTTGATTTATTGCTACCACTGTAAATATTATGATTAGGTATTTCATATTTAACAAACTTCATGTTATTGATAAAGATTGACAAAATATAAGCAAAGATTTGAAATTTTCAAAATCGGTGAGAAGTTATTTATTTTCTTCAAATGATTTTATTATATTATATAAATTGTTTCATTCTAAATAACTGGTTCAATAATTAAAGGAAGTTATATGAAAAAAATCCTCTATTCTATATTATTCGTTATTGTAATCTTATTGCCTTTTCACAATAAGATTTATGCATGCACGAACTTGATCGTTACCAAAGGTGCCTCGAAAGATGGAAGCGTTATGATTACCTACAGTGCAGATTCGTTCAATTTCTACGGTGAACTTTATCATTTCCCCGCTGCTGTTTATCCCGATAATTCGATGGTAGATATTTATGAATGGGACACAGGGAAATTTTTAGGCAGAATAAAACAGGCGAGAGAAACCTACAATGTCGTAGGTAACATGAATGAACATCAAGTATCGATTGGTGAAACAACATTCGGCGGGAGGGAAGGGCTTCAAAATACAAAAGGTATTATTGATTATGGAAGTTTGATTTATTTAACTTTGCAGCGTGCAAAGACCGCGCGTGATGCGATCAAGATAATGAACGACCTTGTAACAGAATATGGATATTACAGTTCGGGCGAATCTTTTTCAATAGCAGACCCGAACGAAGCGTGGATACTCGAGATGATTGGTAAAGGTGAGGGTAGCAAAGGAGCAGTTTGGGTTGCAGTTAGAATTCCTGATGGATACGTTTCCGCTCATGCTAATCAAGCCCGCATAACAACATTTCCACTGAAAGACCCAAACAACTGTCTCTATTCACCAGATGTTATTTCGTTCGCACGTGAGAAAGGTTGGTTTAGTGGTAAGGATTCCGAGTTCGATTTTTCTGCAACCTACGCTCCGTTAGAATTTGGTGCGATCCGATTTTGCGATGGACGCGTTTGGTCTTTGTTTCGCCGTGTGAACAGCTCGATGGAGAAATATATTTCATACATCAAAGGAGAAAATCTTGAGCGAATGCCATTATATATTAAACCCGATAGAAAGCTTTCAGTTCAGGATGTTCAGAATCTTATGCGCGATCATTTTGAAGGAACCGAGTTCGATATGACGAAAGGTGTTGCTGCCGGTCCCTACGGAATGCCATATCGATGGAGACCGCTAACATGGAAGTATGAAGGACAAGATTACTTCAACGAGCGGCCCATATCAACCCCGCAAACTGGATTCTCTTTCGTTACACAAGCTCGATCTTTTCTTCCGAACGAAATCGGTGGCATCATCTGGTTCGGACTCGATGATACATACATGACAGTTTACACTCCGATGTATACGTCAATAACAAAAGTACCTTACAATTATCAGAAAGGTCTTGCATCTCTCGGGAAATTTAATTGGGAGTCTGTATTTTGGGTGTTCAATTGGGTTTCAAACTTTTCGTATCCAAAGTATTCTCTTGTAATTAACGATATCAAAGATGTCCAGCATGAATTAGAAGGAATGTTTGCATCACGTCAAGAGACAATCGAGAAGACGGCACAAGCACTTTACAAAAATTCAAAAGGTGAAGCTGTTGATTATCTAACGAAGTATTCGTGCGATATGGGTGACTTAACATATAAACGTTGGAAGAAATTAGGCGAAGATTTACTTGTAAAATATATGGATGGTGTTGTGAAGGATGAATACTTCAAGCCAAAGAATGTCGGTTATCCCGATACTTTTAAGAAGTTCATCGTCCAGGAGTCGGGTGACGCTCTAAAGATGAAGAAACTTCCAGGTGCAGATAAAACAGCTTATGAAGAAAACATCAAGAAGGCAGATGAACTTCTAAAAGAGAAGAAGTATTCAGAAGCAAAAACTGCTTATGCGAAAGCCGTTGAGACAATGCCAAATGAAAATTATCCAAAAACACAGATCGAAAAAATTACTAAACTGCTCAGTGAGATAGAGGAATTGCACAAACAGAATTTTTCTAACTAAGAACTATTATGAAAATAGTAGTGGAAAACAGGGGTTATGTCCTGCGGCTATGTTCAGCACCCAGCCTTCACGTCATGCTGACATTCTTTTGGTCAGCATCTAAGCCTA
>CAYYIJ010000123.1:0-2269 GCA_964471945.1 uncultured Chlorobiaceae bacterium
ATGTTTCTGATCGGGATCTGAACCGAGCAATCCTCAGTTGGCTAGGCTTAGATGCTGACCAAAAGAATGTCAGCATGACGTGAAGGCTGGGTGCTGAGCATAGCCGCAGGACATAACTCCTGTTTTTCGCTCCTATTTTCATAGCAGTTAAAAGATTCGATATTTTGATTTTGTATTTATCAAGAATATACGAAAATGTGAAATGAGAAAGAAATTATCTTTCTCACTGCTGCAACTATTTTCATTTTGACCAAGCTTGCAGCTCAATTATATTTCCTTCCGGATCAGGAACGTAACACCATGTAACTTTCACTCCTGTTGTAAGGTGCAATGTAACGATCTCTCCGACAGAACCGCCGCCTGCAGCCAATACCTCGTTGCGTGCCTTTATTACATCGTCCACAACGAAGGCAATATGTCCAAAGCCCGGACGATTCATTGCTGTTCATGGTTTATCATGCAAGATATTTTTTACCGTATCAACTTCTTATACTTAATCCTGTGCGGTCTGTCGGCTTCAATACCTAATTGCTTTCTGCGGTGCTCTTCAAATTCAGAATAATTGCCATCAAACCAAATTGATCCTCTGTCTCCTTCAAATGCTAATATATGCGTGGCAACTCTATCAAGGAACCATCGGTCGTGCGAAATGATGACTGCACAGCCGGCGAAGTTTTCCAATGCTTCTTCAAGCGCACGGAGGGTGTTCACATCGAGATCATTCGTTGGCTCGTCGAGAAGAAGAACATTTGCACCGGTTCTTAAAATTTTTGCAAGATGAACACGGTTACGCTCGCCACCCGAGAGAACGCCGACAGGTTTCTGTTGATCTATTCCGCTGAAATTGAATCGTGCAACATAAGCACGTGAGTTTATTTCTCGATTTCCTAATTTTATCAAATCCTCTCCACCGGATATTTCCTGCCAGATCGTTTTATTCGGATCAAGTGGCCGGTTCTGATCGACATAAGCAAGCTCGACTGTTTCTCCAATCGCAATCGTTCCAGCGTCTGGTTTCTCCTGACCGATGATCATTCGGAAAAGTGTTGTCTTACCTGCACCATTCGGACCGATGATACCAATGATACCGCCTGCAGGTAAACTAAATGTGAGATTTTCATAAAGAATAATATCTCCGTACGATTTTGTTACATTCTCGGCACGGATTACAACATCACCAAGGCGCGGTCCGGGTGGAATGTAAATTTCAAGTTCTTCACTGCGCTTGTCATTTTCTTCCGCAAGCATTTTTTCGTATGCAGCGATGCGTGCCTTGCTTTTTGCATGACGACCTTTGGGATTTAGTCGTACCCATTCCAATTCACGCTGCAAAACTTTCTGTCGTTTCGACTCTTGCTTTTCCTCGATAGCAAGTCGTGCTTGTTTCTGTTGAAGCCATGATGAATAATTACCCTCGAATGGAATTCCTTCACCTCGATCGAGCTCCAATATCCAGCCGGCGACATTATCAAGGAAATAACGGTCGTGTGTTACGGCGATTACCGTTCCTTTGTATTGTGAGAGATGATGCTCAAGCCATGCAACAGATTCTGCATCTAAGTGATTAGTGGGTTCGTCAAGGAGCAGAACATCCGGCTCCTGCAGAAGTAAACGACACAGCGCAACCCGACGTCGCTCGCCACCGGAGATAACGGAAACAGATATTTCAGGTGGTGGACAACGCAGTGCGTCCATCGCTTGCTCAAGCTTGTTGTCAATATCCCATGCACCGAGATGATCGATCTTTTCCTGTAGTTTTCCCTGTTTCTCAAGCAATGTATCGTAGTCTGCATCCGGCTCAGAGAATTTCGCGCTGATGGCTTCATATTCTTTAAGAAGGTTAACAGTCGATTGAACACCTTCCTCAACAATTTCTTTCACGGTTTTGGTAGTATCGAATTCCGGTTCCTGCGGAAGATAACCGAAGGTGATATCTTTCTGTGAGGTTATCTGACCGATGTAATCTTGATCGATGCCGGCAACAATGCGAAGAAGAGTACTTTTACCTGAGCCGTTCAAGCCGAGTACACCAATCTTCGCTCCATAAAAGAACGAGAGATAAATATCTTTTAAAACTTGCTTGTTGGGTTTATGAACCTTCCCAACCCCGATCATAGAGAATATGATTTTGTTGTCTGGCATGAGATAGAAATAAGAATATAATTATTGAGAATTCAACGGTCGGAGATTCGTCGTTGTACAAATAAACGCAGCTGATGATTAAATTCTTTCCATACATCGAGCCCGGTTTGCCCGATCATTTATATCC
>CAYYIJ010000123.1:2369-4756 GCA_964471945.1 uncultured Chlorobiaceae bacterium
TGATGATTAAATTCTTTCCATACATCGAGCCCGGTTTGCCCGATCATTTATATCCTTCTACTGTTACACTCGAGAAACCGTAATCAGTATTATCCTTCGGAAAAGAAAATTTCTTAACATCAATAATGCAGATGTTTTTAAAGCCGATTTCCTTTATTATCTTCAGATATTCATTCTGATCCAAAGCACCAGCGATGCAGCCAGCCCACAATTCCACATCTTTGCGGATTTTTTCAGGTACATTTCCAAATGTAACAATATCAGAGACGGTGAAATGCCCTCCATTTTTCAGCACGCGGTATATTTCACTGAACACCCGGCGTTTATCTGGTGCAAGATTGATAACACAATTTGAAATCGTTACATCAACTGTCGCCTCTTCCAATGGCAGCGACTCAATATCACCGAGACGGAACTCAACATTCGTGTAATCAGCTTTCACGGCATTCGCACTTGCCCGGTCGATCATCTCTTGCGTCATATCTACACCGATAACACGACCATTAGGCCCTACAGTTTTTGAGGCGAGGAAAACGTCGATTCCTGCACCGCTCCCGAGATCGAGCACAGTATTACCCGGTTTGATTCCAGCATGTTCCGTAGGTATGCCGCAGCCAAGCCCAAGATTAGCTTCCGCAACGTCTTCCCCCCTCTTGCCATAGTCGACGAGAGAAGTTATCGTATTTTCTTTATCGCAGCAAGAAGTTGCACACCCACAACTGCGCTGACGTGCAATTTCGGCATAATGTTTCCTGACTTCATTTTTAATGTTCGTTTTATCCATTCAAATTATCCTTTCCATAAATGTTTAAATATATCAAAATGAATTGATAAAAAGAAGAAAACTCGAATTGTATCTACTCATACCATTTTGTATATTCTTGTAGAATAATTTTACAAAGATTTTAATAATATCACAATTTCATTCAGGAGAACTCCCATGATGTACTTCAAAGAAAGCATTTTCAAACTCATTGCTGAGACCTCATCAAATCTACCCCCCGATGTTCGCCGAACTATCGCACAGGCAATCGAATCTGAGACACCTAAAACTCAAGCAATGCTTGCCCTTCAAACTATCGCAATCAATATAGATATGGCGTGCGACAATGTTGCCCCTATATGTCAGGATACCGGTATGCCGACGTTCGAAATTAAAACACCTGCAGGTGTTAACCAAATTGCGATGCGAAAAGAAATAGATGAGGCAATTGCTGAAGCTACTAAGCAGGGGAAACTTCGCCCCAACTCAGTCGATTCGCTCACCGGAAAAAATAGCGGAAACAATCTTGGTCCCGGCACACCGGTAATTCATTTTGAGCAGTGGGAGAAAGATGAAATCGAAGTTCGCTTGTTGCTCAAAGGCGGCGGATGCGAAAATATGAATGCACAATATTCTGTTCCCTGCACTCTCGATCATTTAGGACGTGCAGATAGAAACATTGAAGGTGTTCACAAGTGTATTCTTCATGCAGTCTGGAAAGCACAAGGGTACGGTTGCAGTATCGGTGCTATTGGTGTTGGTATTGGCGGCGATAGAACATCTGGTTATTCGCTTGCGAAACATCAATTGTTTCGTGTTTTAGATGATATTAATCCGAATCCAGAACTTGCCAAACTTGAACAAATGATT
The DNA here is from genome assembly GCA_964471945.1 of uncultured Chlorobiaceae bacterium. Lineage (GTDB taxonomy): Bacteria > Bacteroidota > Ignavibacteria > UBA10030 > SZUA-254 > JASEHD01. The sequence continues at coordinate 4,003 of CAYYIJ010000123.1, forward strand.
TTGGAGCAAGCGAACAAACTCGGTATCGGGACAATGGGTTTCGGTGGTAAATCGTCTTTGATCGGTTGTAAAATTGGTGCTTACAATCGTTTGCCTGCAAGCTTTTTTGTTTCAGTTGCTTATGATTGCTGGGCATTCCGACGACTTGGCGTCGTCCTTGATTCTTCAACGGGAAAGATTAAACACTGGCTTTACAAAGATGACACTCCTGCTCTGAAGATGGCAAAATCGGAAGCGCTGCCGTTAACAGGTCGCGAAGTTTCTCTCACAACTCCACTCTCTGATGCACAAATTCGCAGTCTGAAAGTGGGTGATGTTGTATTACTGAATGGTGAGATGCACACTGGCCGCGATTCGTTGCATCATCATTTGATGACTCATGATTCTCCGGTCGATTTGAAAGGAGGAATTATATATCACTGCGGACCTGTCGCATTGAAGCAAGGAGATAAATGGTTCATGAACGCTGCCGGACCTACTACAAGCATCCGTGAGGAGCCATATCAAGGTGATGTTATCAAGAAATTCGGATTGCGTGGTGTTATTGGTAAGGGTGGAATGGGACCAAAGACCTTAGCAGCATTGAAAGAATTTGGTGCCGTGTATTTCCATGCGATTGGTGGTGCGGCTCAATATTATTCAAAGTGTATCACAGAAGTTACCGGAGTTGACTTGATGGAATTTGGCATTCCCGAAGCGATGTGGCATTTGAAAGTAAAAGATTTCCCAGTCATCGTTACGATGGATGCACACG
>CAYYIJ010000124.1:0-4720 GCA_964471945.1 uncultured Chlorobiaceae bacterium
AAGATCATCCCAAAACAAAACGTACTTAATCATAGATGATACAGTCATTGCAAAACCATATAGCAAAAAACTTGAGTTATTATCATGAGTACTTTCTCCTAGCGACAGACAATATCTCTATGGCATCAATGTCGTGTTTCTTCTCTGGACTGACGGTAACACCCGTTTCCCCATCGGCTTTCGCCTATGGTATAAAGATGGTAAAAAGACTAAAATTGATTTAGCCATGGAACTATTACAAGACGCTAAGAAAATATACAAATATGTGCTTATGGATTCCTTCTATCCGGCAGCAAAACTTCTGAAGCTGATTCGTAAATTGTCGTGGCACTGGATTGCCAAGATTAAGGCTAACCGCTTACTTGTAAGCCTTAGGCTTACTTGATGGCATTCAAGTCCAAGCATTTTTCACCTACCGGTATGGAAATCATATTGGCAAATTATCTGATCGTATTCGAGCCCTTGTCGTAAAAGACAACGATAATTACTGGGCAACCAGTGAATTGACTCTTAAGTCCATCGATGTCAAACAACATTACAGGTATCGTCAACTGATTGAAGAGTTCTTCAAAATCCTCAAATCAGAACTACAACTAGAGGGTTGTTCGGCTCGGCAATCTCTTGCACAGATCAACCATGTCTATTTTGTGCTGATTGCCTTTTGTCAACTGGAGCTCTTTCGTATCACAAAGAACATTGAGACCATTTATAAAATTAGAGCTGTCTTCTTTGACTGCGTTATTCCAAAAAATTTTCAGTGGAATTTACAAATTGTACACTTTGCGTAACTTCAGTTATTTATTACAATTTTTCAGATGTCTCTCGTAACAAAATATCTGAAACACGACCTTGTTTTTTTCATACCAGTTGAAATCTATAGGGAAAAAACATATATTAGAAAAAAACTACTTTCTGAAAAAACTCCTTAAATGATATCGAAAATATATTATAATAATGGCGAAGCGCCGTATGTTTGGTGCTCAAAGGACCAACTGCTAAAAGTACTCGAACGAAAAACAGCTTCGACTATTTTCGGGAAGATGTCACTCATCAATTTTGGATTATACAGAAAGTACTGGAGCTTCGCGAGCCTTGAACCACCCAACGAAAACATTGCCGATATCGAGTCGGTTGGAATTGAAGAACTTGAAAAAGAACGCCGTTTGATATACGTTGTCTGCACACGCGCTACAGAAAACTTGTTTATTACATATCCAATTAATATATATGATAAAGAAAGAGGAACGATTTTAACAAAACCATCCCGATTCCTTGAAGGTTTAGATGAAAAGTTATTGGAACCATGGTTGGTTGATGAAGAAGAAGGGAAAGAATTTTAGGGTTCGGATTTATGATTGATGTGTCTATGCTCTTTGTTCTAAGCTAATTAAATGAACAAGATTCTAAAAATATTTATCATCATCTTCGGGGTCTCAATTAACACATTTTCACAATTTGAGTACGACGGACTTCGAGAGCGAATGGTAAAATATCAGATCGAAGCTCGCGATGTAAAATCGAAACGTGTTCTCGATGCCATGCGGAAAGTACCGCGTCATGAGTTCGTCCCCGAAAAATATCGCAGTGAAGCTTATAACGACCACCCACTCCCAATAGGATACGGACAAACAATCTCCCAGCCGTACATTGTTGCACTGATGACGGAGCTTGCCGATGTTACAAAAGGTGAGAAAGTTTTAGAAATCGGAACTGGTTCCGGCTATCAGGCAGCCGTGCTTGCCGAAATCACTGATTCAGTCTTTTCAATCGAAATTATTACAGAACTTATTAATGAAGTGAAACAACTGTATCAAAAACTTAGATACCAGAAAATCACTGTCAAAAACGCAGATGGATACTATGGCTGGAAAGAATTTTCTCCATTCGATGCAATCGTAGTTACTGCAGCAGCAGAACATGTTCCTCCACCGCTCATCGAACAACTGAAAGAAGGTGGAAAGATGATCATACCCGTTGGGCACCCGCTTCAAGTGCAAGATTTGTTGATTTTGGAAAAGAAGAACGGCAAAATCCAAACCAAAAACATAATACCCGTCCGGTTTGTTCCACTTGTGCGGGGTTCAAAAAAATGAAGCCAATCAGTTTTTCGGTTGGTTTTATCTCTGCTGCGATTATTGCCTATCAACTCGCATTGATGCGCGTGCTTTCCTTCATTCAATGGCACCACTTCGCATTCATGATTATCTCTATCGCTCTTTTAGGATTCGGAACAAGTGGAGTTGTCCTTTCTATCTTCAGAGAGAAATTACTAAGGCGCTTCCTGCTGGCATTTTTTGTTTTTCTCCTCGCCAGTTCAGTCTTCATGATTATATCTCCACAGCTTATTCGATTAGTTCATTTCGAGCCGTATCTAATTATTATAGATTTCAGTCAAATCTGGTCACTTCTTTTCGTTTGCGGATTGTTATACATCCCGTTTGTTTGTGGGGCATGTGCAATTGGTTTAGCGCTGATGCATTTCTCGGTGAAAGTTCATCAAATCTACTTTGCCAATCTTTTCGGTTCAGCTATAGGAGGATTATTTGCAATCGGTTTTATGTTTATTTTCCATCCGCTTAACCTGATACCTGCTGTCTCCGCAATTGCTTTCTTATCTGCTGTATTCATTTTCAGTCGGACCGAAGCTTCTGCACATATTATAGCAAAATCTCACAAGAAGATTTACTATACACTGCTTGGCATCAATCTCATCATAATTGTTCTTACATTTTCAGCTTTCCCCATCGATCTGAAAATGTCGGAATATAAAAGTTTATCAAAGACACAAATGCTGCCAGATGCAAGAATCATTAAAGAGAAAATAAGTCCGATGGGTGTAATAAACGTGCTCGAAAGTTCAGCGCTAAGATATGCACCAAGTTTGAGCCTGAATTTCCAGCGTGAGATACTTTCACCGCTTGGTGTATTCAACGATGGTGAATGGGCGGGAGCAATTTTTAATAAAACAAAAAATACACACATCTCATTTTTAGATTATACGACCTCAGCACTTCCCTATCGATTAAAACCAAAATCAGATGCACTGGTTATCGGGGCAGGTACGGGGACTGAAGTTCAAATAGCAATTCAACATGACGCATCAAACATAACCGGTATCGAGTTGAATCCACAGATAATCGAACTTATCAGGAAAGATTTTTCCGAGATAAGTGGCGGTCTTTACTCTAAGAATGCCGAGAAAATTCCCGGATATCCTCAAATAAATATTTTATCAGGCGATGCTCGTTCATATTTGACACAAACAGAGAAGAAGTTCGATGTTATTTCCATTCCGCTCATGGAAGGATTCACAGCATCAGCGGCTGGGATGCATTCTCTTTTTGAAAATTATTTATTTACGACTGAATCATTCGGATTGATGTTCGATCACTTGACAGATGACGGAATACTTGCAATCACTACATGGATTAATCATCCACCCCGCCATGCAATGAAACTATTGACGATGCTAATCGAGATACTTCGGCAAAACAACATTGAACATCCTGATGAACATTTCGGAGGTGTGAGAAATTGGGGATCAGCAACATTTCTGTTGAAGAAAAGTAAATTCACAGAAGATGATATCATATTACTCAAACAGTTCTGCAACGAATATTCATTCGACCCAATTCACTATCCAAATATCACTTTGGATGAGACAAATCGTTACAACCAACTCGAGTACGATTACTTTTACCAAACATCAAAAAATATATTCAACGGAAAAGTTGATTCTATTTATAAGCATTATCCTTTCTACATCGAACCACCGACAGTCAATCAACCGTACTACTCACATTTCTTGAAGTTGGGTAACATTCCATATTTCATAAAACTGTTAGGAAGAGATGCTCTCCCACTTATGGATTGGGGTTATCTTATTCTTTTATCGACACTTATAGTTCTCGTTCTCTTAAGCGTGGTCTTCATCCTTCTTCCCCTATTCGCACTAAAACAATCGGATGATAGTACAAGAATGAAACTGCAGACGTTTCTCTACTTCAGCGGACTTGGCATCGGTTTCATGTTCATCGAGATCGTTATGATACAAAAATTCGTTCTCTTTCTTGGTCATCCGATGTATTCAGTTTCTGCTATAATCACGGGAATACTTTTATTTTCCGGAATAGGCAGTCTGTATTCGAAGCGGTTGAATGCAGAAAAGAATTTTAAAATATTTGTTGGAATAATTCTGATACTCAACATTGTTTATAGCTTATTATTGAACGATCTATTTCATTTCATGCTGCATTTTCCGTTGTGGTTAAAATATATTGGCGCTCTATTGATCATCTCGCCGTTAGCATTCTTCATGGGTATGCCGTTTCCGACAGGACTTGCTGTATTGTCACGAACATCTCCATCGTTAATACCGTGGGCGTGGGGAGTTAACGGATTTATGTCTGTCATCAGCACTGTGCTTGCAACTTTTATTGCAATCGAGTTCGGATTTATTATGGTATTCCTTTTTACTATATTAACATATTCAATTTGTTTTAGTATTGGATTAAATTTTAAGAGATTGGAATGATTGAAATAATTGAAAAGATTATTGTAAATAAGATTACTGATTTCGGTGATGAACTGCCCGATACGCATCGCACTTTGCTCTACGTTCTCAGCTTTTTTTTACTTCTAAAGACTTCTGAATCATTCTTTTTCGTCATGTTGAGTCCACCTAAATGGGCGTTGCCCATTACTCAAATTGTAATGAACA
>CAYYIJ010000125.1:0-4690 GCA_964471945.1 uncultured Chlorobiaceae bacterium
TGCTGAGAAGGAAATAAAATTCTCAATTATCGTAAAAGTTGCATTTTCCCCACACTGCATTCACCGCATTTTTCTTCAGCACAATAAAATTTATAACACTGCAACGCCCCATGTTGCAGCTTAGCTGATGATAGTTTAAACTTTGATTTGATGAGCTGAGACGAGATTATCCTAATGATTGTGTTATCGCTGAGCGGTGGACAATGCTCGAATATCTTCATCGTTTCTATATGAAAATCTCTATCTTTGAATATCCTTGCATAAAGAAGACATATTGGAATAATGGTATTCAAAATAATTTCATCTGCACGACTTTTACCTATTAGTGTTTTTAAATGTATATTTGAGGTTTCTCCAAACCTGAAATGTGTTATCCAGAATCCCTCGGCTGGGATGATGAATATTTGTTTCAATTCTGAATATTTTACTTTGCTGGCTTGCCCACGATTTTTTATTATTGGAACGATCGATTTTAAAATTCTTTTCTGTAAAAACTTCACCACGAGCCGTGAGGCACCAGCAAGTCTTACAGTAGGAAAATTTTCCGGACGCAGCCGAAAAAATTGCCAATCGGATTCCTTTAAAAATTCTTTCCTGTATAATTTTTGATACTTCTTCCATATACTTCTCAATGAATTCAGATATTTCTTACTCTCATTATCCATTTCTTTCCCGGGAGCGATAAGAAATCCAGCAACGCCAAATAGGATTGCTTCAATGTGCGAGATTTGATCTTTCGTTATTTTCGGATCGATTGAATCAGAAAAATATTTCGGACTAAGGTTGCGAGCAAGTTTTAAAAATGGCTCTTGATTCTTTGAATAGCCAAGCGCTTCTAATATTCCTTCATAAAGCAATTGTTCCCAAAAATCAATCTTTCTGAAATCGGCTTGAGAATATTTCTGTACCGTCAGCGGCAAATCTTCTGGGTTGATGCCCCACGGTATGTCACCATATGGCAGTGGTGGCTCTTTTATTTGTAAACGCTTTTCGTCAATTAATTCTTTAAGTCGTTCTTCAAACCGTCTCACCTTCAGTTCGATTCGTTCTACCGCAAGTCTCTCCAACCATTTTTTTATATCAGCTGGCTCTACATCATCATTTTGATCAAAGCACTTGATTACAGCTAATCGTTCTGCGCGCTCATCAAGAATCATTCTCTCCCACATATCTCGGTATTCAGATGTTAGATATTGGTCAAGAGCCAAAACGGGAATTGTTCTCTTACTTAATGTCGTTGGCAGTATGGATGAAAAGTTTTTATGAAGCACAACGTGAAGAACAACCGAATTATATTTTGCATCCTCATGATGATGATGTTCAAACCATTCATCGTTTCGTTGATGGATTTCAACTTCACCACGATAAATAATACCGTTAATTCGAATTCTAGCATCGGTAAAATCCGGCCCTCCATCTTGATTAAGTCTGCCAGGTGAGATTATGCCGAGTGATCTGCCATCTGTTGTCTGGAGATTGTATGCTGAAAATTGCTGGTGTTTCCAAAGCTGTCTTAAGAAACGTTCTGGGATATGATATGACTGAGTTTTCCTGCCCATAATATCTCCCGACTATTTACATGAAATATCTTTCTCGATACTCATTGAACTGATTTCTGTAATTCGATGCGACATCACGTGCTTTAACTGAAAAATTCTTATCGCTCGATGCATAAATTATCGCTCGACTTATATTGATAATTGCGAGCTCACCATTTTTATCACAACCATAACGGATGGTTGACTCAATATCACCTTTTTGTGTGCCGATACCCGGGATTAGGAGCGGCATATCGGGTGCCATAGTACGAATACGTTTCAACTCCGACGGATGTGTAGCTCCGACTACAAGTCCAATGTTTTTAGATTTATTCCACCTTGTTGCCTTTGCAACAACATGTTCGTAAAGCGGTCTTCCTTTAACATCCAAATACTGAAAATCCTTTGCTCCAGGATTTGATGTTAGTGCTAAAAGAAAAGCACACTGTTTTTCGCTTTGAATGAATGGCTCGATTGAATCTTTTCCCATGTATGGACTAACAGTTGCTGCATCGAATCCCCAATCGTCGAAAATAATTTTTGCATACTGCTCAGCGGTATTCCCAATATCTCCTCTTTTGCCATCTCCGATAGTGATGATATTTTTCGGAATGCACTCGAGCGTTTTATGAATTGTTTCATATCCAAGTTTGCCGGCAGATTCATAGAATGCGAGATTTAATTTGTAAGCAGAAACTAAATCTTTCGTTGCTTCAATGATTTTCTTGTTGAATTCAAACTGTGGATTTTTTGATTTCCTTATAAAGGCAGGCATTTTACAAATGTTTGTATCTAAACCGATACAGAGCAAAGATTTATTTTTGCCTTGAATTTTATTCATTTTTTCATAAAACGTCATCAATAACTCTCCGCTCTTCACTCATTGCTCCAATATTTCATTGTTCCGATATTCAATCGTTTATTATTTAAGATATTCTCCCAGCCACTCAAACACAGTTTTATGCCACAACTCGCTGTTCTGAGGTTTAAGAACACCGTGTCCTTCATCAGGGAAATACAAGAATTTAGATTTGATTCCCATACGCTGCAGCGTTGTGAACAATTGCATACCTTCTGTTACCGGAACACGGTAATCAAATTCATTGTGAATAATGAGCATAGGAGTTTTATATTTTAAAAGATTTTTTGCATGAGCATGTGGAGAAAATTTATCATACTCGTGCGGTACATCCCACGGTGTTCCGCCGTGTTCCCATTCATTGAACCAAACTTCTTCAGTCGTCCCATACATCGAATAGAAATTATAGATGCTTGCATGTGTAACGATTGTTTTAAATTTACCGGTTTGTGTTGCGAACCAATTCATCATGTAGCCGCCATAGGATGCCCCCGCAGCAGCCATTCGATTTTTGTCAACATATGGAAACGCCTCGGCATATTCCAAGCCATTCATTAAATCCACATAAACCTTCCCGCCCCAATCGCCACTGATTTCATCAACAAATTTTTGTCCGAAACCAGTAGAGCCGCGTGGATTTGGCGCCATTATAACATAACCTTGAGCTGCCCAAAGCTGTGGATTCCAGCGATAATGCCATAAATCTTCCCATGCACCCTGCGGTCCACCATGTACCATCATAATCAAAGGATATTTTTTATTTTGGTCAAAATTGGGGGGCTTGATAATCCAAGTTTGAATTGTGGCACCTTCTGCACCCAAGTATGTGATGCTCGCAGGGTCGTTCATCATTATGTTTGCAAATAGTTCATCGTTTGTATTGGTTAGTTTTTTAATACTCTTACCTTCAGCTGTAGAGCTGTAAACCTCGATAGGTCTCGACATTGTTTGACGAGAGAAAACGAGTCTTTTTCCATCCGTTGAAACATTCAGATCACCGTTTACATTACTTTCAGTTACTTTTGTAAGTTTTTTATCTTTTAAAGAGATGTAAAATATTTGTTGAGCCGCATTGTCTTCCGATGTGAAATAAATCTTTGTACCATCAGAGGTCCATTTGAATGATTGAACTGATAAATCCTCTTTCTCTGTCAAACTTTCTATCTTACCAGAAGCCCTATAGTACAAAAAAATCTCCCACTTATCTGCTTCGAATACAGCCCGGCGTTGTGCCCGATAAGCGATATATTTACCATCCTTTGAATAACGCGGGAAGCCATCAGCAGCGAGATTGGTAGTAATCTGTTTCCGATTCGTTCCATCAATTGAAACCGTGTAAATATCATGGTTTGTGTTCCATGCTTCATGCTCGGTTGGTGTTGCGGTATAGGCAATCTCTTTACCATCGTGTGAGAAGGAAAAGTCGTCTCCTGCAGAAAATGTTGATGACGTCGGGACGGCATCTCTGTCGCCAGGTGTTATGTTTTTTGTTTCATTATTTTCAATATTCATCACAAAAATATGCTGGCGTTTATCATCAACCCAAGCATTCCAGTGGCGGTACAAGAGCTTCGTTATGATGCGTGCTTTAACTTTGCTTTTCTCTTTATCTTCATTTTTCTTTTTGTTTAACTCATCGCTTTCCTTGAAGGGTTTATCGGAGAAGTCAGGATACACCGAAGAAACAAACGCAATATATTTTCCATCAGGCGACCAAACTGGTTGGGAGGCGCCTGTAGAAATCTTTGTAAGCTGGCGTGCTTCACCGCCATCTATATCTATCGACCAAATCTGCCCATCGCCCGAACGACCAGATACAAAGGCGATAGTTTTACTGTTCTGCGACCATCGCGGATTTGCGTCGCTACTCGGACTTGACGTGATTTTCCTTGGCTCGCCCCCCATAGAAGGAATTAGCCAAATATCGCTGTTCGATTTGTTGGCTGCTTTATCAACTTCAGTAATAACATAAGCAATCCACTTTCCATCAGGTGAAAGCTGTGGATCGCTGACACGTTTAATACGAAACATGTCATCGATTTCAAGTGGTCGGGGTTGCGCTTTAAGCTGTGAGCTTAGAGTCCCGCTTACGGCGGTAAGCAGAGAGTAAAATGTGAAAACTGTATATAAAAATAAGAGTTTAAAAATAATTTTTTTCATCATATACTACCTTTCGATATAACTTGTTATTCTTTCAAATTTTCTAAGTCTGCCAAATCTTGGTACCTTCCGGTTGCATGCTTGTTTTTTTTAAGATTTTTAAGATCGATAAAATTTATTTTAGTTCTTTTAA
>CAYYIJ010000126.1:0-4430 GCA_964471945.1 uncultured Chlorobiaceae bacterium
TTTTTCCCTTGCGTTCTTAGCGTCATTGCGGTTCCTCTTCATTTCCAAGAGCAATATAGCATTTTGGTTAAACGCAGAGTCGCAGAGGACGCAAAGACACGCGAAACTTTTGTGATAAACCATTTTCTTGCGTAACATCAGTGAATAATTCTTTCTGCTCCCTACTTTGTTACAACAAGTTTCTTTACTTCGTTGTAGAGAACTTTTCCGTAGGAATTTGAAACAATGAATCGGCAAAAGTACAATCCACTGGAGACATTACTTGCATCCCAACTTACACTGTAAGAACCTTTTAATACTCCGGCATCGACTAATCGCATCACTTCACGACCAAGCAGATCATATATAACTACTTTTGTATATCCATCTACCGGCTGCTGGAATGAAATAGTAGTGAACGGATTGAATGGATTTGGATAAACACTGTTTAATCCAAATGAATTGACTTCAGGTTGGGAATAAGTGCTAAAGCGAGAAGAATCTGTTATTCGTTCGTACCGACCACGTGACACAAGCACAAACGTCCGCTTTTTCCCAGATGGTAAAGATGGAATACTTTGAAATTGCAGTTCGATTGATTCACCGGGCGAAAGTATTGCGTAATTACTGTCGATTGAAAGTAATGACGCTTTCACATCAATTTGTGCCGAGTGTTTTGCCGATACAAGCGATAATTCATTTGTCTGGTATGGCTGGGAGACAAGCAAACCAAAGTTTAAATAGTCCAGCCGTGCACGCTGCGTCCAGACTAAATTCCAAGATGTAAGACTATCAAGTGTCATCGGTGCGAACACAAGTGTAGGGCGTTGGCGGAATGTAATCACTCCATCACTCGTAGATGTTCCAGATGGTTGAGCATTGTATGCCATTTTATTTATCTTTGGTAATCCATCTCCACCACCTTCACCTCCTCCGGGTAATGAGCTTTGTTTCATAAATGATGATTTTACTATAGTTTGCTGGAGTGAAAGACTTAATGTATCTCCCGGATTAACAATAATTCTTGTGCTGTCGAATTCCGCAAGCTCTGAAAGAACGTTCTTACTTCGGACGGATGCTCGGCTCAATCGGAATGGTGTAACATATTGATAGATTTCTCCGGTTGCTGGTGAAACATCAATCTTTGTATTGACTGAATGATCAATTGCTAACAGCTTGAACTGATCGAAGAAAGATTGTTCATTCTCAAACTCTCTGATTTGCAAAATGTATTTTCCGTTCTTTGTTTTCAATGGTTTCAGGAGCCGATAATAATCGGTAACATCCTTGCCCATATTCTCTGGATATTCGATTTGTGGGAGAATGTTATTGTCTTCATGGAATTTTTTACCATCGTATGTGTAAACATAAGGACATGATGGCGGAGGAGGTGGTGGAGGACAATTTGTATAGTATGCTGTATAAGAACTGCCATTAATATGTGTAACAACACATTTTAATTCAAATTGCTCTGTGCCAACAAGAAAGTTAATTTGTTGAGTAAATTTGTTTAATCTTTCCCAATTGTTGCTGCCGATATAATTGTTTTTGTACCAATCATATGTATAATTACTCTCGCACAATGGCACTACCCGCCATTCTCCCCGTGTAAGGGAAGTAAAGCATGATATATGTGAGGGTACGGGAAAAATACTTGCACCCCAGCTTGGCGGTGGGGGAGAAGTAAAATCAATTGAATGCATCGACCAATTTTCTAGTACTATACCATATGTTGACCAATAACGAGGTAAAATTGCAAGTTGAAATCTATAATTTGTTGGAGCGCTGCGAAACTTTAACTTATCAATATTCACTGTTTGCCGGCCGGCTGTTCTCGTTCCATAATCGTAGAATGCAATTGTAGTTGTATCGGGTGGCATTGTCAAACGTCCCCGTACATATGCCTGGTTTGTGAGAGTGAAGTTCACAAATGCATTGCATTGATTGTAGATCGAAGGGTCAAAACTAATATCAAGTGCATCCGCACCGGGGAAAAATGCCCTCATGCCTGTATTGTCACCCCATCGATCAGATGTGAAAGCGTACTGAGTGCGGTATATTGTAACTCCGCTCTTGTAATACGGCGCTTTTGAGATTGCAACAGGCGATGCGAATTGACCTGAAGGAGAACCCACACCATCGTAAGATGCAAGATACCGGCCATCTTGAGTAAACTTATGATACATTTTCATCAATTCATCGCCTACCCACCATTCGTTGTTAATATCCTGGCCGATACAACTAAGTGAGGAGTTGGCCTTAGGAAAAGCTGTGTGGTTAATAGCATTAGCTGTTGTACCGCTTGCTGGTGGCATAAATGTTACAAAAGCATTCCGCTCCCGATCAATAAAAGCGACTCGCCCACCGATTTCTTGTGTTTGAACTTTGAAAGGCTTATTCAGACGGTATGTATTATTATTAAACATATAATGGGTTATTTCCCGCAAAATCGTTCCACCCCGGTTAATACAAACAAGCTTCCCAGAAAAATCATACGCAATCCAGATTCTGTCATATGCAGGATTAGACGGGTTTGATAATGAGCCGCTCTGATCGATGGCTATATCTATTGGCACGAAAACACCTGATATTTGAAAGATTCTTGAAAATTTTATTTTTCCGCTATTATCATTATGGTCAAACCATAATACCACAACCCAACCACCGTCTTGAACAACATAGATGGAATCATTGATATCAGCTGCCAGAGCAATCGGACCAGTAAAATCATAGTCTCCGGGATTATGACCATAGGCGCGAATATAATTCCCACTCTTTTTTGCATATATGATTCTGTCCCACCCATTATCAAGATGAAATGATACAGCATTTTCTGGATAACGATCACGACATATTGCATCGATATCCATTTTTGTATTTATACCAAAAATTTGTCTTTCAATGGGAGATGACCTCGTTAAATTAGCATGGATAATATAATTTCCCGGTGCCCATGGATGTTCAACGTTAAGAAGCATTTTGTTTTCAATTCTGATAGTTGGTGAAGACAATATTGAAGCTATTGCACTCTTCGTGTATTCTACTGAATCTTCAATTATATTTATTCTCTTTTGTTCCTCAAATTCCGCAGTACTCATAACAGGAATTAGCGGCAAAGCTGTATTTTCTTGCGATAAAACTTTTTCAGTTGCAGACCCCCCCAAAAAAAGGGTAATCATTAATATATATCTTTTCATAGTATATCACTCCAATTCTGTATAAATTACTTCATTTTGATCTCTTGTATTTTCTTTTTACTTAATAAGCCAACTTTTGAATTCGGGAATTTTTCTACAATCTTTTGAAAAATCTCTTCTTTGTTTTCCTTAATAAAAACTGAGGAATAGTTCTTTAAAAACCTAAATGATCGTACATGATTGGGACGCTTCATAACAAGTTGTTCCACATATGTAAGTTCACTATTTACATCTTGTTTAACTACTCGTGAGATGAAAATCAAACGCTCGTGAGCATTTACAAGATATACACTGCTTGGGTATAATTTTATCAATTTTATACATTCTGAAATTGTACCGTCGTAATCTTTAACACTATATTTTATTTCTGCGTTATTAAGCAATTTCAACGCATTTAACTCTTTTCCTTTAGGTTTATTAATAGAAAAACTAAGTAAATTAGAATAAATTGTATCATTGCCTGTAAATGCTTGAATAAAAACTTCGTATTCACCTGACTTTAAAAAGCGTTGAGTATGAAGGTACGAAGGTGCGTCTTTTATCCCCGCATTTGAAATTGGCAAGTCAAAAACTTCGTAAATTGAATCACCAGGTGGGATAGGTATATCCTTTTCAAAGGGAATATTAGTTGAAAGTCCCCCTAATCTTACCATTCTTTTGTTTTCCGTCTTGTCATAAAAATAGTATCGAATCCCTTTTTGATCATCTGCACTCAATATTAATTCTTGAGTTTTCACGGTATCGCTACTGTTATTAACAACAGAAGCAAAAAACCATATTGCTTCAGATTCAAGAAATTCCTGTTTGTCAAGTCGAATGTTTAAACTTAATTTTTGTGAAAATACCAGAGCTAAATTTGGATTCGTTATTATTAAAATAGTAACCAGTAAAAATAAATTGATTCTCATAAATATTTCTCCTTACCAATATAAATACATTAGAGCTTGTTTATGACCTTCACAAAATGATAATGTCTTTGTTGGATCATAACTATTAACCACATTACTAAAAACACAATTATTTTTCTTCCTACCGTTATGCCAATCTTTAAACATTGTATTTGGTTGATTCCTATCGGCACCATGTGCTAATTCGTGGATTGCAGTGCGAGTTCTTATAACCTTTCTCTCATCTTCTGTTCTGGTGCTGAAAATACTATTAATTCTATCTATAAAAACATAACAATAAGCTTTTCTTGGAGGATATAGATCATTCATATCTCGCCCTGTTCTTCCCACAGTACTTCCTGCACCC
>CAYYIJ010000127.1:0-4307 GCA_964471945.1 uncultured Chlorobiaceae bacterium
AATGGGCAACGCCCATTTAGGTGGACTCAACATGACAAAAAAGAATAATTCAGAATTCTTTAGTTATTTATTGCCTGCTACAAATGTACAAAAAGAACCGATAACTTCCCCCCTTTGAAAAATATTTCGTGTAGAAAGAAGAATCTTCTTTTTTTAATTACGAACATGCAAATTTAATAATCGAACCCAGTTCAGCACTTAACTTATCAAATCCGATCGACTTACTGATGTAACCAACGACACCTAATCGGTATGAATAGTTAATATCTTCTTCTCTATCAGATGTACTTACGATAACAATAGGAATTGCTTCGAGGTTCGGATCTTCTTTGATAAGTTTTAATACTTCTCTACCATCGCGTTTCGGGAGATTAAGATCGAGCAGGATAAGGTCCGGAAGTGGATATTTTTCAATGTCCGTAAACCCATTTTTTCTATAAAGATAATCAAGAACCTCTTGACCATCCCTGACAATAAAATATTTTGCAGGTACACCATTTCTTTTGAGAATATACTGTGTTATTTTTAAATGAGCTAAATTATCTTCGACAATAAGGATGTTCATTTTGTTTATTTACCATTTTCTTTGTAATTTTATGAGTATTTAACGGGGCGTGGCTCAGCCCGGCTAGAGCGCTTGGTTCGGGACCAAGAGGTCGGCGGTTCAAATCCGCCCGCCCCGACTGAATAAAGAACTCAATAATTTCATTGGCAATCTTATTAAAATCATTTTCGGCATTCACATCAAACCACTTTATCCGTTTGTCTCGCCTAAACCATGTTAATTGTCGTTTAGCATATCGCCTTGAATTTTGTTTGATAAGCTCTGTCATTCTTTCGTGATTTATATTTCCCTCAAGATAATCGAAAACTTCTTTGTAACCAACCGTTTGAAGTGCATTCAGTTGCAACGAATAACCGCGAGATTGCAATCGCTTCACCTCACCGAGTAATCCTTGATTAAGCATAAGATCAACACGCTGGTTGATTCTTTCGTATAATTTTGCACGCTCCCACTGAAGTCCAACAAAGATAGGAGAAAAATTGATTTCTATTTTGGTTTTTTGTAATTCCGAAATAGGCATACCTGTAACTTTGTAAACTTCTAATGCGCGAATAATCCTGCTCGTATTACTCGGCAGCATAGATGAAGCCGCAATTGGATCTATCGCCTGCAATTCTTTGAGCAGCTTTTCTGCTCCCTCCTTTTTCATTCTTTTAGTCAATTGATGCCTTATTGCTTGATCGGCTGATGGTCCTTCAAAAAATCCATCTATGATCGCCTGAATATAGAGTCCCGAGCCGCCGATGACGAGAGGAACTTTCCCACATTTAAAAATCTCATCGATAATCTGACGCCCACTCTTACCATACTCACCCGCATTGAAATCTTCATCCGGTAAGAGTTCATCAACAAAATGATGTTTTACTCGCTTACGTTCTTCAAGTGTTGGTTTAGCTGTACCGATATCCATGAGCTTATAAATTTGTCTTGAATCGGCAGAGATAATCTCAGCGCCAATTTTTTCAGCGATTTGAAGTGAGATTGGAGTTTTTCCGGATGCGGTAGGACCAACAAGGACAAGTAGGTGTTGATGTTCGATCTCAGATGTTAGATGTTTGCTTTTTGAAATTACCATTGATTACTGTTTATCTGTTTTCACTTCCACCCTTTTTTCCCTACAAGAGGAACGAACTTGAAACCGTGTGCGATTCTTGTCTCGAAATCGTCATTCAATCGTTTGATAATATGAAGATTTTGAATATCCATATCACCGATCGGTATTACGAGTTTTCCACCATGCTTTAACTGATTTAACAATGGTTGTGGAACTTCGGGAGCGCCCGCAGTAACAATGATTCCATCATAGAGTTCAAATTCTTTCCATCCGATTGTTCCATCACCGCATTTTGATACTACTTCATATCCGAGTTTATCGAGATGCTGCCGAGCAGAATTTAGGAGATCCATATTACGTTCGATTGTGTAAACCCGCGCACCCATCTCAGCCAGGATGGCAGCTTGATACCCAGAGCCGGTGCCAATCTCCAGTACCTTATCGCCTGCTTTCACTTCCAATGCTTCTGTCATAAAAGCTACTGTGTATGGTTGAGAGATCGTTTGAGAATGACCAATTGGAAGCGCAGAATCATCGTAGGCACGTGGGATAAAAGCTTTTTGAACAAATTTTCTTCGATCAATAACTTTCATTGCTCGCAACAAACTTTCATCCGACACTCCACGCTGACGAATAAGTTCGACCATCTCATCTCTATCGAAATCTACCCGAATTGAACTGGATCGAGTAACACTTTTTTCCTTAACCATTAATTTTTAAAAATCTCCAAATAGATTTTGCTGATTTGATGGAAGGCAGAGATAATCTGGTATACAATTCATGCCTTAATTCTTGCGTTGTTAAATTCCGAATAAGAATCCCTGTATCAGCGATAGAAATTTTGCCCGTTTCTTCGGAAACAAGCAGGGCGACTACGTCTGCTTGTTCAGATATACCTAATGCAGCACGATGGCGCATACCTAAAATTGTATCTCCAATATTTGCCGTTTGAGAAAGTGGAAGAGTAACCCGAGCAGCTTCAATGATTCGATCATGAATCACAACCGCACCATCGTGAAGTGGAGATTTAGGATTAAATATAGAAACAAGTAAAGCTTTACTTACCCGGGCTTGCAGCGTTGTACCCGTTTCAACAAACGTTCGCAAACCAGTTGAACGCACTATTACAACAAGCATTCCTTGGCGTTTACGGGCAAGCTCTGAGGCAGCACCAATAACCTCTTCGACAGATTCTTCCATATCGATCCGAATGAACGAACGGATCAGACTATTTCGACCCAGTAGAATAAGTAACCTTCTCAGCTCCGGTTGAAATAAAATAATAAATGCGATGACCCAGATATCTGTTAAGGTACGTAGAATCCAATTCATCGCTTTCAGGTTCGCAGCTTGTGAGATGAACGAAAACGCAAGAATAAGAATCAAACCAACGAAAATCTGAGCCGCAATAGTACCTCGCATTACTGAATAGAGTTTATAGAATATAAAAGCCACCAGAAATATGTCGATTACATCTACAACCGTAACACTTAGAAAACCGATTTTAAAGAGTTCCATCGATCAATTATATGATGAACCAAAAATTAAAATCCTATGCATAAAGAATTGCATCGACAATTTGAGTTACCCGTTTCATTTCCTTGACATCGTGAATGCGAACAATATTAGCTCCGTTAATGACGGCAACAGCAACAGCGGCAGCAGTCCCTTCGAATCTTTCATCGACCGGAAGATCCAAAATCTTCCCGATGAATGATTTGCGAGATGGACCAACCAGCACTGGATAACCGAACCTTTTAAACTTTTTTAGGTGCTTGATTATTTCAAGATTATGTCCGACTGTCTTTCCAAAACCTATTCCAGGATCAATAATAATCTGTTCGATTCCTTTATCATTTGCCAACCTAATCCCTTCTTGAAGATATGTACAAATATCTTCAACAACATTTTGATATTCAGGATGCATCTGCATTGTTTTAGGCGTCCCTTTAATATGCATTAAAATGATTGATGCTTTTTTTCTATTTACAATATCAGCCATCCGCTGGTCAAAATGCAGACCAGAAATATCGTTTACGATTACTGCACCAGCATCGAGCGCTCGTTCAGCTACTTCAGATTTATATGTATCTATAGAAATCGGAACCTGAGTGCTCTTTGCTAACTTTTCGATTACAGGGATAACTCGTTTAATTTCTTCATCTATCGGCACATCATCAGCACCAGGCCGTGTTGATTCACCACCAACGTCAATAAAGTCGGCACCCGCTTCAACTATCTCAAGCCCTCGTTTCAGCGCTGCCTCGAATTTAAAATGTTTTCCGCCGTCCGAAAAAGAATCAGGAGTAACATTCAGAACACCCATAATGTAAGTGCGAGCATGTAAATCATACTGAATAGATCCAAATTTATAAATCATTGGAATATTTTGAATAATAACGCGTACTTAAAGAAAGGAGTACCCAACGGATACCCTGATCACTAAACTTTTTCTTTCACTGGTTGATCTTTGGCTGCTTTTTGCATTGCTTTCATTTTTGCCTTCGCTCGCTGAATATTCTTGCGATGTTTCTTTCCAACGTTTCTCAATTTTTTGTTCATATTATTTCCTTTCAGAATATTAAAAAAATTCCCTTTGAAGAAAATACAAGTTTTCTATGTAGGAATCAAGCACTAATTAACAGAAACTTCTGAAAAATCCCTCCATTTGTCACCCTGAACGCCCGC
>CAYYIJ010000128.1:0-4298 GCA_964471945.1 uncultured Chlorobiaceae bacterium
ATTGTTTTTTCCCCCGCTTCTTTATAAATTAATCATATCATAAAGATAATTAACAAAGGTTTCCTATGGATAAAATTAACCGTCGTGAATTTATTAAAACCAGCGCAATTACAGGAGTTGCCGCGGCGGCATCTTCAATCATAAATTTTCCATCGCTTGCGTCGCCAAAACGAGTGGAGACGGGAAAACCCATTGCTATCTCGAGCGGAAACGGAATGAAAGCACTTGAGAAATCTATGGAGATAATCAAGCAAGGCAACGATGCGCTTGATGGTGTCGTTGCAGGAGTCAACATTGTCGAGGATGATCCGAACGATATGAGTGTTGGTTACGGCGGTTTACCTAACGAGGAAGGAATTGTTGAGCTTGATGCCGCTGTAATGCACGGGCCAAGTTATCGTGCTGGCTCTGTTGCTGCATTGCAAAACATCAAGAATCCCTCTAAAGTTGCGCGGCTTGTGATGGAGCGAACCGATCACGTTTTACTCGTCGGTGAAGGTGCGTTGAAGTTTGCAAAAGCTCACGGCTTCAAAGAAGAAGATTTACTTACCGATAGAGCTCGTCAAGCTTGGCTAAAATGGAAAGAAAATTTGAACAACGAAGATGACTGGCTTCCACCACACTCAATTGAAGATACAGACATTGGAGGGATTTATGAAAAATATTTTCGTCACTACGGAACAATACACATTAGTGCACTCGATACACATGGTAATCTCTCGTGCGTAACAACGACGAGTGGGTTGGCATTTAAAATTCCGGGACGAGTTGGTGACTCACCAATCATCGGTGCTGGTTTGTACTGCGATAACGAAGTTGGTTCTGCTGGCTCGACAGGTCGCGGAGAGGCAAACCTCCTTAACCTTAGCTCGGCGATGATCGTTGAGTGGATGCGTCAAGGAAAATCGCCGGAAGAATCTTGCTTGTTGGCATGTAAGCGTGTCAATGAAAGGTGCAAAGAGAAACGTCTTCAGGATGATCAGCGTCGCTTCAAACATGGAGTAACATTTTATGCCATCGACAAGCGAGGTGAATATGGCGGTGCTTCAATCTGGAAAGGTGACACTTATCTGATTCATGATGGTATAGAAGTAAAGCGGAAAGAATGTGCATATCTATTTAAGCGATGACCAATTCAGAAAAATTTCTTAAAATCAGGTGTCATGCTGAACTTGTTTCAGCATCCCTACTGCATCAGGCAAGCATGCAAAGAAAGTCCATATTCGATGTTTAGATTCTCGACGAGTCGAATCTTCGACCGAAACAAGTTCGGAATGACAGGTTTCTTTGTTTTTACCACAATCTTCTTTCTGATTCTTTTTTCCGTAGTTACTTTCTCTCAGGAAACAGAGTTTGTTACTCGCTCAGGTACAAATCTAATACTGAACAATCTACTCTTCTATGCTGTTGGCGTCAATTGTTATTTTCTACAAAATCTTGCGGCATACGGAGATACAACCCACCTGAACGAAATTTTTCAAGAAGCAAAACAACTTGGGGTTACAACAATAAGAACTTGGGGTTTTTTCGATTCTCATAACAGTTCAAATGCTGCCGTTATTCAACTTTCACCTGGAAATTATAAGGAGGAAGGATTGAGAGCTCTCGATCTTGTAATAGCGAAGGCAAAGGAACACTCGATTCGGTTAATTGTTCCGCTTGTCAATAATTGGGAAGACTTTGGTGGAATGAATCAATATGTCAGTTGGTACGCCGATCGAGTTCCGTATCAGAATCAAACATTAAATAAGATCGATCAACAAATAATAACCGGTGCCGATGGTAGGTTCTATCGGTGTATTGTATCTGGTACACTAACTCATGACGAATTTTATACAAACCCAACAATCAAGCAATGGTATAAAGATTATCTTTGGATGCTATTGCATCGAAAGAATACCATCACCGGTATCTTATACAAAGATGAGCCGATGATTCTTGCATGGGAGCTTGCGAATGAGCCGCGTTCGTCAGATAGAACGGGAATGATTGTAACTAACTGGCTTGACGAAATGTCTACGTTCATAAAAACAATTGATAAAAACCATCTCGTATCATCGGGTGAAGAAGGGTTTGAAACAACAACCTCAGAGTATTACGATGAACGTTTATATAGCGATCAGCCGTGGCTTTTTGATGGATCTGCCGGTATTTCGTTCTTGCGAAATATACAAATCCCGAACATCGATATTGGAAGCATCCATTGCTATCCAGACCACTGGCAACTAAGCGGGATCGGGGGTGTGCGTTGGCTTACCAATCACAATCGGATTGCAGTCAAATTTCAGAAGCCGCTTATTTTGGGTGAAGTTGGCAAATGGATAAAACCGGCACAATACTTTGAGGCAACATTTAACGAAGCGCTTTACTCAACAACAGCCGGTGTGCTATTATGGCAATTTGTGTACGACGGACGCACCAATAACGATGGTTACGCTTTCTCATATCCGAGCGACAGCACTATTTGCAATATTATTCAATCATATACCGAGCAGTTCAAGCAAAAACGAAATAACCAACTGCCGAACCCGACAAATGTAGAACTTTTACCGAACTATCCAAATCCATTTGACATCGTAACAATTATTCCATATAACATCAATAAATCATCTCATGTGGAAGTAGATGTGTTCAACACCGTTGGTCAGCATGTGGTTAATCTTTTCTATGGTGATCAAATGTCTGGTTACCATACTTTATTATTCGATGGATTTGGGTTAGGGGCCGGAACATATTTCGTTCGAGTGGCTGCGGATGATAATGTTATCGGCAGAAAGATGATCTATTGTAAATAATGAACAAAACCCACTCACAAAATAAACATCCTGAATTTGAAGCAGAAGCAATTCCACACATGGACATACTCTTTAACTATGCTGTTAGAATGACGGGTAACTCAGATGACGCTAACGATCTTGTGCAAGAGACATATCTGAAAGCATTTCGATTCTGGGATAAATATGAGAAAGGAACTAACATCCGTGCTTGGTTGTTTAGGATAATGAAAAATACATATATCAATCGCTACCGAAAAGAAACTAAAGAGCCAGCCACCGTTGACTATGAGGAGATAGCGAATTTTTATAATACGATTAGAGATAGATACGTTGACCAAAACGATTTACAGGAAAAAATATTTGGGGGTTTATTAGATGATGATGTTACACGGGCGATTGAATCACTACCCGAAGAATTTAAAACGGTTGTGATTCTTTCCGACATCGAGGGATTGAAATATGAAGAAATTGCCGAGTTTGTTGATTGCCCTATCGGAACTGTCAGGTCTAGAATACACAGGGGCAGAAAAATGATGCAATCAAAGTTATTGAAATATGCAAAAGTACGTGGATATTTAACTGAAAAATCTTAAGAAAATTATTATCGAAATTTGATAGGAATTAGTTCCCGTAAGTGAAGTGTAAAGAAATTCTCGAATTAATAACTGCTGAAATAGACAATGAGCTTGAAGAAAATGCGAAACCCGAAGTCAAGCATCATATCGTTAAATGCCCGATTTGTTGTTTTTGTTTTGACCTCGAGCGTGCAACAAAATCTATTGTCCAACGCCGCGTAAATCGAATTTCACCACCCGTTTTTTTGAAAGATCAGATTTTACAACAAATTGCGTTATATTATCATTAAAAACTGAAAGTGAGTAAATATTTATTATGATCCAAAATAGTATAATCATATCTCTTTTAGCTTTTCTACTTGTTACAGGTTGTTCAAAGAAAGAAGAAGATAATCCCAATCCCATAAAAGTTTCAAATGTTTCAGAAATAATCACCGTTTCAAAACGGGTTGACCTAGTGCCAAATTTTTCATGGAGAGATGAATCGGGAAAAACCATTGACTTTGATTCTTTCAGAGGAAAAGTTACACTCATAAATTTCTGGGCAACTTGGTGTGGACCATGTAAGCGTGAATTACCAGACTTAATCGCACTCAGCAAGGAAATGGCCGATAAAAACGTTAAAGTTCTCGGCATTTCAACTGATCGCGGATCAAATGTGATTGAGGAAGTTCGGTCTTTTGTGGCAGAGTATGGAATCTCATTTCAGATCGTCATTTCAAATGAGGATATTGAAGAAGCGTATGGAAATGTAAGGGTCATTCCAACAACATTCTTAATCGATGCAGATGGCAAGATTGCTCAAACCATGGTAGGTATACGCTCGAAGCAACAATTAATCGAGGCAATAAACACCTTATTGAAGTAAGGTCTGTTGTATAAAAAAGCCAATCCGTAAAGGATCGGCTTAAATGTTTAGGTATATAAAAAAGTTATCGAGTATTAC
>CAYYIJ010000129.1:0-4155 GCA_964471945.1 uncultured Chlorobiaceae bacterium
TTTTTATTCGGCAAATTCCTTGTTAATACCGCTTAAAATCCTTATTTTGAATGCGTTATGGAATATTCATTTTTAGAAATCGAAAAGAAATGGCAAAAATATTGGGATGAACATCAAACTTTTAAGGTTATTGAAGATTCATCTAAACCCAAACTATATATCCTCGATATGTTTCCCTATCCATCAGGTTCGGGATTGCATGTAGGGCATCCGGAAGGTTATACTGCTACTGATATATATACACGTTTTAAACGGATGAATGGATACAATGTGTTGCATCCAATGGGATGGGATGCTTTTGGTTTGCCTGCTGAACGATACGCAATGC
Source organism: uncultured Chlorobiaceae bacterium (assembly GCA_964471945.1). GTDB lineage: Bacteria > Bacteroidota > Ignavibacteria > UBA10030 > SZUA-254 > JASEHD01. Next base: position 329 of record CAYYIJ010000129.1, read on the forward strand.
AAACTGGAATACATCCGAGTATAACCACAGAGCAAAATATCGCAACGTTCAAACGGCAAATAAAAATGTTAGGTTTGTCGTACGATTGGTCCCGTGAAATCAATACTACCGATCCAAAATATTATAAGTGGACTCAATGGATTTTTTTAAAAATATATAACTCTTGGTATGATAAGGAACTAAATAAAGCCCGACCAATATCTGAGTTACAAATCCCATCAGATTTAACGGAAAAAGAAAAACACGATTATACTTCAAAACACCGGCTTGCATATCTAACGGAGATGCCTGTAAATTGGTGTGCTGAACTTGGTACCGTGCTTGCTAATGAAGAAGTAAATGAATGGGTGGAAAAAGGATATACGGTTGAACGTCGTGCAATGCGGCAGTGGATGCTGCGGATAACTTCTTATGCAGAACGTTTGGAAAAAGATTTATCAGAGCTTGATTGGAATCCCGGTATTTTAGAAATGCAGCGTAATTGGATTGGAAGGTCTGAAGGTGTTGAAGCTGATTTTGCGATTGATGGATCGGATAAATCGATTAAAGTTTTCACAACACGTGCAGACACGATGTTTGGAGCCACTTACATGGTTCTTGCGCCGGAATATCCTTTGATTGATGAAATTACTGAGCCAGATAAAAAGAAGGATGTTGAAGAATACAGAAATCGGGCAAAACTAAAAAGTGAACTTGAGCGGATAGCACTCGATAAGTCGAAGTCAGGTGTTTTTACAGGTGCCTTTGTTATAAATCCGGCAACAAAAAAGAAAATCCCCATCTGGATTGCAGATTATGTCATCATCACATATGGTACTGGTGCAATTATGGCTGTGCCGGGGCACGATGAGCGTGATTATGAATTTGCTAAACAATACAATCTTCCCATCGTTGAAGTAGTTTCAGGCGGTGATTTGTCCAAAGCCGCTTATATAGGAGATGGTATTTCTGTTAACTCCACTAATGATGAGATATCGCTAAATGGGTTACCGACAGATCAAGCAAAAGCCCAGATGGCTGAATGGTTAGAGAAAAATAAATTAGGTAAACGATCAGTTAATTATAAACTTCGTGATTGGTTATTTTCACGTCAGAGATATTGGGGTGAACCTTTTCCATTGATTTATCTTGAAGACGGAACAGTAAAAGATTTACCAGAAAATGAGCTGCCAATTTTATTACCGGAAAGTAAATCTTATAAGCCCAATGAAAAAGGTGAGTCGGTACTTTCAACAATTCCCGGGTGGTTGAATACTATTGATCCATCAACTGGTAAGCAAGCTCGTCGAGAAACACATACAATGCCGCAATGGGCGGGTTCTTGTTGGTACTATCTTCGTTATATAGACCCAAATAATGAAAAAGAGTTTGTATCAAAAGAGAAAGAACGGTATTGGATGCCGATAGATTTGTATGTGGGTGGAGCAGAACATGCAGTGCTTCATTTACTGTATGCCCGATTTTGGCATAAAGTGTTATATGATTTGGGATATGTATCTACAAAAGAACCTTTTAAGAAATTAATTAACCAAGGAACAATTTTGGGCGAAGACGGACAGAAGATGTCGAAATCGCGTGGTAACGTTGTCAATCCAGATGATGTCGTCAATAAATATGGTGCAGATTCGATGCGATTATTTGAAATGTTTATGGGACCCCTCACCGATTCCAAACCTTGGTCTATGCATGGTGTGGAAGGAGTCTTTCGGTTCTTAAACCGTGTTTGGCGAATGATTGTTGATGAGAATGACCAGCTTCATTCATCTATTAAGAGTGTAACCATCGATAGTGCGGATGAACAGTTTATGCATTCAACGATAAAAAAAGTAACTCATGATATAGAAACAATGAATTTCAATACTGCGATATCACAGATGATGATATTTGTCAATACTATGCTCAACCGTGATTTAAAACCGCAATGTATGATGGAAACTTTTGTGTTGTTGCTTTCTCCATTTGCACCGCATATTGCCGAAGAACTGTGGGAAAAACTTGGACACAAAACAACTTTGTCGTATGAACCTTGGCCCCAATACGATGATTCAAAAGCAGCCGTTAATACAATCGAAGTGGTTGTTCAAGTAAATGGAAAAGTTCGATCAAAATTTCAAATTCCAGTCGATACTGATGAAACAGCTTTGAAAAAGATTGTTATGGAGGATGAAAACGTTAAACGATATATTCAGGGGAAGGAAATTGTAAAAATTGTTGTGGTAAAAAATAAGCTTGTTAGTTTAGTGGTAAAATAAATGTATTTTTTTAACAAACATCAAAAAGAAACGATTGAAGAATATTTCAACAGAATAATAAGCGAGCTATCTGAATCGGAAATAATTGAAATATATCAAAAGGAGAAGAGTATTAGTTGGATTAAGATTATTATTCGTACAGTCCAAACGTTCATAAACTCGTTTATCTTGCAGAAGAAATTTATGGAAGGGATTTCGGGATTTATAATAGCTCGCCTCGAAGCGATATCGACCCTGATAATATATTGCAAATTATGGGAATATCAATTAAAAAATAAATCTAAATGAACACGCCAACCTATAACATATCAGTCATTGTAATAACACACAATGAAGAAAATAATATAGCTAATTGTTTAAGTACTGTTGATTGGGCAGGAGAAATTATTTTGGTTGATTCCCTGAGTACTGATAGAACTGTAGAGCTTGCAAAAAGATATACACAAAACATTTTTATCAAAAAGTGGGAAGGATACGGTGCGGCAAAAAATTTTGCCATAGATCAAGCAAGGTTTGATTGGATACTATCTTTGGATGCTGATGAGCGGGTTACACCTGAATTAGCACTTGAAGTCAAGAAAATTGTATCTATTTCATCAGAAAATATTGAAGGATATGAAGTTGCGCGCAGAGCTTATTTCCTAAATAAATGGATTAAACATTGTGGTTGGTATCCGGGATATGTTATACGACTTTTCAAGCGAACTGCGGTCAGGTTCAATGAAAAGCGTGTGCATGAAAATGTTGAAGTAATTGGAAGCGTCGGTAAATTAGAAAACGATATTCTCCATTTCACAGATGCGACACTCTTTCATTACTTGGAGAAATTCAATCAGTATACGACATTAGCCGCTGAGGATGCAAGAGAGCGTGGAAAAAAATGCTCGGTGTTCGATTTGACCGTAAGAGTTGTTTATATGTTTGTTAAAATGTTTTTCCTACGCCGTGGTTTTCTCGATGGGATGCACGGCTTCGTTCTCTCATTATTATCGGCGAATTATGTTTTTGTAAAGTATGCGAAGTTAAGAAAGATTACCGGTCAGTATGCTAAAAAGTTGACAATCTAGGATAAAACACATAACTTATCAGATAATAATATCCGATTATTCTATAAATCGTTTTTAACATGATAATAGAAAACAGGGTCACATATTTTTATGTGACTTTTCTAGCTCTCATCACGTGTACACTCTACATTTACGGATGGATCACGCAGCCAACTGATGGCTCGACATGGGCAACAGAGAATAATACTGTTGTTGTTCGCGCAGTTCCGATTGGAAGCGCCGCTCATGCAGCGGGTATACAGATCGGTGATAAAATTCTTTATGTGAACGGTCATCGAGCAGAAGTTGATTTTATTCATCAGGTGCATTATCGATACTACAGTGTTGGATCGATTGTTGAGTATTATATTCTTCGAAACCACTCATTGCTTTCCATCTCTGTTACTTTACAATCGATGTGGTCGACTGCACCGTTATACTTTTTGTCGTACTACGGCTTGATTATCTCGATTCTTTCCCGACTTGAGCAAATTAGTACGACACAGGATAAGAGTCTCTAAATGTTAGT
>CAYYIJ010000130.1:0-4021 GCA_964471945.1 uncultured Chlorobiaceae bacterium
AGTTCGGAATGACGGGTATGGTTTTATAATTTTTCAGATGTCTCTCAAAATAATTCGGAGGTCTTTATCGAGTGTAAAATAAATCTACACCTTAATGGAAGCTGTGTCCACTTCGAACATGTCCAGCTTGGACGCTTTGACCACGCTTATATCGATTAAACGAGGAAGGATCAAGCTTTGCTTTTTTTTGTTTCTTCCCAATATTTTGCAGTATCCTTTTTTCCTCTTTTTTGTTATTTATGATCGGTATTGTTGTAACTCGCATAAATTCCTCCATAGTTAAATGGATAATAACAGTTTGACTTCTCATTAATAATGGTAAATCTTTTATTAATATTCAAGTCCAAATATTAAAGGCAATACTTTTTTTATTCCATATTTTTCAATAAATTCAATATTATATTCATAATTTCAAAGAATTTCCTAAAGAAGCACTATATGAAAAATCTTGATACATTTAAGACCAAATCCACATTGAAAGTAAAAAACAGTGAATACACTTTCTTCTCGCTTAAGAAATTAGCTGATACCGCAAAGATTCAGCGTCTTCCTTTTTCATTGAAAGTATTATTAGAAAATCTTCTTCGTAAAGAAGATGGGATAAATGTTAAAAGGGAAGACATAGACGCATTGATTCACTGGAATCCGAATGCACTTCCAGATAAAGAAATATCGTTTATGCCGGCGCGTGTATTACTTCAAGATTTTACTGGTGTTCCTTGTGCAGTCGATTTGGCTGTTATGCGGGATGCAATGGTTCGTATGGGTGGTGATCCCAAAAAAATTAATCCCCTTCAACCAGTCGATCTCGTAATCGATCATTCTGTTCAAGTAGATAATTATGGGACACCTGATGCGCTCCGGCTTAACACTGAATATGAGTACTCTCGTAATAAAGAAAGATATGTCTTCCTCCGGTGGGCGGCGCAAGCGTTTAAAAATTTTCGTGTTGTTCCGCCTGAAACAGGAATAATTCATCAGGTAAATTTAGAATATCTTGCCAAAGTTGTTTTTACAAATCAAGTAAACGGACAGATGTTTGCATATCCCGATTCACTGGTTGGAACTGATTCACACACTACGATGATAAATGGACTTGGTGTTCTCGGATGGGGTGTAGGTGGCATTGAAGCAGAAGCTGCAATGCTCGGTCAACCATGTGCAATGTTAATTCCACCTGTTGTTGGTTTTAAAATTTATGGCACATCAAAACCAGGTACAACCGCGACTGATACAGTTCTAACCGTTACGCAGATGCTTAGGAAGAAAGGTGTTGTCGGTAAGTTTGTTGAATTTTACGGTACCGGTATCTCATCGCTCAGTCTTGCTGATCGTGCGACTATCGCAAACATGGCTCCTGAATACGGTGCAACAATGGGGTATTTTCCAGTCGATGTTGAAACGATAAATTATCTGAATTTCTCCGGTAGAAGCGAAGAGCAGATTGCCCTTGTTGAAGCGTATTGTAAAGAACAAGGTCTTTTTCATTCAAAAGATTGTGTAGAGCCAATATTTTCAGACACTATTGAATTAGATTTATCGACAGTCGAGCCAAGTCTTGCAGGGCCCCGCCGACCTCATGATCGCGTTTCCCTTGGTAACGTTAAAATCGGCTTCAGAACAGAGTTAGCAAAAATGCTTGAACCCAAAGGAATCAAAGTTGAAAGTTCACTTCGTTCGATAGAATTTAAAAGTAATGATAAATTATTCAAAATTGGTGACGGTTCGGTAGTGATAGCGGCGATAACGAGCTGCACCAATACCTCAAATCCAACGGTATTAATTACAGCGGGTTTATTAGCAAGAAATGCAGTTGAAAAAGGATTACAAACGAAGCCGTGGGTGAAAACAAGTCTCGCACCCGGCTCAAAAGTTGTGACGGATTATCTGAATGAAGCTAAATTGACAGAGCCATTGAATCAACTCGGTTTCAATCTTGTAGGATATGGTTGTACAACTTGTATCGGCAACAGCGGTCCGTTGGCTGAGCCAATTGTAAAAGCTATACAAGAAAATGATTTCATAGTTGCTGGAATTCTTTCAGGCAATCGAAACTTTGAAGGGCGAGTACATGCGAATGTAAAAGCAAATTATCTTGCCTCGCCGCCACTTGTCGTGGCTTATGCTTTAGCAGGGACAATGGATATTGATATTCAGAATGAACCAATCGGTGTTGGAAACGATGGCAAAGATGTATATCTGAAAGATATTTGGCCCAAACCCGATGAAGTTGAGCGAATTGTAAAATCATGTGTTAAATCTGAAATGTTTCGGAAAAATTATTCCAATGTATTTGAGGGAGATCATCACTGGAAAAGTTTGATTGTTCCAGCGGGTGATCGTTACTCGTGGGATACTAATTCAACATATATTAAAGCGGCGACATTTTTTGAGGACATGCCTATTGATCCACCTCCATTAAAAGATATTTTTAATGCAAGAATTTTAGCTATGTTTGGTGATTCAATAACAACTGATCATATTTCACCTGCTGGCTCTATTTCTGTTAAAGGTCCGGCTGGAAAATATTTATTAGAGTTGGGTGTAGAACAGAAAGATTTCAATCAATATGGTGCACGACGTGGTAATCATGAAGTGATGATGCGCGGAACATTTGCAAATATCCGATTGAAAAATCTACTTGTTCCGGGTATCGAGGGTGGTGTTACCATCCATCAATCATCTATGGAACCGATCAGCATTTATGATGCGGCAATGAAATATAAAACCGCGAGTGTACCATTAATCATCATTGCTGGAAAAGAATATGGTTCTGGATCATCCCGTGATTGGGCAGCAAAAGGACCAAAGCTGCTTGGAATTAAAGCAGTTATTGCCGAATCATTTGAAAGAATCCATCGCAGCAATCTTATCGGAATGGGAATACTTCCATTACAATTTGAGATGGGGCAAAATCGTGAGACCTTGGCTCTATCTGGTTTTGAGTCGTACGATCTTGAAGGTATTGCAACTGATCTTCACCCCGGGAAAAAGATAAATGTCCAAGTTAGAAACCTTGACGATAAAATTAAAACATTCAAAGTTATTTGCCGACTCGATACACCGATGGAAGTTGAATATTATAGGAATGGTGGGATATTATTGTTCGTGTTACGTTCGCTTTTGAAATGAACTACCCCGCCGCAAGCAGCGGGGTATCTGATGATTCAGGATTGAAATATTTCGCCGCAAACGGCGGGGAATTTAACCCTTTGAGGTTAAATAATTAGAATTGTGGATTACTACATATTCTAACTGTGAGTTTCAACTACCGTAGAAAGCAATTGTGAGAAGATATAAAGAATAAGTAGATAAATATCTGAACTAAAAGGGGAAAAGGATCAGTGAATAACCTGAAATATGTAATTATTACTGTTATTTAGGTCGTGTTTCAGATATGTTGTTACGAGGAATTCCAGGCATTGATATAAAGGCTAAGAACAAAAGAATGCATTTCATCGTTTGAGACGAGTTCTGAAATTCAAATTGAGACGTTCAATGCGTTGCAGTTCATGTTTTGAGACGACATGCTTGTATGGGGGTAAATAATTTGTATTATAAACAGCAAGTTTTTCAAAAAGTTGTTCGTATGACTGGTCGGTACGCCTGCCCATAACATAGGCAAGAATCTGCTGGGTGTTTTGGCCATAGGCCTACCACAGCCATCGTTGTTGAGATTTATTGTGGATAAATGACAAAAATTCGTCAATTTCAACATATTTAGTATAAAGTGAAATGTGGACTGGTGCCTGGGAAGTTGCTGACGTACGCTTGAGAGTTATCAATACGGTATTGACACTAATCCCTAACACCCACACAATGTCTTGAATTCCAGAACCGTTGAGTGTCATTCCCCATTTTTCAGGGAAAATAATTTCTAGTGTTAAAATACTATAATAATGTTGATAGAATTAAAAAATAATTGCTAAATTTAAACTGACTAAGTATGAACTTAGAATCATTCTGTACTCCTCAAATCCGATATAGAGTACAACAAGGATAAGAAAACACTATCAGAAAT
>CAYYIJ010000131.1:0-3937 GCA_964471945.1 uncultured Chlorobiaceae bacterium
GCACTATTAAACGTCGGTTGCTTCCATAATAAACCAAATATGAATATCAAATTAATCGGCTTATAGCTTCTTTGCGGCGATATCATATTAAATGTATCTGCGGGCGAACCGCTCTCCCATTCCTTGAGCCGTTTCTATAATTTAAAGTGACTTCTGAAAAATTCAATACAATACATCTCGCAAAGCTCGCCAAGGTCGCAAAGAAAATGTTATGTTCAGAAATCAAACCTTAGCGTTCTTTGCGCCTTTGTCACGAAGTGATGCCTTTGGCACGAGAAACAATATTTCAGATGTTTCTTAAATTTATTATAATGAACAATCTCGGTCTTTGCGAACTTTGCGAGATAATTATTTTTTTACTTCTTAATCGGATACTCTGGAACTGGCGGTACATTCTTCTCCTGTGTCTTCAATTCCTCTAAGATCACTTCGATAGCTTTATTTAATTGTTCATCAATTCCGGCATACTCCTTCGCGGGATCGTTATCGACAACGATGTCAGGATCGACACCATATCCTTCCATTATCCATTTGCCTTCTGTGCTGTAGCGAGAAAATTCTGGTTTGTTCAAGAAACCCCCGTCAAGCAGCGGTAATGTTCCGCGAATTCCAACTACTCCACCCCACGTTCGTTTACCGATGAGCTTACCAAGTCCGTACTTCTTGAAGCGATATGGAAAGATGTCACCATCAGAAGCGGAGAACTCATCTATCAAACAAACCTTAGGTCCCCAGATCATTGCATAAGGATCAGGCGTAGGAATCGTATTCCGAGCAATGCTTATCATTGCAATTTCACGTCTTAAACGCTCAACAATCATCGATGAGACATTACCTCCACCATTACCACGATCATCGATAATAATCGCCTTTTTACGCAATTGAGGGTAATAATATTTAACGAACTCATTCAATCCACGCACGCCCATATCGGGAATGTGGATATATCCAACCTTTCCGTTAGTTGCCTTATCGACCTTATCAATATTGTTTCTTACCCAATTGAAATAGTATAAATTTGCTTCATCTGCAATTGGAATAACGGTTACTTCCCTGCTCCCTTTTTCATTCGCTGAAGGGCTCAGCTTCAACTTTACTTGCTTGCCGACTGTATTGAAAAGAGATTCATAAATATCATTCATTGTGTTTGTCGATTTTCCATCAACCGCAATAATGAAATCTCCTTCGTTCGCATTCACACCGATTTCTGTTAAGGGTGAGCGTGTTCCTTTATCCCAATTTTCTCCTTTCAAGATTTTGGTGATCTTAAAATATCCAGACTTGGAATCTTTTAATAATTGAGCACCGAGTAAACCTGTTTGAATTCGTTTCGGCTTCGGATAATCACCACCACCGACGTACGTATGACCCGCATTAATTTCGCCTATCATCTCTCCAATGATATATGTTAAATCAGCTCGATGATTTACAAAAGAAACAAGTGGTTGATATTTTTCTTTGATTCCCTTCCAATCTACACCATGCATGTTCGGATCATAAAAAAAATCACGCATTTGTCGCCAGCATTCCTTGTAGATTTGATTCCACTCAGCACGCTTATCTAAATTTACTTCCATACCCGATAAATCAAGCTTATCCTTTAAATCAACCTTTCCTTTGGGAATATCGATGATATAATATGAACGATCTTTTCCAACCAACATCTTCTTTTCGTCGGCAGAAATTTCGTAACCATCGATCTCACCAAGAGAGGTTTCTTTTAATTCACTTAAATCATACAGGAGTAGTTGTGACTTTTCATCTTTACTTCCACTTCTTATGTAATAGATATTGTTGCCAACTGATTGAATATTCCTATATCTCGATGCTGTGATTGGCAATCCTGCAATTCGATCTTTCAATCCGTCAACATCGATCTTAACGACAATAGCTTTATCTTCTTTCTTTTCGTCTTTCTTATCTTTCTTCTCTTCTGTTTTTGGTTTTTCTTCCTTTACGGCAACTTCATCGCTCTTCGGTTTGAACGGAGATTCGATATCTTTCGTTAGAGTTACAAGATAAATTCTCGCCAAATCCTGATAAGCATGATTCCATTCTGTTGCGCTGTATACAGGATTAAAATCTCTATCAGATGCGAAGAACAGATATTTCCCATCAGAGCTGAAAGTCGGTTGACTGGAAGAATACCATTTGTCTGTAACTTCGTATTCTTTTCCGTTCTCTAACGAGTAGAGATATATTCTCGACATCCAATCACCTTCGGGCTTTACGTAAGTAATCCACTTGCTATCAGGCGACCAAGAATAATCATTGAACTCGAACGCATCGGATTTTGCAACCTCTTTGATTTCTTTAGTGTTGATATCGACATACAATAAACGTTGTGCCCTATCAGCCCACATAATTTTCTTTGCATCAGGTGACCAAACGATTTGATACTTATAGTTACTGCTATTTTTTGTAATTTGTACGTGAGGACTACTGCCATCTTGCGGTTCGATATAAATTTCATCCTCTCCTGTTTCATCGGAGATATAAGCAATCCATTTTCCATCAGGTGACCATTTTGAACTGCGTTCGTGAACACCCGGAGTTTGCGTCAGATTTCTGATCGCACCATATTTGGCTGGAACTGTAAACACGTCTCCTCTTGCACCAAATAATGCTCGCTTTCCGTCCGGACTAATTTCGTAGTTCGAAATGTTGTCGACTACTTTTATAATTCCACCTCGACCACCTAATAAATCTTCCTCAATTTGAATTGAGACCTTCTCTGCTTTTTCTGTCGTCAAATCGAAACGGTAAATGTACCCACCGTTTTCAAATACGATTGCATTATCACCAAGTGAGGGGAACTTGATGTCGTAATCTGCAAAAGTCGTCAGCTGTTTTGTTTCTTTCGTTGCAAGATCATATGAATAAAGATTCATCCTTTTGTTTACATCACGGTCAGAGATGAAGTAGATTTTATTTCCTGACCACATGGGTATGATATCGAGAGATTCATTGTTTGTGATGTTCTCTGTTTTCTTTGTAACAAAATTGTAAATCCAGATATCATCAGCCATGCCGCCGCGGTAACGTTTCCAAGTTCTGAACTCACGGAAGATCCGGTTGTACGCGAGTTGTTTATCATCGGGTGAGTAAGAACAAAATCCTCCGCGAGGAAGTGGAAGTTGTTCCGATAATCCACCGTCTATTGAAGCTAAATATAATTGACCTTTAAAGTCATTGAACTCTCTCATGCGCGAGCGAAACACGATGTGTTTATTATCGTGCATCCAACCCATCACAAGATTGTTGGGTCCCATCCGATCAGAAACATCATCACGGCCAAGCGTTGCTGTGTACGTTAATCGTTTTGGCACACCGCCGGTTGATGGAATAAGAAATACTTCCGTGTTACCATCATATTGACCTGTAAACGCAATCCACTTTCCATCGTGTGAGAAGCGTGGGAACATCTCGAAGCCAACATCGTTAGTTAGCTTACGAGCGATTCCACCGCTTGTTGGAACGGTATATAGATCGCCTGCGTAAGTGAAGACTATTTGGTTACCGTGTATAGTGGGAAAGCGAAGAATCCGGGTTGCCTCTTGACTGTAAAGATTAAGAGAAATAACCGTAACGAAAATAGAAAAAAGAATGGTTTTTTTCATTGAATTATCCTGTTATTATGAGGTAATAAGAAGTTTATTTTATAGAGCTTACGTTATGTTTTTCCGAATGTTTTACTTTGAATGAAAAAAAATATACTAAAATATAAGGATATTAACAATATTTGTTTTTTATTAAAATAGTTATTAACTTTCAACCATACAATTGACATAGGTTTCACGAAAAGCGGACATTAAGTGTGCGCTGACGTGACCCCGATAGCCGAACGAGATACGGAAATTTCTCCTCGCTCCCCTACCTGAGCCACACAACAGTGCATACAAAAATAATTACGCAATATTGTGCAACACAAGTTATT
>CAYYIJ010000132.1:0-3587 GCA_964471945.1 uncultured Chlorobiaceae bacterium
TTGTAGCGGGGGCAGGACTTGAACCTGCAGCCTTTGGGTTATGAGCCCAACGAGCTACCAATTGCTCCACCCCGCGATTTTACATTTCAATATACGAAATAAAGGCAGCTAAAGCAAAAAAATTAGCTACTTTAGCCATCCGTTTGCCTTGTACCATGCGAGGGTATCTGAAATTCCATCCACTAACTTAAAACTCTCGCGATAACCGATTTCTTCCTTAGCTTTCTGAATACTACAGGTCCAATGATCTTGAGTTATATCTTTGGCTTTTTCGATGTTAAGAAGCGCGGGTTTGGAACTAAAAAGTGAACCGAACTCAGCAATTGCAGCTATTACAAATACAACAGATTTTGGTATGTGCACTCGAAATACATTTTTATTCATCAGCTTTTGAGTTACCTCACCAATCTCTTGCCAGTTGTAGAACCGTTCGCTTGCAATAAAATATGATTGCCCAATAGAACGTGGTGATTCTCCCGCAAGTACAATTCCTCTTACTAAATCCTTGACATGAACAAGACTCACATAAGTTTTACCGAAGCCGATCATAGGTTGCAAACCTTTGTTCATTGTGTTGAAAAATTCAAAAACATCCGTATCTCTAGGACCATAGACCGCTGGTGGACGTACTATTGTAATAGGAAAATCATTCATATATTTATGACACTCTTTTTCTGCTTCCATTTTACTTAATCCGTAAGTCGTTATCGGGTGAAACGGAGTAGTCTCGTCGATTGGTAGGTTTATAGAGCTTGGACCAACTGCAGCTTGACTACTAATATGAATAAATCGACTTAAATTCGTGTTTGTTTTGCGAACTGCCTCAAGAAGATTTTTTGTGGCTATATGATTCCCCTGAAAATATCCGATTTTATTTTTCGATTTTGTTACACCGGCTGAATGGTAAATAAAATCCACACCTGCAACGGCTTTCCGTAATGAAATTGGATCTGTATAGTCTCCTTCAATATATTCAATCGGTATATTTTTAATCCATTGGCGGTTTGAATTTTTTCGGATGAGACAGCGCAAGGTATAACTATTTTGGTGGAGTTGTTCTGCTAAATGACTTCCAATGAAGCCTGTAGCACCAGTAACTAGAATATGCATAAGAATATATAGATATAATTGACTTTTATATTTCAATCAAGTATATTAAAAAAACTTTTTGTAAGCAATTTCTATATTATAATGACCATACCGAATATAAGATAATATGAACCACTCTAATGCAACAGTAGATTTATTTCAAAAATGTTTGGATTTCACTCGTGCTGATGAAGTGAAGGCAGCAGGATTTTATCCATATTTTCGCTCTATTGAAGAAAATGAAGGTCCGATAGTGCAAATCGAAGGGCGAAAAATTATTATGGCTGGCTCTAATAATTACTTGGGATTAACTGCACATCCAAACGTGAAAGAAGCCGCAATCAAAGCGGTTAAAAAATATGGCACGGGTTGCTCTGGGTCGCGTTACTTAACAGGCACGCTCGATTTACATAATGAGCTCGAAGCGCGGCTTGCAAAATTCATGGACAATGAAGCGTGCCTTCTGTTTAGTACAGGTTATCAAACTGCACAAGGAATTATCCCAACTTTAGTTCAGCGGGGTGAATATGTAGTAACCGATAAGGATAATCATGCTTGCATTGTGGCTGGTTATATGATGGCAAAAGGAATGTTTGCTGATTTTGTCAGATACAAACATAATGATATGGCAGATTTAGAGCGGGTGATTTCTCGCTTGCCTCCTCATGCAGGGAAACTGATAGTAACCGACGGTGTCTTCAGTACAAGCGGTGATATCGTTAAGTTACCTGAATTAGTACCGATTGCTAAAAAATTTAATGCACGTATTCTTGTTGATGATGCTCATGCAATCGGTGTGATCGGTAAGGGTGGACGTGGTACTGCGAGTTACTTCAATCTGGAAGGTGAAGTGGATATGACCATGGGAACATTTAGCAAAACATTTGCTTCACTTGGTGGCTTTGTAGTTGGAACTGAACGTGTAATTAATTATATAAAGCATCACTCACCAGCTCTTATATTTAGTGCAAGTCCAACACCAGCATCTGTTGCCTCAGCGCTTGCGGCGCTGGATATTTTAGAACAAGAACCTGAACGTATCACTAATTTAATCCGGAATGCAAATAAAATGCGTAGAGGTTTTCAAGAACTCGGATTTAATATCATTGATGGCAAATCCGCTGTCGTTCCTGTAATCATTGGTGATGATCTCCTCGCATTTAAATTTTGGTCTGAATTGTATAATAACGGGGTTTTTGTTAATGTGTTTATTAGTCCGGGTGTACCGCCCGGGTTGCAGATGATGCGGACAAGTTATATGGCGTCTCATGAAAATCAGCATTTGGATCGCATTCTCGAAATATTTCAACAAACCGGCAAAAAACTTGGTATTATCTAATCTCTCTCGAGCATGAGTTCGATAGAAGTAAAACCGATTATATCAAAAAAAGAGTCTGAAATGTTTGTTAGATTCCCATGGAAGATATATTCCGATTATCCTCGATGGGTTCCCCCTTTATTAATGGATAGACGAAAGCTAATCGACAAGAAAAAAAATCCCTTCTACAAACATGCCGAGATGGAGTTGTTTCTTGCATATCGAAACGGAGAGATAGTCGGACGAATAGGTGCAATCATTAATCATAATCATAATATTGAGCATAAAGAAAATATCGGTTTCTTTGGTTTCTTTGAGTCGATAAATGATCAGCAGGTTGCGAATGCTTTATTCACAACAGCGAAACAATGCCTTAAGGCACGTGGAGTTGATGCGATGCGTGGACCTGCAAACCCGTCTGTGAATGATGAATACGGATTGCTTATTGATGGTTTCGATAGATATCCAATCCTCTTGATGCCGTACAATCCGCCATATTATTCATTGCTTATCGAAGGTGCAGGATTTTCCAAAGCAAAAGATTTGTATGCTTATCATGTTTGTAAAGAGAAAGCTTTTTCTGAGAAATTGTCTCGTGTTACTGAGCTGGTTCGCCAAAGAGAGGATCTCACATTCAGAACTATCGACATGAAGCGATTCAAGGAGGAAATTAATGTTATCAAAGATCTATATAATAGAGCATGGCACTACAATTGGGGTGCTGTTAAGATGACTGATGAGGAGTTTGATTTTCTCGCGAAAGATTTAAAGCCGATTGTAGTTCCTGAATTGGTAATCATAGCTGAGTTTAAAGGTGAACCGGTCGGATTTTCGTTGTCCCTTCCTGATTTGAATACAGTGCTGAAGTACAATAAAAAAGGTTATTTAATTCCGGGTATTGCCCGTCTAATGTGGCACAAGAAGAAAATAAACTGGGTGCGAATTCTGGTGCTTGGAGTAGTTCGTGAACGCCAGAAAACAGGTGCCGCTAGTGTGTTGTTTTATGAAACGGCAAAACGCTGTGTTGAGAATGGTTATCCCGATGGTGAGGCAAGCTGGGTTTTAGAAGATAACGTTATGATGAATCGTGCGGCTGAATTTCTCAATGCAGACCGTTATAAAACTTACCGTATTTATGAAACAAAACTATAATACAATCGACTTAAGAACTCATTTTATG
>CAYYIJ010000133.1:0-1278 GCA_964471945.1 uncultured Chlorobiaceae bacterium
ACTAACTCACCAGATTACGTTCCTGCGCTGTAATCATCCATATACTTCTTCTGCTCGGCAGTCAACGCATCAATCTTCAAGCCCAGGGTTGCCAATTTAAGAGCAGCGATTTCCTGATCTTGCTCGACCGGAATATCATAAACTTTATTCTCGAGACGCTTACCATGTTTATAAAGCTCTGCAAGTCGCAGCTGTGACATGAACTGATTCGCAAACGACATATCCATTACTTCCGATGGATGACCTTCTGCTGCAGCAAGGTTTACAAGTCGACCTTTAGCAAGAACATAAATTTGCTTGCCGTTTTTCAAAGTGTATAATTCATTATTCGGTCGAATATCCTTTACTGACTTTGCAAGCTTGCCAAGATCGTTGAGATTAACTTCGCAATCGTAATGCCCCGTGTTGCATACGATGGCTCCCTCTTTCATCGTTTTAAAATGGCGACTTATGATTATATCTTTTACACCCGTTGCCGTAACAAACACATCGCCGATCTTCGCTGCATCATCCATCTTCATTACTCGCATACCATCTAATGTTGCTTTCAGTGCAGCGGTTGGTTTTACTTCCGTTACTATTACGTTTGCACCCAAACCTTTTGCACGCAGTGCAACGCCTTTACCGCAATGACCATAGCCCGCTATAACAACATTTTTCCCGGCAAATAAAATACTTGTCGCACGAAGAATTCCATCCAAAGTGGATTGACCGGTACCGTACACATTATCGAAATCCCATTTTGTTTCAGCATCGTTCACAGCAACGACGGGATATTTCAAAGCACCATCTCTTGCCATAGAACGCAAGCGGTGCACGCCTGTGGTCGTCTCTTCTGTACCGCCTATGACGTACTTCTTAGCAAACTCTGGATGTTTGTTGTGGATTGTAAAAATCAAATCTGCGCCATCATCAAGTGTAAGGTTCGGATGAATCTTCAATGTCTCTTCAATGCACCAGTAAAATTCTTTGACCGACATACCGTGCCATGCGAAGATTGAAATTCCATCGGCTGCAAGCGCAGCGGCGGCGGCATCGTTCGTTGACAATGGATTGCACCCACTCCAACTCACCTGCGCACCTGCCTCGACAAATGTTTTCACAAGCACTGCCGTTTCCTTTGTTACGTGTAAACAACCCGCGATTCGATAACCTTTGAGTGGTTTTGTTTTTCGATACTTTTCTCGCAATGCCATCAGAACGGGCATCCGCGATTCAGCCCAAGCGATCAGTTTCTTTCCTTCGTTAGCTAATTTTATATCTTTTACTTTATATTTA
>CAYYIJ010000133.1:1378-3576 GCA_964471945.1 uncultured Chlorobiaceae bacterium
TCTTCCGAAATGCCCGTAAGCTGCTGTTCGTGTGTAAATAGGTCGGCGAAGTTTAAGACGCTTGATGATACCACGTGGTGTGAGATCGATTGGTCCATTTTCAGTGGCATATCGCTTGATAATTTTTTCCAACTCGACATCTGGAATAATTCCAGTTCCGAATGTTTGGACATGGATTGATACGGGTTCCTTTACCCCTATTGCATAAGCAACCTGAATAAGACATTCGCTCGCTAAGCCGGCAGCGACTATATTTTTTGAAAGATGGCGAGTTGCATAAGCGGCGCTACGATCAACTTTAGTGGGATCTTTTCCGGAAAAAGCTCCGCCGCCGTGAGGTGCTCGTCCACCATACGTATCAACAACAATTTTTCTTCCTGTCAGTCCGCTGTCACCGTGTGGTCCACCGATTTCAAACATCCCTGTCGGATTAACAAAATAGCGCGTCTTCTTGTCCAGCATATCTTCGGGAACAACAAACTTTACTATGTGTTCAATGACATCCTCTTTAATTCTTTTCTGAGACACTTTCGGTGAGTGTTGTGTTGATACGACAATTGTATGAGCACGAATTGGTTTCTTTCCTTCATACTCGATCGTTACTTGAGATTTTGCATCTGGGCGTATGTAGGGCATTAAACCGTTTTCAAATTTCCGTACATCGGCTAACCGCTTTACAAGTTTATGGGCATACATGATGGGCATCGGCATTAATTCGGGTGTTTCGGTACATGCATAACCGAACATCATTCCCTGATCACCTGCACCACCGACATCTACACCCTGAGCTATATCAGGAGATTGTGAATGAAGAGTCGATAACACAGCACACGAATCTGCATCGAAACCAACACCAGCTTCTGTGTAACCGATCCCCTTTATAACTTCGCGCACGACTTTTTGGACATCGACATAACCTTTCGTTGTAACTTCACCACCAACTAATACAAGACCTGTAGTTACAAAACATTCGCAAGCGACGCGTGACATTGGGTCTTGAGTGAAGAGAGAATCGAGGACAGCGTCGGAGAGTTGGTCACAGACTTTATCCGGATGCCCCTCAGATACCGATTCGGAAGTAAAAAGATAAGACATGAAATTTTCCTATGATTATTGAAATTCTATTTCGGATGAATCGCCGATATTAATGCGTTTAAAATTACCATTGATAATAGCATTGTTTCCGATGAGAGAGTTTTCGAGCAATGCCATTGACACCTGTGCATCATCGCTTACAATTGAATTACGGATAATCGAATCTTTAACATTCGCACCATCAGCGATAGTTGCATACGGACCAATTATCGAATGAATTACCTTCGCACTTGGAGATACAAACACAGGTGGATTGATAATCACACCATCTAAAACTGTTCGATCAGGAATTTTATCCAGTATATACCGGTTTGTCGCTAAAATAGTCTCGGGCTTTCCGCAATCGTACCAGCCCTGAACATTAAATGTTTTCATCTTTTCTCCCTTATGTACCATTAGTTGAAGTGCATCTGTAAGTTGAAACTCACCCTTTGTTCTTTGATTTTTCTGTAATAAATCCATAATACATTGAAGAAGAAGCTGAGGATTCTGGATCCAATAAAGACCCACGAGGGCGAGATTGCTCGAAGGGTGTTCGGGTTTTTCTACGAGTCGCTTAACAAAATCACATTCCAATTCAATAACTCCAAAACGACGTGGATCATCGACTTGCTTAACTCCGACTGAGGAATATGATTGTTCAATAACCGGTTTCAGGTCAACATCAAAAATTGTATCACCAAGAATAATAAGAATTGGTTCTGAAGAGAATGTTTCTCTCGAAAGGAACACGGCGTGTGCAATTCCTTTCGGCTCTAATTGTTCAATGAATCTACATTTAATGCTGTAATTATTCTGAACATAATCACGAATTTTTTCTCCCATACTACCAACGATAATCGTTGCTTCATCAAATCCATCTTTAATTATTTTGTCCAGTATATGTCCAATAATTGGTTTACCCCCAACGTTCAAAAGAACCTTAGGTAGTGTGTATGTATGCGGCCGAAGCCGGGTACCAAAGCCAGCAACCGGTATGATCGCTCTCATATGAATAGAAAATTAATAAGGCACATTTCGTGCCCCCAACGAGATTCGAACTCGTGTTACAAGCTTGAAAAGCTCGTGTCCTAGGCCTCTAGACGATGGGGGCGAGGAAAATG
>CAYYIJ010000134.1:0-3380 GCA_964471945.1 uncultured Chlorobiaceae bacterium
CGACGATTTGGAGTCAAGATGCGTTGAAGCATATTGATATCGAAGGGAGTAAATCCGTTAATATCACCGTTCAATCTCAAGTGTTAGCAAATGATAAATATAGATTAACCTTAATAGGTAAGGATAACAATCAAAAACCTGACACAGTGGGAAAATATTATTTCGCGATTGTCAAATGATGCTATTAACAAAATAAAGTGATAAAATCATGCTAAAATTAATCTTCATCCCATTTATCGTAATACTGATTTATGCCTTCAAAACATCTTGCCAGCAAGATAGCTTTGAAGATATCGTTTATCTAAAAAATGAAAATACAGTTGTTGGTAAAATCATTGAGAATATTCCAGAGAAATATATTAAGATTGAAACTCGCGGTGGGAGTGTTTATACGTTTAGTTCTGAAGAGGTATCAAGAGTTAAACAAGGGAAGACTCAAACAAAAACATTTCAACAATCACCTCAAGCCCCAGTTATTAATCAAGAGAGTAAACCTATACAACAAAAACCCCCGATTCTTGATAGAAAAAAGAGCCAGCCCGAAATCATACCGAAAATTAATCCTCAGCAAACATCTCAAAAAGATTTTTCGTTAGCTGAGGTACATCTTGGTCGGTTATCTGCTAAGAAAAAGGAATTAAGAATAATTGATGGTGTGGGAACGCTTGCAATAGGTACAACTTTACTTATATGGGGTGCAATTATTGCAGATAAGGATTATGAAAGTGCAGATATAATCGGTGGAGCAATAATGGGATTAGGAGCAGTGATTGATGGTGTAGGCATTTGGAGATTGAGCTCCAAAAGCAGGGCAGAAGAGGAATATGAAAATGTGAAATCTATTAGTAATATTAACCAACGCGAATCATCGGGGCGTGCAGCTTTGAATGCACTTGCCGATGATGCACATTCAGCCCGGATGTATCGAGGTTTTGGTTCATTAGCAGCATCTATTGGTATGTTTATAGCTCGTCCATATAAGACATTGAAAATAGAAGGATGGAAAACAGTGTATGAAGATAGCCCTGTAAATGATTACTTTGGTATTACTTTTGGAGCATTGGCTATATACAATTTTACTTTTCCTGACTCGGAAGAAAAAGCACTTGAAAGATATGAACAAGAAAGCGGAAATAGATTTAAACCAAGATTTGGACTGAAATATCATCCTATCAATGGAATGCAATTTTGTATGCAATATATTTTTTAGGAAACAATAAAAAAATGATACAATGATTAAATCACATATAAATAACCCGCCGCGAGCGGGCAGAAAGGAGCTCTTATGTATCTCAAAATAATAAAACAATTTATCATATTCCTGTTTGTGATAAGTCTCGCCGCATTGATTTTTATCTCGTGTGAAAAAGATAATCCGGCAGAGCCGGAAAACTCTGATAACTCAGTCCAGATGCAGCAAACAGCGATGGGCCCAATGCCAGTACCAAATAGCATAAAGAATTTAAAAGGGATTCTTGGAACAATTAAAGCCGCTGAAGGAGACCAAGTAATAATTGGTGCAGTTGCAGTGTTTATGGATGATAAAAATCAGCAATTGATATCAGCGGGTACGGTAAGTGTTAACGGGAAAAATCTTTATCCTATAACCAATTCGGGACAAACAGTGTATGTTTATCCTAAAACAACGAATGATCCAGCGTTACCAGTTCGTTTCGATGGATCGAAGCATAGTTGGGTGGTTAAGGGTTCATCTTATATACCGCGATTTTCGGGAAGTGTGACTTCACCCAATGGTTCTGTTTCAATAACATACCCGCCTAATGGTGCAACTATTTCATTAGAAAAAGCTCTCACAGTTAAGTGGTCAACCACAAGTAAAGCTACCATTTGTGTCGCTATTATGGATGAGCAAGGACAATGCATTGGCTCAGTTGCTACAGGAAATTCACATACATTTAGCGCAGCTCAACTGCAAACCCTATATGGAAGTGAGTTCCTGGTACTCGTAGAAGCGTTTCAATATAATGTAGTAAGTACAGGTGGCAAAGATTTTCTGCTTCTCTCGATTATTGCGGATGGACATGGAGTTGTGGTGGGGGAATAATGTGAACGAGGGAAAATATTTTGAGTTAGAAAAAATGTAGTTGAACAAAAATAACGTCTATCATAAATATTACAAGAAAGGAGTTACAATCATGTTATCAATAAAACGTCAAGTGATAATAGTACTCGTTATCACAGTTTTGATCGTACAATTTGGTTCAATAGCTCAGGAGGTAGGAACCATAATAACTAATACCGGCTGGTATGACGATTTTGAAAATTATTCATTTGGTACTTTCCCAGATACATATTGGTCATCAAGTGGAAATACTGATATCTACGTTGATAGCGGTGAAGCAGCATTCGGCACAAAGTCAGTTAGGTTGTATGGTGTTGTGGGAGGTTGCTGGGGTGCTCTGTTACATCGTCAATTTGAAGTCGATTCATCATACTCAATAGAATTCTATACACGGATTGGTAATGAAGAACTCTCTGGCTGCCATCCTAAAAGAGCGGTTATTTCTTTTAATACAGGTCCGAGTTGGGAAACCGAAAATCGTTTGTTAATCAGTTTTGATGGTGATGGAAAAATCAGGGGATCAGTACACACAACTGATGGATATGAAGGTACTGTCATCGGAAATTATTCAATTGAAACCTGGATAAATGTAAAATTACACTATGAACGTTTAGAAAATGATTCTATAAAAATGATGTATTGGATAAACGATACATTAAAGTTAAGCGAAATATTACCATCATTCCCTTTCGAATCAGAATTTAATTATCTTTCTCCGCAGTCAGGCGAAGGTACAGCATGGTTTGATGATATAAGTGTTAATAGCATTTCAACCAACGTGGGAATTGATAATCCATTATTACCAACTTCTTTTTTATTGGAACAAAACTACCCCAACCCTTTTAACCCAACAACCGTTATTAGTTATTCGTTACACGTTAACAGTTGGGTGAACCTGAAAGTTTATAACACACTTGGTCAGGAAATGGCAGTGTTGGTGGATGATATGCAAGATGCGGGATACAAGTCGGTAGCGTTTAATGCAGGTGGTTTACCAAGCGGCGTTTACATGTACAGAATAACTGCTGGAACATATACATCTGTGAAGAAGATGATAATAATTCAATAAAATAAAATAATAATAAAGAGGTATTTATGTTAACAAAATATTTTAAATTGTTCACGATAATGTACATTATCGTTATGATCGGAAATCCTTTATTACTTAGTCAGCAAACAAATAATGATGATGTTGTTACTCTGAAAAATGGTAGTAAGATTTACGGCAGAATAATTGAACAGTCTCCGGAGGGTTCTGTCAGATTCGAGACTCAAAGTGGAAGCATATTTACTTTTG
>CAYYIJ010000135.1:0-3352 GCA_964471945.1 uncultured Chlorobiaceae bacterium
CATTGTAAGGTATCTAAAAGAATTTTGGAAACCACTTTTAGCAGCCATTATTTGTAATATTATCTATGTAATCTTCGCAACATTATCAGTGGGATTGGTAATGCCATTTATAGATATAATCTTTAGTTCTGCCGCACAAGTAACTCAACAACCTGTCGAATTTAATCTCTTCAAGCTTCGAGAATATTTTACATCTCAATTGAATCATTTAGTTGTTACGTATGCCCGACTTGATCTTCTTATTTTTCTTTGTATTTCAATCGTAGTTACTTTTTTCTTTAAGAATTTATTTTTCTATATGCAAGGGTACTTTGGGGCAACAGTTGAGCAAGGGATTACTCGTCGTCTTCGTGAGAAACTTTATTCCCATCTTCACCAACTATCGATGAGTTTTTTCAATAATGAACGAAAAGGAAATTTGGTTTCAACAATCATTAATGACGTGCGAGTTGTTCAGGAATCTTTGTCGATTGCTATGTATGGAGTTTTTCGTGAACCACCTCAAATTATACTTTTTACATTAATACTTTTCTTCTTTGATTGGCAGTTATCATTATTTTTGTGTGTGTTGTTACCTGTAACAGGAGTATTAATCACAAGATTGGGAGATATGCTGAAAAGGGAGAGTAAAATGGCACAGGAGAGAATGGCAGATGTTATTTCGGTTCTTACAGAAACTCTCTCTAATGTTCGGGTTGTGAAAGCTTTCCGTATGGAAGAATTTGAGATCAATAAATTCAAACGTCATGCATATAGTTATTTCAAAACGATGAGGCGTATCCAATGGCGAAAGAACCTTGCCAGCCCGCTTACAGAATTTCTTGGCGTGATTACGATAGCAATTATTCTTTGGTTCATTGGAAAAAATGTAATCGATGGTTCTACATCAATAACACCCGGTGCGCTGTTGTTATATATTGGAATAGTAGTTCAAATGCTTCCCCCTCTGAAAGCATTTGGCTTGGTGTTCAATAGTGTTCAAGAAGGAATTGCAGCAGGAAATCGCATAATGACAATATTAGAGATCGAGCCAAAAATAGTTGATAGACCTAAATCGATCGCAATCGAGGATTTTCATGAAAAGATATTATTCGAAAATGCCTCCTTTAAATATGAAACAGGTGAAATAGTACTTAAAGAAATCAATTGTGAGATTAGAAAGGGAGAAACAGTTGCGATTGTAGGACCAAGCGGTGCAGGGAAGTCGACATTGGTAGATTTAATTCCACGTTTTTATGATGTTACCGATGGTAGTGTGATGATTGATGGAGCCGATGTCCGGGATATTACAATGGATTCTCTCCGCTCGCTTATGGGTATTGTTACTCAGGAGACAATACTGTTCAATGACACAGTGCGAAATAATATTGCCTACGGACATCAGGAAGTTGGATTTGAGAAAATCATTGAAGCGGCAAAAGTAGCAAATGCTCACGATTTTATTCTCGCATTACCGGAAGAATACGATACATTCATTGGTGATCGTGGAGTGAAAGTTTCTGGCGGTGAGCGGCAACGGATATCACTTGCGCGGGCTATACTCAAGAATCCTCCCATATTAATTTTAGACGAAGCAACTTCGGCGCTCGATACTGAATCTGAAATTCTTGTTCAACAAGCTATCGAGCGTTTAATGGTTGGAAGAACTTCCATTATTATTGCACACCGACTCTCGACTGTTCAGCGTGCTGATAAGATTATTGTTTTAGAGAATGGAAATATCGTTGAGACTGGTAAACACATCTCACTACTTTCGAAAAATAACAGTCTTTATAAGAAACTTTACGAATTACAATTCCGCGTATAAGATAAAAATCATATTATGAAAATCAGCGGTTTCACTTTTGCTCGTGATGCAGTCCGATTTGGATATCCTATCGTTGAATCTATTCAATCCATGCTTCCAATCTGTGATGAAGTAGTTGTCGCTGTTGGTGATTCTCAGGATGGAACTCTCGATCTTATCCGAAATATTGAGTCCGATAAGATCAACATCATCGAAACGGTGTGGGATGATAAATTTCGTGAAGGAGGTCTCATCCTTGCTCAACAAACAAACATAGCCCTAAGTTACTGCCAGTATGATTGGTGCTTATACCTTCAGGCGGATGAGATTCTTCATGAACAATTTTATTCAAATGTTGTAGATTCTATGAAACGATGCTTGAATGATAGACGTGTTCAAGGATTGTTATTCGATTATGTTCATTTTTATGGAAGTTATTGGACAGTGGGTATAGGTAGAAATTGGTATCAGAAGGAGATACGAATAGTTCGTAATCATAGCGGTATCGAGTCTTACCGAGACGCACAAGGATTTAGATTGAATGGAAAAAAACTTCGAGTTAAACATACGAATGCAAAAATATATCATTACGGTTGGGCGAAACCGCCGGATCTTATGACGGCAAAACAGAAAAACCTTGACCGCTTCTGGCACTCGGATGATGCGGTTGAAAGAAAATATTCATTTAAGGATTTTCACATCTATAATAATCTTGAAGAAGTAGAACTTTTTACTGGAACACACCCAAAAGTGTTGGCAGGAAAGCTTCCAGACTACCCACCTGAAGAATCAGTTACACTTCTAAATAATCGAACAAGAAATAAGAGTATTCTCCATTGGTTGGAAGTAAATATTTTTCACACTAGATTCGGAGAATATAAAAATTATAAATTATTACATTGAGAATATGTAAGCAGTCCCAGATTTATTAAATCGAGGATTTGAGATATGAGCCAACCAATCTCCCAAACTTGGAGTAACAATCTTGTCTAACTTAACGCTTGATGTAAATTCTTTCCGTATTAACGCTAGATCATTTTCAAGCGAATCAGTATAAAGGATGATATAGTTTATTGGCACTGATGAATCTTTTATTTTCTGAACATCTTTATAAAAATCATTTTTAAGGGTGAATACAAAATAAGGTGGAGTTGGTTTACCTAGATAATAGTCAGGAACGAGGAACGTATAATTGTACTGAAAAATTACGACACCTTTGATATCACCTCTTTGGTTAAGATAAACAAGCGGTTCAACTCGATCTTTCTTACCGTAATGAAAAAGTGTCAAGATGAGGAGGATAAAATTTACAATCAAAAAATATCTCCAGTGTATTCGATAAAGTTTATCGAGAAATTTTGTTTTACACCAATCTCTTACATATGGAAATCCTACGGCAAAAAATATAATCAAAAACGGAATAATTGGTAGTATAAAACGCTCTTGTTTGTTGGGTATTAAACTGTGTGCTATAAAAAATAACAGAGTCGAGATTCCTACTAATGGTAAAATCTTACCACCTCGAAAAGCTGCTAAAAGGAAGAGAATTGAAAAAGGTGGAATAAA
>CAYYIJ010000136.1:0-3316 GCA_964471945.1 uncultured Chlorobiaceae bacterium
ATTAATGAACAATGGAATCCCGAATACTGGCGTAGTTTATTTGAGGATGAAGTTGTATATTTCGATAAGTTGATTGAAGAATTTAATCATCAGGTCGGAAAACGTGATTAAGTGCAGATCGTTTATTTGATTTTTTAATTTTTACTTTTGTATTACAAAGAATGAATATTTCAGAGAAAATACGAAATGCAGGTATTGTCGGTGCAGGCGGCGGCGGATTCCCGACACACGTTAAAGCATCGGCGAAGGTTGAATATGTTATTGCCAATGGTGCTGAGTGTGAGCCGCTTATCCATAAGGACTATGAAGTAATGGTTCAACACCCTGGAAAAGTTATTGAGGGTATGAAACTACTTATGGAATCGACAGGTGCAAAGAAGGGTATCATTGGGATAAAAGAAAAAAATAAAGATGCAATTGAGGCACTAAAGAAAGCCATCGATAAAACTCACAACTCACAACTCACAATACACCTGCTTGGTGATTTCTACCCTTCTGGAGATGAATACGTACTCGTTTATGAAGCAACAAAGCGATTAATTCCGCCGCAGGGTATTCCGCTCGATGTTGGAATCGTTGTGAATAACGTTGAAACATTGTACAATATTTCTCTTGCGACTGAAAATAAACCAGTAACGGAAAAATTTATCACTATTGCCGGCGCCGTTAATCATCCTCTATCTTTCATTGCCCAGATCGGAATGAGTTTTAAAGATGTAATAGAAATTGCAGGAGGTTCCACAGCAAAAGAGTTCGGAGTTTTTGTTGGCGGAATAATGATGGGGAAGCTTGAGTTCGATCTCAATCAACCCATTACTAAAACTATCGCTGGTTTAGTTATTCTTCCGTTGGAACATATGCTTATTAACAGAAAAAATCGGACTGAAAAATCTATGAATTGGATTGGTAAATCGGCATGTGACCAATGTAGTTATTGTACAGAGTTATGTCCAAGATATACACTTGGGTACGATGTTCAACCGCATAAGGTTATGCGGAGTCTCGGATTTTCTAAAACGGGTGAGCAGATCTGGAATCAGTATGCACAACTATGCTGTGCATGCGGACTATGTACACTTTATGCTTGTCCGGAGTTTTTATACCCGAAAGAGGCTTGCGATAAAGCAAAAGAAGATTTAAATGAAAAGAAAATTAAGTGGACGGGCAAGAGAGAAGTTATTCCTCATGGTATGTACGAAAGCAGGCGGACACCACTTAAACTATTAATGAAACGACTTGGGATTGAAGAGTATAACAGTAAGTCGAAATTTGTTGAGAAGAAATTCGAGCCAATACAAGTTACAATTCCACTTTTACAGCATATCGGTACTCCAGCACTTCCAACTGTAAAGGTCGGTGAAAAAGTTGTTAAGGGTCAATGTATCGGCGATATTACAGATGGTAAATTAGGTGCAAGGATTCATGCGAGTATTGATGGAGTTGTGAAGAATATTAATGGATCAATTATTATTGAAAGCTTTTAAACGTTTTTTAGAAATAGCGATGGGCTCAACATGGCAACTGATTATGAATTTTTCACGGGTCTCAATTTGTTTCAAATATCAATTCATAAAAAAGAAAAAGCAAAAGTTAACTACTAAAAGCAAAGAGTTATTATGGAAAAAAAATCAATCGGACTAATAGAACTCTCCAGCATTGCCGCTGGATTTGAAGTAACGGATGCGATGTTAAAAGCCGCGGAAGTGGAAATCATTCTTTCCCGTACTATTTGTTCGGGTAAATATATGGTTCTGGTCAGTGGTGATGTCGCCGCAGTCACAGCGAGTGTTCAATCGGGCGGAGTAGCTGGAAGAGGTTCTATAGTTGACGTATTTATTATTCCGAATGTTCACCCGGCTGTATTTCCCGCAATTGCAGGAACGAGCAAGATAGATTTACTGCAGGCATTAGGAATTATAGAATCGTTCTCTGTCGCTTCGCTAATTGAAGCGGCGGATGCCGCTGTTAAAGCTGCCAAAGTGCAACTGATCGAGCTTCGACTGGCAATGGCACTCGGCGGTAAAGCATTTGTTACCTTAACCGGGGAAGTTGCCGCAGTTCAAGCCGCTGTAGATGCTGGCGCCGATGTGATTGCTAAAAAAGGTTTACTGGTCAATAAAGTCGTTATTCCACAACCGAGAAAAGAATTGTTATCAGATATAATTTAATAATCAGTCGTTAATCCCTTGAATAATTAATCATCCATCAAATATCATGTTTGAACAAATCCTAAAAGCCGCTCAACAACAGGAATCTCAAATTATACAATTCCTTCGCGATATAATTGCTATCAAATCAATTAGCTCTCACGAAGAACAAGTAATTTATAGGATTAAGGAAGAGATGGAAAAATGTAAATATGATGAAATAATTATTGATCCAATGGGAAATATTCTTGGAAGAATTGGTAAAGGCAAACATATCATTGCGATGGATGCACACATCGATACAGTTGATGTGGGAAATCCAGAAAACTGGACAATTGATCCGTTCAAAGGAGCTATGAAGGACGGAATTATCTATGGTCGCGGTGCATGCGATATGAAAGGTGCAATGGCGTCGCTTGTGTACGGCGGAAAAATTATAAAGGAGCTTGGACTTGAAGACGATTACACTTTGTACATCGTAGGCAGTGTGCAGGAAGAAGATTGCGACGGACTTTGTTGGCAATATATCATCAATGAAGATAAAATCCGACCCGAAGTTGTAGTGATTGCCGAACCGACGAACCTTGGAGTTTATCGTGGTCATCGCGGACGAATGGAAATCGAAGTACAGGTAAAAGGAATTTCATGTCACGGTTCAGCCCCCGAACGCGGCGATAATGCCATTTATAAAATGGCTCCAATTATCCAGGAAATTGAAAAACTTAATGAACGTCTAAAGGGTGAACCATTCCTCGGAAAAGGGACGGTTACAATTGCAGAGATTCGTTCAACATCTCCGTCTCTTTGTGCAGTGGCAGATTCATCAACAATTCATCTTGATAGACGACTTGCGGCAACAGATACGATGGAAACTGCCGTAAAAGAAATTCAGGAATTACAAAGTGTGAAGAAAGCGAACGCCGAAGTTATTGTACTCGATTATGTCGTCCCAAGCTGGCGAGGTTTGACTTATCCCATGAAAAAATACTATCCGACATGGTTACTTCCTGAAAATCATCCAGCCCTCATCGCTGGAATCAATACTTATGAACAGTTATTTAACAATAAA
Source organism: uncultured Chlorobiaceae bacterium (assembly GCA_964471945.1). Lineage (GTDB taxonomy): Bacteria > Bacteroidota > Ignavibacteria > UBA10030 > SZUA-254 > JASEHD01. Next base: position 3,217 of record CAYYIJ010000136.1, read on the forward strand.
CCAACCGTGGGTCGCTGGTCGTTCAGCACAAACGGTGTTGCCGTAATGGGAATGCATAAAATTCCATGCATCGGCTTTGGTCCAGGGAATGAAATATATG
>CAYYIJ010000137.1:0-3229 GCA_964471945.1 uncultured Chlorobiaceae bacterium
ATTATCTGCATTGTACACCAAACAAACTATTTGCTCGATCAGCAACTACGTCAACTCGAACAACAGTTCTTGAAAGAAGGCGGCTTTAGTGAACGGCTTCATCACGCTCGACAAATATACAAGCGAAAATCATAACGCCGCTATAAGTCCGCTGACTTGGTCGAAAAGGTCGAGTCCCTGCCCGCCTCCTCGAATCATATGAGGCAAGCGGGAGTGCGAACAAAGCAAAGGGAGAGCGAGAAGGAGCTGGAGAATATGTTTAATGCTATTAATTTGTAAATAAAATGTAGTGACGAATGATAAAAATATCCATACCTTAATTAGAATTTTGTTTACAAATGACTTTTACTTATTTTGAGCAATCAAATACATTATTAGATAGCTCTCACGATGAAAAAATTATTTTCAAAAATCTTTACAAAATCGCTTGACTACATCGAGTTAATCGGCAACAAACTTCCTCATCCAGCCACGCTGTTTGGAATGCTTGCCATACTGGTTGCAATTGCATCTTGGATATCAGAAATGTTCTCACTTCAGGTAATTCATCCGGCAGATAAATCGGTGGTGTATGTTAAAAGCTTACTCAGCGGTGATGGTTTGCGGTGGATTTACACAAATGTAACTGCAAACTTTGTGAACTTTCCTCCGCTTGGTTATGTGCTAGCCGTGATGATTGGAATAGGTGTTGCAGAAGGATCCGGACTTTTCACAGTTATGATACGTTCGCTTGTATTAAATGCGCCTAAAAAACTTATCACGGGTTCACTTGTGTTGGCGGGAATTCTTTCTCACATCGCTTCTGAAGCTGGTTATGTAGTTTTAATACCGCTTGGGGCTGTAATCTTTCACGCATTGGGGCGTCATCCGATGGCTGGCCTTGCGGCTGCATTTTGTGGTGTTAGCGGTGGATTCGGCGCGAACTTTCTAATTGGTTCGGTTGACCCTATACTTGCTGGACTTTCTCAATCTGCAGCGCAGATAATTGATCCTGTAATGAAAGTGAATCCAGCGGTTAATTTTTATTTTATGTTCGTATCCGCATTTGTGATTGTAATTCTTGGAACTTGGGTTACCGAGAGAATTGTTGAACCTCGCTTGAAAAAATACGGAGGTAACGCAGAAAGAATTCCGATTGAGCAAATAACACTAATTGAAAAACGCGGTTTGAGGTGGGCTGGGTTCAGCTTATTAATTCTCGTGGTTCTACTTGTGCTTACAGTTCTTCCCGAGAATGGACTCTTCCGTAATCCACAAACAAAAGACGTTCTCCACTCACCATTTTTCGATGGTATCATAACAGGAATTCTTCTATTCTTCTTAATCCCCGGCTTGGTTTATGGATTTATTGTTGGTTCGATAAAAAACGATAAAGAACTGATGAAGCACATCATCAAATCTATGGGAACACTCGCGACTTACATTGTTCTAGTTTTCTTTGCTGCACAATTTGTTTATTTTTTCAGATACAGTAATCTCGGTTTGGTTCTTGCAATCGAAGGCGCTGAGTTTTTGAAAGAAATCGGTTTAACCGGAATTACTTTGATAGTTGCATTCGTTTTGCTTTCAGCTTTTATTAATCTATTCATGGGAAGTGCATCGGCAAAGTGGGCAATTATGGCGCCGGTGTTCGTACCAATGTTCATGATTTTGGGTTATCATCCTGCATTAACCCAGGCGGCATTTAGAATTGGAGATTCAGTAACAAACGTTATAACACCGATGATGAGTTATTTTGCTCTCATTGTTGCATTCGCACAAAAGTATGATGAAAAGTATGGAATCGGAACAATTATTTCAACAATGATTCCTTATTCTATTTTTTTCACCATTTTCTGGACAGCACTTTTAATTATTTGGATGTGGTTAGGATTGCCTGTTGGGCCGGATGGACCGTTGTATCGTTAATAATCCCTAATCATGCATTAGAAAATGTAATTGGTGGAGAAAAGTCAGTAATATTTTTTAAATAAATCGACAATCCAATATCGTTTTATATCAGGAGTGGTGAGCTTTAATAATGCCATCACATTATCCTCGGATCGCAAAATCATATTTCAATTCTTTTTTAACTCTTTCTATTGAATTTTTCAGATTAATCCAAACAATCAGTAAGTTTACAATCGTTTATTGGTCAATGGATGGAATTCTTCAAGTACATTGGAGAGGTGTCGGAACTATAGGAATTCTTCCACAGCTTAGAATATTAATCGGTATGGCTGTGTTGATAACCAGTGTGAGTATCTGGCAGTTCAAGAAAGGACATGTGTTTTAAAATCAGATATCATAACATAAAAAGTGTGATCGAAAGGTTATGTATTTTGAAATTAGTATGATTACATCATTGGCGTGCAGCTGATAATAGATCAGGATCATTTCGGAATTTTTCAAAATCTATAGCTGTTCTCAAGTAGGCACCGTCATATTCAAGATTCATTGCCCTGACACGTTTAAACCATTTAAGCAAGTTATCTTTTTGACCCAATACTGCATAAGTCCTTACAATTTTCATTAACACATCTTCGTTGGTCGAATCAAGCTGCACTGCTTTTTCAATAGATTTAATCGCATCAGTTTTGTTACCGAGGCGTGCATAAAACAAACCGGAAAATGCATAATTATCACCAACCGTTGGGTATTTTTTAATTTTATTTTTACAAATATTTAAACCATCTCTAAAGTATTGCTGGGCTTTTGTTTGTTTATGCATATAGTGGTACGTTAGTCCTATGCCATAGATGATTGAGTGATCATCTTGAATATATCTTAAACCTGCATTCATAATTGATTCAGCAATATAGAATTTGTTCATTATCAATAGGACAGACAAAAGTGACTCGTATGTCTTTGGATTCATTGGATTTTTTTGGAGTGCAATTTCATAATAAAATATTGCACTGTCGAATTGAGCGATACGCTCTTGAGTATAAGCAAGACAATAGGGGGGCCATTCGTGTTGAGGATTTAATTGAGATGCACGTTGAAAAGATCTGATTGCTTCAGGATAATTCTTTGTTTGTGCATACGCAACACCTAAATTCATCTGCGTTAACCAATCCAAAGGATCGATGCTTTGAAGTTGTTTTAAATACATCAGACCTTTTGTTGGATCACCTAATTTGAACATATATATAGCTGCGATTGATGTCAAGGCAACAGAGTTATTTTTCTCTATATCGTATGATTTTAATAGCAGTTTAATACCTTCATGAGGATTACCTTTTATATC
>CAYYIJ010000138.1:0-3158 GCA_964471945.1 uncultured Chlorobiaceae bacterium
TTTGGTTGAAGTAAGCTTCAGCCAGAAGGGGTGCAAGATTAAAATCCTTCGAGATATTATTAACGATAGATTGTTTGATAGTCTTTGACGAAAGTCTATCAGAAAGTTGTTTATTAAGCATATGATACCTTTAGCATTGTTTGTTAGTAAAATAACCATTTTTTTGCCTTGGTATCATTTGATACTAACTATAAGTAGAAATTTAAGTTGTACCACTCACTTTTCAGGTAGGTACTCGGTTGGAAGTGGGTCGCACTTTGCTGACGATACCAAGTTAGAGTCGGAAAATTACTTCCGACACCACTTATTGATTAGTAATATTTTTATTATCTTATTGGAGGAATAAAAAATCACAAGGATTAAAAATGACTCCTCACATATCTCCATCGGAACTAATTATTGTCCTCGATTTTGGCTCGCAATACTCACAACTCATTGCCCGCCGCGTGAGGGAATTGGGAGTATATTCGGAGTTGCATCCCTTTAATCTATCGATCAATAAGATTCGGGATCTTCAACCGAGTGGAATAATTCTTTCAGGGGGCCCTGCAAGTGTATACGAAAACAACGCACCTCATTCGCCCAAAGAACTGTTTGAGATTGGCATTCCAATATTTGGAATATGTTATGGCTTGCAGATGATTGCCTTTCAATTTAGCGGACAAGTCGATACATCTGTAAAAAGAGAATATGGCAGAGCGGATATGTTCATTGATGATGATTCGGATTTATTTGCCGATATAATTGATGGGGACCAGAATACAACTACCAATGTTTGGATGAGTCATGGAGATGCACTTTCGCGTCTTCCCAAGAACTTCGAGAGGATTGCCCACACGAAGAATTCTCCGATTTGTGCGATAAGGAATAGGGAGAAGAAAATCTACGGGGTTCAGTTTCATCCTGAAGTTGTGCATACCGCGAAGGGGAAAGAGATTTTACAAAATTTTGTTTTCAAAATATGTGGATGCGCCGGTGGCTGGGATACTGGCTCGTTTATCGAAAGAAAGTTAGAAGAAATTCGTGCAACAGTTGGAAAAGAAAATGTTATTTGTGCCCTGAGCGGAGGAGTAGATTCATCAGTACTTGCCGTTCTTCTGCACAAGGCAATCGGAAATCAACTCTATTGTATCCACATCAACAATGGATTGATGAAAAAAAATGAAAGTGAAAAAATAGTTAAATTTTATCGAGATATATATCACTTCAATTTGGATTACCTTGATGCGACAGATTTCTTCCTCAAGAAACTTCACGGAGTCATTGACCCGGAGAAGAAACGAAGAATCATCGGTAAAGCATTTATTGAAATTTTTGAAGGTGAGGCAAAAAAAATCGGTAATGTCGGCTTTCTTGCACAGGGAACTCTATACCCCGATGTTATTGAATCTACTTCGTTTCGTGGGCCTTCGCATACAATAAAAACCCATCACAATGTTGGTGGATTACCGGCAAAGATGAATCTCAAGCTTATCGAGCCTTTCCGTGAATTATTTAAAGATGAAGTAAGAAATGTGGGGCGCGAGCTTGAGTTGTCCGATGAATTTATTAACCGTCATCCTTTTCCTGGACCTGGATTAGCTGTTCGCATCCTTGGAGAAGTTACTAAAGAAAAACTTGCTGTCCTGCGAGAAGCTGATAATATCTTCATCGAAGAAATTCGAACTGCTGGGCTTTATAACATTATCTGGCAAGCTTTTGCGGTTCTACTTCCCGTCCATACAGTTGGTGTAATGGGTGATCAGCGAACCTATGAAAATGTGATTGCTCTTCGGGCGGTTACAAGTCTAGATGGTATGACTGCTGATTGGGCGCAGATTCCTCCCGATGTTCTATCAAAAATATCAAGCCGAATCGTAAACGAAGTGCGTGGAATAAACCGTGTTGTGTATGATATCAGCTCCAAACCTCCCTCAACTATTGAATGGGAATAATTAGTTATTATCTGTTATATTGTTACTCCTCATATAATTATCTTATACCTTCTTCGAATGCTTTCATCTTCCGATTCCATGTGTACTGCTGCATACCGTTCTTTTTAGGGATATCATTCGCCAATATTTCCCAACTAATAGTAATTTTATTAATATTTTCTTGTTTATCTTTATCAACGTTGATATATGATTTATAAACAGTTGTCGAGTCACCTGCAATATCGTCGTGCAATATCTCGGTTCGGTTTGTGACGAATGATAATAGTTCTCTAACTCCAGTTACTTCAAAAGTGAAATATTTTTTTATTTCTTCTCTAAATATAACAGGTCCATCACAACATGGATTTTCATTAGATGTAAGCATTAAGATACTGATAGATGGAATTCCATGAATCTGCATTTCTTCTTCCAAACCTATGTGAGTTAGTTCAGAGCAATTATCGCATGGTTTTGAATGCGGAATCATCTTTAGTTGAGAGGAACCATCGTCAATGGTTAAAAGTGCAAGCCGTTCGTCATAAAATTTATTACTATATTCTTTAGTGTTTGAAAAACATGTGTAAACGAGCAATACCTGTTGAAGATTTTTGTGATGATTTTTGAAGTAAAGTACTCTTAATATTGTAGACTCGGTTCCTTTTGCAATTTCTCCCCACGCAGAGATCATCTGTTTACAGCCAACCTTGTACTCTTTTGGAAAATTTCGGGATATAAGCTGTTCAATTTTATCATCTAATTGATCCCGTAAATCTGTGAGCGCTTCAAAGTATTTTTTCAATTGTGTATGATCTTTACCCTTTATAGAAACCTGAAATTGCGATTGGGGGAGATTTAAACCTCCTATTAAATATGATGTCAGTGAAGCACTTGAAAATAGTGTGAATAAAATGATGTATGGTAATTTAGCGATGATTCTAATAAACATTTTACGGATACTCCTATTAAAACAAATCAGTTATTAAATAAATGAGACTTCTGAAAAATTCCTCCATTTGTCACCCTGAACGCCCGCCTGCCAAAGTCGGCCGTGGGGACGGTGGGCAGGAAGTGAAGGGTCTCAAATTCTTTAGAATAGAGATGTTTCGCTTCGCTCAACATGACAAAAAAGAATAATTCAGAAGTCTTTAAATATAAATTGTAATGATATAAAAAGCAATTCGGAGTTAACCCCTTAATCCCGACATAGAAGGGATCATTTTATATTCAACCCATGCAGAAAAAATA
>CAYYIJ010000139.1:0-2772 GCA_964471945.1 uncultured Chlorobiaceae bacterium
TAGACTCTGTGTCCCATTTTAGTGATAGGAAATATAAACTCTATGATACGAATCCTATTGATGAAAGAATATATAGAAATAATATTCTTTTGACCGGGATTCCAGAACAATCGAATTCAGTTGATTATGTTTTTTTAGATCCACCAAGTGAGTTTACTCAAAAGGATAGCACATCTGACTTCGAAGTAAGTATGGATGCTGCTCGAGCTGATTTCCTGCTCAAGTTTAAAGGCATTATTAGAGAATGTATTAGAGTATTGAAATCAGGTGGACGTGTCTCAATAATAATTGAACCAGCATTTGCGGGTAAGGAATTCATAGATTTTCCGAATGAGATAGTTCAATTATTCAAGGATCAGAACTTCATACATATCGGTAAAGTTTACTTACCCAAGCGTTCCAGCGAAAGTGCTTTTAAAATGGCGGCGAGTATAGCCGAAGTAAAAGGTATAAGAGCACTAAGTTCCGATTGCCGGGAAATGTTAACTTTTCAAAAACCTTAATTGTTAGTTGGATACTAACTAATATGGACAGGTAGCTCAGTCGGTAGAGCAACGGCCTGAAAAGCCGTGTGTCGCCAGTTCAATTCTGGCCCTGTCCACTAAAATCGTCGAGTTGCATACTCGACTTTTTTATTACATGTAATGCGTTTTACCAGTCTCCATCAGTGATTGCCATGTTGTCTCTTATGGAAATAGCGAGACAAAAAGGAGGTTACCTTGTGTTAAATAAGATATTTGAGTAACTTATTATCATTAGTAAGATTATGAAAGGAGATGTAAAAATATGGGACTGACTGTATTAAAAATTGATGTGGGTAATCCGTCTAATCCAAAGAAAACAATACCGATAGAATTCTTAATTGATTCTGGAGCGATCTATTCTGTTGTTCCAAGTAAGATATTAAAGTCGCTTGGTATAAAACCGCTTGCCAAAGAAGAATTTCGGTTGGCAAATGGTGAAAGAATTATTCGGAAAAAGGGAGTTGCACTTTTCAAATATGGTGGCAAAATCGGTGGAGCCGATGTTATCTTTGGTGAGCCAGACGATAGCAATCTCCTCGGTGCGTTTACGCTCGAAGCCCTCGGTTTAGCTCTCGATCCGATTAAGCGGGAATTAAAGCCACTACCGATGATGCTTGCTTGAATATAGGTGCGACTCACATTCAGCTTTTAAGCTAACGAGATGTGAGTCGCATTTTATTCTTATTTTAAATCACTTCAATAAAACAAGCTTCTTAACTTGAATAAAATAATTACTTTCCGATTCTGCAATCATTTTATATATATAGACACCTGAAGGATATTCGCTACCGTTCCATTCAACCGATTTAAAACCTGCATGTTGAATATCATCAACAAGTACTTTCATTTCTTGCCCAAGTACATTGTAAATTTTCAATACAACTTTTGCTTCTTTCGGTAAATCGTACTTTATCTTTGTCGATGGATTGAATGGATTAGGATAATTCTGATGCAATGCAAATTCACTCGGCAATTCTTTTCCACTGCTGAGATTTATAATTAATTTAGCTGTTATAATCTTAGATGGATCGATATTAATATTCTCGTTTTGCTTGAGAGAATATTTTATGATTTCATTACCTTTGAATTTTATTTCAAGTGAGTAATCATTGTCATCAAGTCCGATGTTTGGTTGAATTGTCAATAGATTTTTTGCATTTACTATTCTTATCGGAAACTCGTGTATTACTCTATTAATTCCTTGGACAGCTTCAATTATTCGTTGAGTGCCGAAACGTACATCAAAGACTTCACCCGGTGGGGAAGGGGGTAGCACGAGTTGTTCTAAATCCACTTCCACAGGTGTTGCCGAAAAGTACAGCACTTTGCTGCTCTTAGAGCCATCAGAAAATGTCAGTGAATTAAAATTATTCTCTTCAGCAATCATCGCTTCTGTTGAAGCAGGAAGTTTATTCTGTTCAGATGATGCAAAAATCGATGTGGTAGAAATTAAAACAGAACCTGACTTAAATACTAATTTACATGCACTGCTCGTCTTTACCCAATACCCAAATCCTGGCTTTAATGTATCTTCCTCATAATAGTTTTCTTTGTAACCAAAGAATCTCGATAATGTTATTTCTGAGGGAATCTTTTCTACTTCACTGACAAGGACTGGGAAAGAAGGTGGACCGATCATGTTCCACCCTCCACTTACATCAACTGTATCGAGGGTAAAAGCCGTACCCATGATCGATACTGATTGGGCTGGTGTAAATTTTAACCAGTAACCAATAGAATTATTTAATGTATTAACTTGAACATACGAACCACTGTATCCAAAGGCATCTGATTTTGCTGTTGGGAAGAGTATTGATTTTTGATAATCACTTACTATTAGTGGTACAGATATTAGATTCCAGCTATCTTGCACCGGTAATGATACAGTCGTATATGAGCCGGAAAACTTTCTTAGACCTGGAATGTAACCACTTTCTAAAATCATACCTGTGTCGATATGGACCATTCGTTGTATCGCTGTTTGACCGATTGATGATTGAAGAAAGATTGAATCACCGTTCGATGATTTGCCTCCGCCTCTATCAACTACCCACCATGGATGAGTAATACCACTCATGGTTGTTTGTTTTGATTCTTGACCGTATAGAAGTGAACCTGCAACGGTCAAAAATAATGCTGTTAAAAATATTTTTGTTTTCATACTTTCACCTTTATTTGTTTATATTGTTAAACCTCTGAAAAACTTTTTTCATCATGACAGCTAATTATGAATTTTTCAGTTATTTTC
>CAYYIJ010000140.1:0-2726 GCA_964471945.1 uncultured Chlorobiaceae bacterium
TCCCACTCCCGTAATGCAAGTCCATATCTAAGACCTCTTTCACTGACGATTACTTCTTTAAAATGGAAGCGTTTTAAAAATTCGTTTAGAATCAGTACGCCGGCAGGTAAAATATCCTCTCGACCTTCGGTAGTATTCGATAGAGCTTTAATTTCCTTTGAAGTCATTTTTAACAATTTATTCAACCATGCTTGAACGCTTGCTGTACTGAGTCTGTATCCACTCACCTTTTGTATGTCGAATTCTAACAAGTGTTGGTCAAGGCATGCAAGCGTTGTAATCGTTCCCGCAACACCGACTAATGAGTAGGACGTTAAGTTTGTTTGATTTATTTTTTCAAATTCTTTAGAGATGGCTGCAATTGCATTTTCGATTTCTTCATTGGTGGGTGGATTATGTTCGAAGTAACGTTCCGTTATACGTACAGCACCGATTCGTAAACTGTAACAAGTAAAAACATTATTTTCATAAAATGATAATTCAGTACTTCCGCCGCCAATATCAAGTACGATTGGTTGATAACTGAGTTTATGCAATCCACTAACAGCTCCATTGTATGTCAACAAAGCTTCATCTTCTCCTGAAATAACTTCGATATCGATGTCGGTATGCTTTTTCAAGTAAGTTAGGAATTCATATTTATTCGATGCATCCCTTACAGCGCTTGTAGCACAAGTTGTAATTTTATCCACTTTAAATTTTTCCGAAAGGGCTTTGTATTCATCCAGTACATCGGCAACACTTTTAAAAGATGAGTTTGATATAGTATATTTCTCATCAACTTTATTTCCCAATCGAGGATATTTCTGCTTGTGTTCAATAGGATGAATATTCCCTTGGTCGTCAACATCTGCAATTAAAAGCAGGACTGCATTAGTGCCTATATCAATCGATGCGATTCTCATAATGATATTTGTGATGCAATTGCAATCCAATCGTTTTCAGTGAGTATTTCAATTATTGAAAATCTTTTTGCCATTAAATGTTGGATCATTTCTTCTTTATCTTTGTTGAGTAAGCCAGAAAGTAAGAGTATTCCATTGGTACGTAATATCCTTCTAAATTCATCGAGGAATTCAATATTCGTATTCAATGTAAGGTTAGCAGTAAGCACATCATAACTCGCATCGGGAAATTCACTAAGACCTCTGTTGGATATTTCAATTTTATCCTCCACCTGGTTGACAATGATATTTTCGTTAGCATTATTTATCGACCATTCATCATTATCTGTTCCAGTGGCGTATTTAGCTCCTAACTTAACCGCTGCAATTGCAAGAATACCTGTCCCTGTCCCAACATCCAACACCGAACATCCAACGCGGACATATTTCTCAAGTAATCTTAACGTTAATCTTGTCGTTTCATGATAACCTGTCCCAAACGACATTTTAGGATCGATTTGAATTATGATTTTATTGTTTATGTTTTCATAGTCACACCAGGAAGGTTTAATAACGAGGTTATTACCAATTTCAATCGGTTTAATAGTGCGTTCCCATGTTTCATTCCAATTCTCCTCCACAATATCCCGAAATTTAATGACGGTATTGACAGAGATAATTCGTAAAATATTCTTCAACTCAGCATTTAATGATTGACTTTGTTTATCACTCCAACTGCTTTTATCAATGTAACAAAGGAGTGAATCATCAGTTTCTTGAAAACCCTGGCACCCAAGTTCTGCCAGCGTGGGGATTAGTAGTTCGCGTTGATTTCCATTTACCGTAATGGAAATTTCAAGAAATGTCTTCATTACACTCAGGGTGCATATTGGTATATTACATGAATAATTACATTACCAACAGCTTCGAGACTTTCAGGGCTGCATTTATCAGGAGTATCTTCCAAAGTATGCCAATAGCGGTTAGAATTGTCAGGGTAATCGAAATCGATAATGTTGATTGTTTTTATTCCAACTTCATTGAGGGGGAGGTGATCATCTATAACACCATATTTTCTAACAACATCAGTAAATTGATATGCATTCAATTCTTTTGCTTTAGACCAAACTAATTCAACGATATCGGGTGCATATTGAATCGAGAAAGGTTCTTTTTGTATTTCGAGTTGGCTATCGCCAACCATGTCGAGCAATATTCCAAATTGAGGATTAAAGCCGTGAGGTAGATTTTTTGAAAAATATTTAGCCCCGAGTAAATAATTTTTTAAATCTCCTTCTTTTCCATAATCTTCACCATCAGTAAATAACATATCAATACCTATTTTTGGCGGGTGTTGTTTAAGGTGGCGTGCAATTTCTAATAATACTGCTATCCCACTTGCGGCATCGTTTGCACCGAGTACTGGTTTGATATGATTCACAGGATTCGGATCCTGATCTGCTGTGGGTCTGCAATCCCAATGTGCCAGAAGCAGGATGCGAGTTGTTGAGTTTAAATTATAAGATGAGAAAATATTAGTCATTTTAATTTTCTCACCAGAATATCCGATATGTTGAAAATGTTGAAGTATTACTGTATCAGCTGTTTTTAACAACTCAGAATGGAAATAATTTAAACACTTAACATGAGCAACTGAACCCGGAACACGTGGTCCGAAATCAGTTTGAGCTTTTAAATATGAATAAGCTTTTTCTCCATCAAATTTGGGGATGTCTGTTTTATTAGCAATGTCTATTGAGCGTTGAACGGGTTTTTGTTCATTTGAGTTATTCTTAGGGCAGCCAGTAATTAATAGTGCAATCAAAATAAATAATAAAATAT
>CAYYIJ010000141.1:0-2700 GCA_964471945.1 uncultured Chlorobiaceae bacterium
ACTTTGGCAGGCGGGCGTTCAGGGTGACAAATGGAGGGATTTTTCAGAAGTCTCTTTTAATTATTAATTTAAGTGTTATGGAAAAAAAAAATAAGTTCATCAAAGGTTTAAAGCAGGCATGGCGAGATGAGATGCTTAGCGCCGTCAATTATCGTGCATTAGCGGAACGCGAAAAGGATCCTCAGAAAAAAGCTATTCTCATCCGAATGGCAGAAGCCGAAGAGCGACATGCTGAGACTTGGGCAAGGCGATTGCGCGACCTTAGTGTTGAGCCGGGTAAATTCAAGCTGACACTGTTTGAGCGGCTACGTCAATCGGTTATTTTAAAAAGCGATGCTACATCTGCCGCTCAGATGTTAGAATCTGGTGAATCGGACGCGGATAAGCTTTACAAAACACTCTTGGATGCAGCACAAAACGAGCAAGACCGTGAATCAATTTTGGAAGCTCAAAAAGAAGAACACGCTCACAGTAAAATACTAAAAGAATTCGAGACAACTCCACTTCCTCCACAAAATCGGCTTGCATCAATTTTAGGCAGAGAGAAATGGCACGTTCGAGCAGGTGGATGGATTGGACAGGCAATCTACGGCGCTAATGATGGACTCGGTGCTGTCTTCGGAATTGTCTCAGGAATGGCTGGTTATTCGGGTGGGAGCGATGTAGTACTTATTGCCGGTCTTGCTGGCTCGCTCGCCAGCGCTCTCTCGATGGGCTCAGGTGCATATCTTGCACGCAAATCTGAAAAAGAAGTTTATCAAGCAGAAATAGAGCGGGAGCGAAAAGAGATCGAAGAAAATCCCGAAGAGGAACTTGAAGAGCTTTCACTTTTTTATCAGTTGAAAGGTTTCAGTAAAGAAGAATCGGGAAAATTATCAAAAAAATTAATTGAGCAGCCGGAACATATGTTGAAAATCCTTGCAAGTGAGGAGCTTGGTTTATCTGAATCAACTTTCCCTAATCCCATTCGTGAAGCGTTCTCGGCTGGAATATCAACAGCTATAGGCGGAATGATTCCGGTGATTCCATTTTTCTTCTATACTGGTTTTACGGCTGTTGTTCTAAGCTTGGTAATCAGTACGATTGCACATTTTCTCATAGGTGTGTTAAAAACAATAGTAACAGGACGAAGCTGGCTGAAGAGCGGTGCTGAAATGACAGCTGTTGGTATAATCACTGCAGCATTTGCTTATGGTCTTGGTGTTATTCTTAGTCCTTCTGGTCACATTATACCATAGAAAAATTATGATAGAATATTTAAGTCAATTTCCGATCATTATTGTGGGTTTGATTGCAAGTTTCTTAGCAGGCGCTGCAACATTTTTAGGTGCCATCCCACTAATATTTATCAAAAACATTTCACAAAAATTACAAGATGTGATGATGGGTTTTGGTGCCGGAGTTATGCTCGCGGCAACATCTTTCTCGTTAATCATTCCTGCCATTGATGCAGGCGGCAATGATGTTGGCGCCGCAACAATTATAGTTGTTGGAATGATGCTCGGTGGTTTATTTTTATTTTTCACAGATAAATATTCACCGCATGAGCATTTCATTAAAGGGCATGAAGGTACCGATATCAAAAATCTTAAGAGAATTTGGCTTTTCATAATCGCAATTACACTTCATAATTTCCCCGAGGGATTAGCTGTTGGTGTTGGTTTCGGCGGTGGGGATATTAGGAACGGAACATCCTTGGCAATCGGGATCGGACTCCAGAATATACCAGAAGGACTTGTAGTAGCAATCGCTTTGTTGTGTGAAAAATATTCTCTTGGCAAAGCACTCTGGATTTCATTATTGACTGGCATGGTTGAGCCATTAGGTGGATTGTTGGGTGTTGGAATCGTGACGATCTCAAAACCATTCTTGCCTTGGGGATTAGCTTTTGCAGCAGGGGCAATGCTCTTCGTTATCAGCGATGAAATCATACCCGAGTCGCACCGGAAGGGATTCGAGAAAGAAGCAACATTCGGTGTGATGATCGGATTTGTTGTGATGATGTTTTTAGATGTAACTTTGGGATAATTCTACTAAAATATTTGTTATAAAAGTATGGACGTACAACCTCATGATATAGGGCGACTTTATAAAATCACATTTCTACTGGCGATATTCACTATTGTTTATAACATTCTTGAGGGACTTGTTTCAATTTATTTTGGCTGGCAGGATGAAAGTTTCACGCTTTTCGGTTTCGGTGTAGATAGTTTCGTCGAGGCGCTATCGGGATTTGGTATTGCTCATATGGTAGTCCGCATTCAACGCCAACCTGATGCATGCAGAGATAATTTCGAGCGAACCGCATTACACTTAACTGGCGTTGCATTTTATATCCTTGTGGTTGGACTCATGATAAGCGGAGTCTATAATATCTGGACTGAACATAAACCGGAATCGACATTCTGGGGAATAATAATTTCTATCATTTCGATAGTAATCATGTGGAATTTAAAATACTGGAAGCAACGGATGGGTAAACAACTAAATTCCGAAGCAATTCTTGTTGATGCAGAATGTACCAGAGTATGCATTAATATGTCGATTGTTTTACTTGCGGCAAGTGCTATCTATGAGCTAGTAAAGATTCCATATATCGATGCTATAGGTACGATGGGACTTGCTTATTTTTCTTTTCGAGAAGGTAAAGAGTGTTTCGAAAAAGCGAAGAATAATAATTATTGTTTTTGCGGACATAAT
>CAYYIJ010000142.1:0-2655 GCA_964471945.1 uncultured Chlorobiaceae bacterium
ATTGAAAACGTTGGTAATCTTGTGTGTCCTGCTAACTATGATTTAGGTGAAGCCGCCAAAGTGGTTGTTGTTAGTACAACTGAAGGAGATGATAAACCGCTGAAGTATCCAGAGATGTTCCGACATGCTTCAGTTTTGCTAATCAATAAAACTGATTTGTTGCCTTATGTGAATTGTAATTTGGATCAAATCAAACAAAATGCACTTCAGATAAATCCATCACTAAAAATATTTCAAACATCTTGCACAACGAAAGTCGGAATCCTTGAATGGTGTGAGTGGCTTCTCACTCATATTACTAAATCATAATGATCAGCAGACTCCATATTGTTATTCTCGGAGCGGTACAAGGAGTCGGTTTTCGACCGTTTATTTATCGACTCGCAACTGAATTGTCATTGAAGGGGTGGGTATCAAATTCTGCTCAAGGAGTTTTTATCGAGGTAGAAGGTGTTAAAGAAACGCTTGACAATTTCTTGCTTCGAATTGAAAAGGAAAAACCTCCCCGTTCTTTTATTCAGAGTTTAGAGTTTTCTTATTTAGATCCAGTAGGATACAAATCATTTGAAATTCGACATAGTGATACAAAGGGAGAAATTTCTGCAATAGTTCTTCCTGACATTGCAACTTGTTCTGAATGTCTTCAAGATATTTTTGATTCTACAAATCGTCGCTATCTCTACCCTTTTACAAATTGCACAAATTGCGGTCCTCGCTTCTCTATCATAGAATCACTCCCATATGACAGGAAAAATACAACCATGAAATGGTTCGAAATGTGCGAAGACTGTTCAAACGAATACAATAATCCTCTTGATCGGCGATTCCATGCTCAGCCCAATGCCTGTCCTAAATGCGGTCCACATATCGAGTTATGGGATTCTGATGGTACTAAGATGGTAGTACCCGACGAGATAATATTTCATGCTTCAGAGAAAATAAGAAACGGAAAAATTGTTGCTGTTAAAGGTCTTGGTGGTTTTCATCTTATGGTTGATGCAAGAAATGATGAAGTTGTTCAACGCTTGAGAAAACGAAAACACCGAGAAGAAAAACCATTTGCTTTAATGTATCCATCTTTAGAAACGGTTAAGCAAGTTTGTGAAGTTTCAAAATTTGAAGAACGCCTTCTTAATTCTCCAGAATCTCCGATTGTTCTTCTTAAACACAAATTCCATATCTCACATCTCACATCTAAAATTGCAGCATCTGTAGCTCCTAATAATCCATACTTGGGAATCATGTTACCCTATACACCCCTGCATCATATTCTTATGCGTGAGCTTGGGTTTCCGGTCGTTGCAACAAGTGGAAACTTATCTGATGAACCGATCTGTATTGATGAAAATGAAGCATTAAAAAGATTGAATGGTATAGCCGATGTATTTCTTGTTCATAATCGCCCGATTAGAAGGCATGTCGATGATTCGATAGTTAGGGTCATCATGGGACGGGAGCTTGTTGTTCGCCGAGCAAGAGGATATGCACCATTACCTGTTCAGCTAAATAAAAAATCAGTCGAGCCATTGCTTGCTGTTGGTGCGCATCTGAAAAATACAGTCGCATTAACATCTGATGATAATGTTTTTATAAGTCAACACATTGGTGACCTTGAAACTAATGAAGCGTATGAAGCTTTTAAAAATGTGATAGAGTGTTTTAACACCTTGTACAATAATAAACCAAAAATAATTATTACAGATCTTCATCCCAAATATCTTTCGACACAATATGCGCACGAGATAGGTGACAAATTGCAAGAAGTACAACATCATTATGCACATATCGCTTCTTGCATGGCAGAGAATCAAATCGATGGCAGGGTTCTTGGTGTTTCTTGGGATGGAACTGGTTATGGGCTTGATGGAACTATTTGGGGAGGAGAATTTTTACTGACTAACGACATCTCGTTCGAACAGGTCGCTTCATTTAAACAGTTTCGATTACTTGGGGGTGAACGAGCGATCAAAGAACCAAGACGAATAGCTTTTAGCGTGTTGTACGAGATGTTCGGTGATAAAATTTTTGAATATAATTTTCTTCCAACACTGAAGACTTGCTCGCAAACTGAGAGTTTGTTATTTCTCCAAATGCTTAGAAAAGAATTCAACTCACCAAAAACATCGAGTGTTGGGCGTTTGTTTGACGCTGTTGCATCAATGGTAGGTTTGCGACAGTTTGTATCATTCGAAGGACAAGCGGCTATGGAGGTTGAATTTTCTGCAACACAATCATGTACTAATGATATCTATGAATGGTGTGTCGATGATCTAAATTTATCAATTGTCAATCATCAATCTACTATAGTTGATGGTCAAATATCCATTGAAAAAATAAATCAAAAACCTAAATTTATTATTGACTGGTCTAAATTATTTCTCGATATTATTCATGATATTAAAAAAGAGAAAGATATCCATTACATTGCAGCAAAATTTCACAACACTCTTACCGAAATCATTATTGATATCGCACAGAGAGTTGGAGAGAAAAGAATTGTATTAAGTGGTGGTTGCTTCCAAAACAAATATCTAACTGAACGGACTGTTCAGCGGCTCGAATATGAAGGATTTAAACCATATTGGCATCAGCGGGTGCCACCAAACGATGGTGGAATTTCACTTGGACAAATCGCGGCTGCAATGAGACGAGAAA
>CAYYIJ010000143.1:0-2513 GCA_964471945.1 uncultured Chlorobiaceae bacterium
TTAATGGATGATATACTTCTACTATTGATAACGAATCAAATGAAGATAAAGTTCCCAAGCCAATAGTAGCAACACCCCACGGTCCATCGCCGGAAATTACGAATACGCTAGAAATTGCGGTATCATTATGATGAAGTATTACCTTAAACATTGTAATCATTCCCCATGTATTATCATAAGATCTAGTACTTAGTTTAAGTGTTCCTTGAAATGGCACTTTGGGATTAAATTTTCTACCCCAGATTACTTGGTCTGATATGTCGTCGCCTTTAAATTTAGTACGAACAAAGTAATTTCCTTGGGCCGCGCCAGCGCTGTCTGAAATATACAGCGTATCGTAATTCATAGTGGAAAATTCCTTGTTCCAGCCGTCGTTTTGGGAAAATACAGTTGCGCTAAATATCATTATGGCTACTAAAATCGCGAAAACGATTCTGCGGCTTGTCATTCCGAATTTATTTCGGAATCTCATAGACCCTGAAACAATAGATCCTGAAACAAGTTCAGGATGACAGCTTTTTTCAGGATGACGCTGGGGATCAGGGTGACAATGTGATTGTTCAGGATGACGAAGTGAACGCGTCGCTGCTCTTACAATGACATCTATCGCGAATATTAAGTTGTATAGTTTCATTGTTTTTGCCCCTCCTTCGTCTCGTATATGCTTAAGATATTCAATTTGTGAAAGAGACATATTCAATTTCCCTCTCGATGTACGGCTTGATATAAGGACTGATTGACTCTGGTGTTAAAAGTTCAACTTTTCTTTTATATAATTCCTCAAGAAAAAAAATAAGGTTGATGAAATTATCGTATGTTTTGAAGCCGTGAGAATTTTCAACAACAATATCAACATCGCTTGAATCGTTTTGTTCGTTTCGCATAAAAGATCCAAACAGACCTAACCTTTTGGCACCAAGATTGCTTATTTCATCTTTATTGGAAATAATCAACTCAATTAATCTATCTTTATTTTGAGTATCCTTATTCATAATTAAAAAATATAATAAAATTTTAATCCTTGTCAAATTGAGTCCACCTAAATGGGCGTTGCCCATTACTCAAATTGTAATGAACAAATTACCATGTTAATTAGTAGTATTAGCCCAACAGTCACCCTGAGCTTGTCGAAGGGTGACAGTCAACAGAGCTTCTTCATGTCAGTCTTCGATAAACTCAGACTGACAGCACAAGCTCTCGGTCACCTTGAGTCCACTTAAATGAGCGTTGCAAATTATTCAAATTTTAATGAACAGATTATCATGTTCATTAGGAGAATAGTTGGACTTCTTGCTAAACCATCATCCCAAACTACCCACTTCCTTCTCAACTTCTTCTAATATCTCACACGCCTTTACAACTTCTTTCATCTTCGTGTGATCAGGATATAATGGGCGATCAACATCGAGGTGTTCTATATGCTTTCGAATAACATCTTTTGCTTTTCTAACTCCTACACCAGGAGTAAAATCTCGGAAGTCGAGAGCTTGTGCTGCTGCAATGAATTCAATACCAAGTACTCCGTAAGCGTTATCTAAAATTTGTCCATTCTTTATTGCTGTATTCATGCCCATCGAAACAAAATCTTCTTGATCTGCTGCAGCAGGAATAGATTGGATTGATGCGGGGACCGATAGAATTCGCTGTTCAACAATCAGCATATCGGCTGTGTATTGACTCAACATCAAGCCGGAAAACATACCAGCACCCTTAGTTAGAAAAGCCGGCAATCCCACACTTAAAGCTGGATTGAGAAGTCTATTCAATCGCCTTTCCGAGAGGACACTAACCATCGTAACTGCAGTTCCCACTGAATCCATTGGAAGTGATATGGGAGTACCTTGAAAATTTGCACCCGTTAAAGTTAGTTTATCGTCTGATAAAAATATTGGATTATCTCCAACACCATTAAGTTCAGTCTCAACTTGCTTTTTCGCATAGGCAACTGCATCGTGCGCTGCACCGATTACCTGAGGCGATGAACGCATCGAGTATGCATCCTGAACTTTTGTTTTTATTTTTCCGGTTTGCAAATCGCTTCCTTTTATGCATGCCATGATTGCTTTTGCACTTCGGATTGCACCCGGGAATCCTCGTAATTCATGCACTCGAACATCATATGGTTTCAAGTTGGCAAACAAAGCTTCAAGCGACATAGCACATGCGATTTCTGCTTGCTTCAACCACCGATTGATATCGTAGAGATGAATCGCACTCATTGCCGTTAGCAAGTTCGAACCATTGATAGTTGCCAAGCCATCACGTGCTTGGAGTCCGGGTATTGGTATGCCTGCCTTCTCTAATGCAACTTTACCCGGAAGTTTTTCGCCATTGTAAAACGCTTCTCCCTCACCCATCATCAACAATGCAATTTGCGACATCGGTGCGAGATCACCACAGGCACCCACTGAACCCTTCTGGCAAACTACAGGTGTTACACCCTTATTTAACATCTCGATTAACGTCAGAGTAATTTCAGGTCGGCAGCCGGAGTTACCATGTGCATGAACATT
>CAYYIJ010000144.1:0-2361 GCA_964471945.1 uncultured Chlorobiaceae bacterium
TTTCGCTTGCAAAGAAAGCCGCCGATGAGAATCTTTCTGAAGATGAAATCAAGCGTGCAGTGAAAAACTGGAGAGGGGATTATTATAGGGTATAAAATAAGGATCATTTCAGGAAATCTCAATGAAGAAATCTTTAATTATTACATTATTGTTTGGGTTGGTTCTTGTTATTGCACAGCAAGGAACTGCTCAACAAATTACTCAACCTGTCTTTGTAACAACAACATGGCTCTCAGAACATCTCAACGATTCATCACTCGTTATTCTTCACGTTGCACCAATCCGCCGTGAATATGCAAATGGTCATATTCAGGGTGCGAGGTTTCTGTGGCCCGGATGGATGGCTTTGTCGAATCCTGAGCTTAGCTATGAGGTGCTTTCTGTAGAGCATCTCGATACATTGCTCGAAGGTCTTGGCGTTTCCAACGATTCGCGAATTATCCTTTGCGGTTCAGGAGGAAACTTGAGTGCTGTTGCTCGAATGTATGTTACACTCGATTACCTCGGTTTGGGAGATAAAACATCTATCCTCGATGGTGGAATAGATGCATGGAAGTCGGAAGGACGGCAAGTTATAAAAAAAATCCCTTCCATCAAACGCAGTTCGTTCACACCGCATCTTAAAAAGGATGTATTTGTAGATACTGAGTTTGTGAAATCGAATCTTAACAAACCAAACATCTCAATCATCGATGTGCGTCCACCAAATGTTTATAAAGGTACGACAAGTACGGGTTACACTCGCAGTGGACATATCCCCGGTGCCGTGAATATAAATTATACTTCTTTCACGGATAGTACTAACAAAATACTCCCCTCAGCTAAGCTAAGTGAATTATTTAAAACTGCCGGTATAAATGAAGGCAGCGAGGTTATTCCATATTGTAACATTGGTGCATCAGCGAGTATTGCCTATGTTGTTGCTCGATATCTTGGCTACAATGCACGTCTCTACGATGGCTCTTTCGAAGAGTGGAGCGGCAGAGAAGAATTACCTATTGAAATCCCTGCAAAGCCGGATTCGATTAAAAAGTAGATTTTACTACTTTCATTCATGCCAGAAAAATTTATCGCACACATCGATCTCGATTGTTTCTTTGTATCTGTAGAAAGAATTAAATATCCATCGTTGAACAATAAACCTGTTGTTGTGGGTGGAAGCGGCACGGGTCGCGGAGTAGTTGCATCGGCTTCGTATCAGGCGAGAAAATTCGGCGTTCGTTCTGCAATGCCAACAGCACAGGCACTACGACTATGTCCGCAGCTAATTGTAGTATCGGGTCATCACAGCGATTATTCCGATTACTCGAACCGATTGTACAAAAGGATGTTGGAAGTTGCTCTTATTGTTGAGCGTGCTTCAATCGATGAGATGTACCTCGACTTCACCGGTTGTGAATCGTTGTACGATAATGACTTACCAGCTTTTATGAAGAAACTTCAGTCGTTGATTAAATCGGAATTCAATCTTCCATGTACAATCGGACTTGCCTCGAACAAATTAATTGCAAAGATTTCTGCCAACACAGTAAAGCCCGAAGGTGTTATTTATATACCACACGGAGATGAGGAAAAATTTCTCGCACCACTTCCGATTGGAGTGATTTCCGGTGTCGGGAAGAAGACAGAAGAGTTTCTCATCAAGAAAGGTTATAAAATAGTTGCCGATCTTCAAGCGGCTCCAATCAAGAAGATGATAGAATTGCTCGGTGCTCACGGTGAGTGGATTTTTAACGCCTCTCATGGTCGCGGCTCGACAACTCTCGAAACAGAACATATCATTAAAAGCATAAGCAGGGAGGAGACATTCGAGAAGGATATTTCGGATACGAAAGAATTAGAAAACATTCTATTTACGCTTGTAGAAGATGTCTGCTCAACACTCCGTTCAAAATCGTTCAAAGCAAAAATCATCACGCTCAAATATCGAACATCCAAGTTTGAAACGTTCACCCGGCGTAAAAGCATCAATCCAACCGATTACGATCCTGATGTATTTAATGTGGCGAAGGATCTTTTGAAGAGTATTCATAATAGCAGAACACCTGTCCGGCTCGTTGGTATCGGTGTTTCAAATTTTGTGGATTCATCGCAAATTGAATTAGAATTATTTCCATCATCCGATAGACGAGAAAAAGTGATGAAAGCTATCGATAATCTTAGAGATAAATTTGGCGTAGATTCCATCAAAATAGGTGGAGGAGTGTAACGTATAAATTTGATGGTCAAGGTGTTTTGGTGTTAACTCGATTTTTATTATTATGAGACTTCTGAAAAATCTCTCGATTTGTCACCCTGAACGCCCCCCTGCCAAAGTCGGCCATGGTGGACGGCGGGCAGGAAGTGAAGGGTCTCAAATTC
>CAYYIJ010000145.1:0-2268 GCA_964471945.1 uncultured Chlorobiaceae bacterium
GCGTAACCGCTGATGAATTTTCATCTGTCCAAAAAATTATGTTAATGAAATAAAAATAAAAAAGATCATCCCCCGCTGATCGCGGGGGATGTTTCACTAAATTAATAAAGATCAAAAGATAATTAATATATTCATCCACACATATTTACAGCGAGGTTTATATGAAAGTAATTAATAAATTAGTACTCGTGTTGGGGTTGTGCTTGTTGTTCATAGCTGTAACATGGGCACAAACTCCTCAGAGTTTGAGAATAGATGCCACAGATGGTGTTTATTCTGATTATATCATCATCGGGATTCACCCGCAAGCGACCAGCGGTATCGATTCTTTGAATCCTCCAGGAATCGGTGAATATGAGCTGCCTCCAATCGAGCCCGGTTTTGCTTTCCGATGTGTTTCACTTGCAGGATGGGACGAATTAGCAGCGGGAGTCAAGTTCAATTACCATAAAATGAATTTTCCAACTCAAACTGATCAGTATATGATACTATTTAAGAGTGATGAAGGTGCGGCGCCTGTAACTTTTTCTTGGCCAGCTGGTTTGGGTAGTCTTTATGGCGGTTATTGGAAACTGTTCGAAGTTGATGGCGTAACTGAGCTATGTGATATGACTAAACAGAATAATTATACCTATCATACATATAGTGATGATCCACAGTGGATTATCCTTAAGAAGGGTGATGCAAAAGGATTCGCAACTGCAACAGTAGATTCATTCTTTGCATCCAAAGATGAAAAAGGCAAGAGTGGTAAACCTGTGAATCCTAAGCGAAAAGCTTGGGGCAGCGAAGGCTGTTATACTTTCACCAATACTACTGGTGGAGGAGTCAACGACTTGTACATTGAGTTCAGTGCTGCAGTTATTCCAGCGAAACTTTCATTTGCACCATTTACAATTCCTGAGAACTTAGATGCTGGAAAAAATAAAAAATGGACATTTAAAGGTGCAACGATTGGTATAGGTGAAACTGTAACAATCTGTGCATGGGGAACTGCAGGTAAAGAATTGATAGTAAAAAAATGGCATTGGACGCTTAATGGCGTTATGGTAGGTACAGCACAACCAGCTAAAAATCCTGATGTCGGTACAGGCAAACTTCGTTTACCAATGCCAAACTGGATCAATGCTTTACAAGAATTGTATGTTGCAAAATATCCTCCGAAAGGTGCTGCAGTACTTCCGGCAACAGGACTGACTGCAGGTGTAACTTACATCGTCGGGAAGTCCACCGGTGGCAAAGATATGTATAAATATGTTTTTAATCCCAAAGCCGGCGATGCTTTAAAAACGATATTTGAAAAAGAATTCAGACATACGAGTATTCCTGCCCCGCCAAATGGGCCATGTTTAAGAAACGATGCCGCAGGCAAGCAGATTATAAAACCATATAAATCATATTCACCCAAAAAATTCCAAAATCAGTTAGTTGGTGAAATGATAGTTCTCGATTTCAATATTGAAATGAGCGCTTTTGGACACACAAGCACCGGATTTGGTGATTTAAGATTCAAGAAAAGAATTACCGATCCAGCGTGGGTCGATGGTTTAGCAATCTGCAGCTTGAGAGCAATAGGTAATAGATTCATTTCGTGTGCCCCATTACCGGCAGATCCAGCAGCCACAAGCGCAGATTTGCTTATGCTAATGCAGCGGGCAAACAGTGCGTTTAGCGGCACTCGCGACACACAAACTTTCGCACCGAAAACTGTATGGAAACCGGTAAAAATGATGATCGATATAACTGATTTCTATAGACCAACTTTAAGTTCACCCGAACCCTCTGTCGATCAGGGCTTCGTTTACACAGAAACAACACCGTTGTCGTTCGATCTGAAGCAGAATTATCCTAATCCGTTCAATCCGACTACAACGATTGAGTTCGATCTATCGGAAGACGCATTTGTAAGCTTGAAGGTTTACAACATGCTCGGTCAAGAAATTATGACTATAGCGGACCGTGAGGAATTCTATGAAGGAACTAACGAAGTAGAATTCGACGCATCTCATCTTGCTTCTGGGATATATTACTATCGGTTAGTTGTCAATGATGGTCAATTCCAGCAAGTAAAGAAGATGATGTTATTGAAGTAAATGCTTGAAAACCTAAAACCTTGCGAAGGGCTTGCCCTGAACGCAAGTGAAGGGTCTACCTTCGCAAGGTTGAGGTTGTAAATAAAGAAATTTAAAATAAAAAAAAATTCAAAACTAAATCTCTAATCCACCAATTAATTAATTAATATTTTTAAGGAGTTATTTTTATGAAACA
>CAYYIJ010000146.1:0-1994 GCA_964471945.1 uncultured Chlorobiaceae bacterium
TATAAATCTTGCAGATGATGAAGAACTTATGCTATTAATGGTTCAAGCTGGCTTTGACGCTGTATTCATTGGAATCGAATCGCCCAATGAAGATAGTTTAGTAGAGTGTGGAAAAGTAAAGAACAAAAATCGCAACATGATTGCATGTGTTAAAAAAATTCAGCGGTTTGGTTTGCAGGTTCAAGGCGGATTTATTGTTGGATTCGACAGTGATCCAGCTTCTATTTTCGAGAAGCTGTCGGCATTTATTCAAGAAAGTGGTATTGCTACAGCAATGGTTGGATTGTTGAATGCACCAAAAGGAACAAAACTTTACAAACGGCTCAACGCTGAGGGTAGATTGCTGCAATCGTTCACTGGCGATAATACCGATTTTTCAATGAACTTCAAACCATTGATGAATTACAAAGAGCTAATCGATGGATACAAGAGAATTCTTGAGAATATCTATTCTCCAAAACATTATTACGCACGCGTGAAAGAATTACTTAAAAATTACAAGCCCCCAAGGATCGGTAATTATAACTTCAAGTTCAATCGAATGATGGCGTTATATAAATCGATGCTGTTTTTAGGTGTGATCGGCAAAGAACGTTATCAATATTGGAAACTTTTCATTTGGACGTTGGCGCGTCGTCCACGACTTTTCCCGCTCGCAATAACACTTTCAATTTATGGATTTCACTTCAGAAAAATATTTGAACATCATATTGCGAATCTATGATAATCTTGAAGTATTTAATTTTTCAATCCTGATTAAACTTTTTCCCTTTACCTCTGCTTTTCATCTGATTTGATCGTTCTTTTTTGTACGATTCATATTTCTTTAATTGATCGGGTGTAAGCAGCTCTTCAATCTCTTTATCCATTACCGACAATCGTTTCTGTTCGTTCCTCCTCATAGCTTTCTTATTTAATGGTTTCGATGATTGTTCCTGAGTTGCCTGTTGTTCATTACGCGTCATGATTTCCGATATCTTCGCAGTTTGCTCCTCGGTGAGCTTCAATGTTTCCTGTAATTGTTGTATCCGACGCTCGGGACGCTGTTGATTCTGCGAAATGATTATTCCCGCGAAACCGAAAAAGATCACAACGAGCAGGAGGGACTTGTATTTTTTCATATTTCGTTCCTTTTATATTTTTTAAATTGATATTATATGCTCACTACCTAAGACTATTGAAATATAAGATAGGTTTAAGTAGGAATCAAATCATCAAGTAGATGAAGTCCACTTTAGAAGTGGACTCCATTTTTTTTTAAAGATGAATATTGCGGTCAGTTACCTTATTTTAATTTCTCTAAATTCATTCCGCATTTCGGACATTTACCGGGTTTGTCTGCCTTTACATCCGGACACATCGAACACACGTACACATATTGACTTATCTTCGATTGCTTGTCGATTTTTGTCTCTTTTTCAGAAGTTTTTACCTTTTCCATTGCCATCCCGCATTCCGGGCACTTGCCAGGGGTATCCGACTTAACATTTGGACACATCGAGCATCCGTAGATATTGCCTTTCTCTTGGATTTCTTTCTCCAACTCTTTCGTGGTTTCTTTTTTCAGGCAATCGGAGTTATCATCGTGTTTGTGTGTTGTATCTTTAGATGTGCAATCCGATTTTTTGGCTTCTACTTTAGCTCCAGTCTTGGCAGCTTTATCGCTTGGGCAGCAGGATTGTTTAGTTTCTTTTTTTGCGTCTGTTTTTTTGGTATCATTTTGTGATAGAACCGTTGAAACTGATACTAAAGCTACAAGCAACAGAGCGAACAGATTGTGTAATTTCATTTGTACTCCTTTTTGTTTAATGATTGTGGTCGTTAGAATTATTTGTTTATAAAAATTCATATCATGTTAGAATAATGGTTATCGATGTGTCATTCGTCAATGGTCATTTAGTAATTTGTTCACTATTAGCGTATATCGAATATCAGAAATCAGACATCGGTTCACGTTTCAAATCTCCAAACCCCGATCTGCAATCTATTCTTTC
>CAYYIJ010000147.1:0-1958 GCA_964471945.1 uncultured Chlorobiaceae bacterium
TTTTCAATTCGCTTTCGCTCAGTGATATCGCGGTACATCCCATAGAGAGCAATTTTTCCGCCCTCGACATAAATTGGTGCGGCGAGTATCCATACATCGAATAGTGAACCGTCTTTTTTCTTTCTCACAGTTTCAAAACTAATCATCTCACCGTGCGCGACTTTATCCGTTAGGAATAGAGCTTCATCCCGCAGTTCCGGGGAAGCAACAAGTTCATGAATCTGCCGACCCATACTTTCCTCAAGCGTGTAGCCAAACATTTTTGTAAATTCTTTATTGAGATTTTGGACACAATCACGCTCATCAAGTATCACGATTGCTTCCGGAGAACTGTCGAACAACTGTGCAAAATATGCTTGCTTAATTTGAAGTTCTTTTTCAACCCTTTTCTTTTCCGTGATGTCGCGATAAATACCATAAACCAAATTACTACCCCAGCCAACAGTTATCGGTGTACCGAGTATTGAAACATTTAATGGTGTTCCGTCCTTTTTATGTCTTATGGTCTCATAACTAACTGTTCCGCCTTTTGCGACTTTATCGGTAAGTGATAGTGCTTCACAACGAAATTCGAATGGAACAATAAGATGATTGATGAATTGACCCGTAGCTTCAGCGTGTGTATATCCGAACATCACAGTAAATTCACTATTTGCATCTATTATACGATCTTCATTATCGAGTACGACTATTGCTTCGGGAGCATTGTTAAATAATTGCTCGAAATATGCTTGCTTAATTTGGATCTCTTTTTCCATCCGTTTGCGTTCGGTAATGTTACGGAAGATACTGCGAGTGTAAAGCGGACTTCCATCCTCGAATTTAACGTTCGAGTTTCCCTCAACAATAATTTTCTTTCCATCCTTTGTAATGAATTCGGCTTCAACTTCGCCGAGAATGTTCCCTGCTAATACCTGTTTGAATTTTTCTACACATTGCTCACGACAATCGGGATGAAGAACATCAAAAAGTTTAAGCTTGGATATTTCTGAACGTTTATAGCCAAGCGTGTGAAGCCATGTGCGATTTACGTAAAGAAAATTTCCATCGGGATCAACAGATTGGATCATGTCGTTGACATTTTCCAGAAAATCGCGAAGCCGTTCATCAGTTTCTTTTAATTCGGTTTCAGTTCGCTTAAGTTCAGAATTGGAAGTGGAGAGGATTTTTATATTCAGTCGCAGATCAAGTTCATTTACGATAAATCGACTTAATATCTTTAGGGCAGTCACTTGTTCTTTTGACAGCTCACGTGGCACAGAATCAAGAATACAAAGCACCCCGAGCACAAAATTATCAGATGTTACCAATGGTGAGCCGGCATAAAAACGGATATGCGGCTCGTTTTGTACCATCGGATTGTTTACAAACCGTTCATCAAGGAATGTATCTTGGATGATGAAAAGCTCGTCGGGTTTCATTATTGCATGAGAACAGATACCGATGTTGCGGGGAATTTCCTTTATCTCCAATCCTATTCTTGATTTAAACCAGACTCTGCCACTATCAATAAAGCCAATCATACAGTAGGGGGTGCGGCATATGTGGGAGGTAAGGAAGGTTATATCATCGAATACTTTCTCGGCTGGTGTGTCGAAAATTTCGTAACGACGGAGGGTTTTAAGCCTCTCAAATTCGTTGTCGGGTATGGGTGTTTTCGTTTTCATAGTCTCTCCAAATTTAATTCACTAATTTTAATTCAATTAAGGATGTTCACTATAATAATTGCCGAATAGGTATTCTATAATAATGTAAGCTATAAGAACAAAAATATCAACTCCAACTTTTAATTGAAGAGACTTCTGAAAAATCCCTCCATTTGTCACCCTGAACGCCCGCTTGCCAAAGTCGGACATGGTGGACGGCGGGCAGGAAGTGAAGGGTCTCAAATTCTTTAGAATCGAGATGTTTCGCTTCGCTCCTAATGAACATGGTAATCTGTTCATTAAAATTTGAAT
>CAYYIJ010000148.1:0-1798 GCA_964471945.1 uncultured Chlorobiaceae bacterium
TTATTTCATTGCAAATGTGTGAACCTTCCAGCGATTTTTTGTGATTATTTCATCGATTGTTGGATGTCGAGTCAGATATAATGCGAGTGTTTTATAATTTGCATCAAGTGGAATTTCTATGACTCTTGCAGTATCTAACCTGTCATTCGAATTCATTGGTATGTTGGGGACATGTGTTACAGAGGCAGATAACTTCATAACACCTGGATGTGAGATAACCAGATTCACTTGCCGGTCACGTAAGTAACTAAGTGGAGACATCCGTTGATGACCGGGAGTCGAGCCGATGAAAAATCCTTTTCGAGCTATCCAAGCATCGTTTAAACCGTACATATCAATAGTTCGAAGTCCCGAATAATAAGGGATTGCCCCCGCTGCCGTAGTTGCAATTGTTACATCAGGATTATCCTTGAAATAATGCCCAAGTATCTTTCCGATGCCGGACCAATTCTGACTATCTGCATAGATATGCTGGTGTAATTCAGTTATCGGTTCTATTCTATCCGATGGATTGTACGTAAATGTAAAAATATGATGTACCGAACCGATGAGAATGAGCCCGATTAAAACCACGCGGTATACAGTTCTGTCGATGAAATGAAATATTGTCCAACTAAAAAAAATAAATAGAAGCGGTAGAATTGGGACTACAAACCGAAATTCCATGAAGTCGCCGCCAATTTTTATTACATACAAAAACCATAAAAGTATGATAGTGCCGAGAATAAGCATCACAGAATTGTGGTGTTTTAAATAGGATCGTACTGCAAATATTCCAACGATAAAAAGCGGGAAGAGAAGATAGGAGAAGATGAATCGGTAGAGATAATGTAAACCGTTCAATGGAGATGTAAAGGTCGAAGCTTTAATGTAAAATGTATTTGGCAGGATATCACCGTAATAAGATAATTTCCATAACATCCAGATACCAACCAAGATAATAAGAGGAGCGATAAAAACAGAGAGCTTTACTATTAGTTGTCTGATAGATGTTGATTCTTTCCAAATCTGATAGATTGTCACAGATGCGAGGATTCCGGCAATTAGAACTGAATCGAGCCGGGTAATAATCGAAAAAGCAAGAAGAAGTGAGAGCAGAAAAAGCTGGTTCTTCGACCATCGTTTGAGGAGCAGTCCCTGAATGCAGAAGTAGCTGCTGGTTACAAAGAGAGCTGTTTGCATCTGTGTTTCCAAACCGCCCGTTGCAAAACAGAAGAATGTGTAATTAGTCCCCAATAGAATAATTGTTAGAAGACTGATCTTGCGTGAGTTAGAGAGTAGAAACGATAATTTATATGTGAAAACGAGTGAATTGAAGAAAAAGAGTGTCCCTAAAATATATGAAAGCATTACTGGCTCGCATCCCAAATAGATTCCGATACTTATTAATAAAGTCCAAAGGAAATTTGTATATCCTTCAACCCTCTCGCCGATATTCCAAACAAGTCCATTTCCCTGAGCCAAGTTTTGTGCATACCGGAACGAGATGAAAGCATCATCTTGTATGAACCGATGCGACCAGGCAAGGCACAGCAACCCGGCGAATGTGATCACAAGAATGACACTAAACAGTGTTTGTGGGTTATGTGAAATATTTTTAAAAGCCACCTTTGTTCCTAAAGATATAGTTAGATTTTAAGAAAAAAAATGTTCACTATCAAATCGGGTAAGTACGACTTACTTTCGAGGCGATGTGCGACTCACGTTCAGGGAAGAATCATCACGGTACGTGAGTCGCACGTACTTTGCTTGGATAGAAGTCCAAAACTACTGTTCAAAGACTTCTGAATTATTCTTT